>JBGTKO010000282.1:0-1971 GCA_041744595.1 Pirellulales bacterium
TTCAAGGCCAAGTGGGGCAGATCCAGCGAGACACGCGATCCCGCCAGCTCGATCCCACGATCCGCCCCACGGGCCACACCTCCACCTACATGAACTACTCGCACTACTATCCGCAGCGGTAGCGGGGCGATTTCGACTCAGCGAGTCGAACGACGCGAGCTATCGCGTGCCGGCCGCCGCGATCTCGGCATGCCGCACCATCGCTTGACGGCACGCCTCCTTTACTCCGGCCCGCTGCCACGCCCGGATCGCAAGGTCTTGCGAAGCGAGCGCAAGCCCGATCCGCCCGTCGATCTCGGCCCTCATCGCCAGCCGCTCGGCCGACTCGGCCAGCCGCACCGAACGCGCCGGCGAGATGCCCCGCAACGGAATCTCAGCGAGCGACCGATACTCCATGTCGAGGGCGTCGAAGTCGTAGGTGGCCGACGCCAGCGTGATCGCCCGGGAGATCACGGCAGCGTTGCCGGAGGCCGATCCCAGCCGCCGGGCCTCAGCCATCAGCAGCCACTTGAGAGCTCGATCTTCCTCCGCAATTGCGGCCTCGAGAAATGTTTCCGCAGCGAGCTCGGCCCCAGCGGAGCTCCTGGCCCGAAAGAGCAGCTCGCGGTAGCGATTTTTGAGCTCGGCCCGAGCATCAACAAGCGCCCGCTGCGAAGGCGGCTCCCGACCCGACGCCTCCGGCGGCAGCGACGTCATCACAAGCCGCTCGTCAGCCAACGCAACGGCAGCGCATACCGCAACACTGAGAACCACCAAGTAACGCATACCGGGATTGTAGCCGCCCCCGGCCACCCCTCATCGCTTGACTCAAAAATAAACGTGCGTACACTACGTAACTGGAGGCCACCGCCATGGCGACGAAATCATCTATTCGCGATCAACTGCTCACGGTTTTCCCTGTGGAGCAGGCCGACGTTTTGGCCACCGTAGTTGTGGAAGCCCATGACTGGCTTGCTACAAAGGCCGACGTGCAAGACCTCCGTGCCCTTGTCGCCGATCTGGCCGAAGCCCAACACGAGACCGCGGCCACAGTCAGAGAACTGGCCACGGCCCAGCACGAAACCGCCGCGCAAGTCAAAGACCTGACCACTGCGCAACGGGAAATCGCGGTCCAAGTGAAAGACCTTGTCGAATTTCAGAAAGAAACCGGGGTTCAGATCAGGGAACTGACGGAAGCTCAACGCGGGACGTTCATCCGGCTTGATCGGGCCGATAGACGTGCGCTCGAATGGAACCTCCGCAGCCGCCTGCCCGCGTATATCGGCCGCCACATCAAACGCTGCCGGGTGCTCGACGTTCAAGAAGTTGTGGAGTCGCTCGAGCCGTTGGTAGTCGCAGGAACCCTCGACGACAGTGACCTCGATGAGCTCCGCCTCACCGACATCGTGGCTTCCGGCACGATGAATGGCGAGCCGATCTACCTTGTGTGCGAGGCATCATGCACTGCCCGCATACACGACCTGGAACGCGCGGTTCAACGGGCGGCCATTCTCACGAAGGGCGGCAAGCGAGCCATTCCGTACGTGGCCTGCGAAAACATCCGGCCCGAAACGTTGGAGCAGGCCGAACGGATGGGCGTGAGGATCCTGGTCGGTGGCCGCATCCTTCCGGCAGCCGGCTGACACCACACCGCTCTGCCAGCCCGCTCAACACCACAACGGCACGTCCGATCATGGGAGGCCATGAGGGGCTCAGATCTCACCGCTAGGCCAAGCCCAAGCGACGGCCTACTTGGCCATCGCCAGCTCCTGCTTCTTCCGCTCTTCGACGATCTCCTTCTGGATGTTCCCCGGCGTGGCCCGGTATTTCGAGAACTCCATCGTGAAGACGCCCTGCCCTTGCGTCATGCTTCGCAGGTCGGTTGAGTAGCCAAACGTTTCCGCGAGCGGCACTTCCGCCACGATCGTGGAGGTGTTGCCCACTGTCTCGGTCGAGACGATGAGGCCGCGCCGTTTGTTGAGCTCGCCCGTC
>JBGTKO010000283.1:0-43288 GCA_041744595.1 Pirellulales bacterium
CGAGCATCGAGGCAGGCCTTGACAATCCGCTCGGTTACCTGTGGATCGTCGAGCGTGGCGAGCGTCTGGCAGCCCGCATTCGAGATTCCGAGGAGCAGCGTCCGTGGGCCAAACCGAACGACCCGCACCGCGTGCTGCCCACCGAGCGACGCCTCACCGAGAACATCGAAGACATCGCTCGGCACGTCGCGACTTCCAGCTCGCTTCTGCCAGAATCGGAATCCCGCCAGCACGACAAACGCGGACGCGATCGCTGCAAGCACCGTCCAATTGCCCAGCGGACCGGAGGACTTCAGACGGCCAGCAGGAGCACCGGCAGACGCCCCCGGCGAGCCATCGAGCGGCAACGGGGTCGCAATCTCGAAGGCCGCGGGCTGAACCGCTGGATCCACCCGGGCATCCTCGGGCACCGGTGGCATCGGTGGAAGCCCTGACAGATCATCACCCCATGCATGGTCGTGCGATGTGAACGCGATGGCGGCCAGGAACAGAATAACCCTCGCCACGGAGTGGCAAGTCCGAAGGCGACGGTAATCGTGAGCGTGTGTCATGCGGCTGTCCTTTGATGGCCTTCTGGCGCAGCGGCGGCCTGGCCGTCGAATGTCGACCAGTCGATCGGGTTCGACGGAGCGGCTCGAACGGGACGTGCCGCTCGTGGCTCGGCCCGCCGCGGTCGCAGGACGAGCATCCCGAGGAAGCCTGCGGCCACGGCGATCACGGCAAGCCACACCTCGCGTGGCACATCGACGGCGCGTCCTTCCAGGATCGCCTTCCATGCGGCCTCGAGGGACACATGCCGCTCATCACCAGGCCGCTGGGAACCGGTCGACTGCGGCATGGGAACAGATCGCTGGCCGGAACGTGCCCCACTGACATGGCCCGAAGCCACTCGGGTCAGTACGAGACGTCGGCCTTCGGGTCGCGACGTCGCAGGAAGGATGCTCATCACATGTTCACGAAGACGCTCCTCGGCACCGGCAGCCGCAGTCACGTCGAGCCCTCTGAAAAAGTCGTCGGGAACGGCCAGCGACACCAGGATCATGGAAGCCCTCGTGTCATCCACGTCGGCGGCTGCACTGGACACTGGTGCGTCTTCCCCGACGGCCGCGGGCATGTTGGCACCGGCCACATGCTGGCTGCTCGGCGGAATCGGCACCGGTGGCAGACGGGGAGCGGCCGGAGCAAATGTCACGGTGACATCGATCACGGCTCCCTTCACATACGCCAGCGCCTGACGGAGCTTTGCGGTGAGGTGCCGCTCATGGGCAATCCGCCTGGCAAGGGCTGGATCAACGGTGGTGAGGTCACTCTCGGCATCGACGGCGAGCGGTCCGGAAAAGACGCGGCCACTGCGGAGATCGGTGACGGCGACCCGTTCGGCCGGGAGCCCTGCGATCGATGCGGCGACCAAGACGCGGATGGCCTGGATCCTTGCAGGCTCGAGCTCGACGCCAGGTTGCGTGCGGATGTTGACACTGGCCGTGCGTTCCGGACCGCGGCCAAGCCCCCCCGCCGGCCGCGCATCGACATCGTAAAGGACCGCGGCCCTCTCGATGCCGGGCATCGAGCAGATCACATGGGCAAGCTCTTCCTGGACGGCTACCCGCAGCATCTCCTCCTGCACCGCTCTGCTCTGCCACGGACTGTTTTGCTGGAGCGCCCATTTGAGGCTGGCGCCGAACTCACGAGGGAGCGCCTCGGCATCCACGAGAGCACGCATGTAGGCGCTCTGTCGGGGCCGCGGCACCCATACACGTCCGTCCTCGGTGCGATGGTCGGTGAGCTGGGCTCGGTCGAACGCGGCCTCGATGATTGCCATCTCGGAAGACGGTAGTGCGGTGCCAGGCAGGAGCTCGACCTCCTCGCTGATGGGGCGATCTCGCAGGAGCCAGGCAGCCCAACCGAGCGACATGACCACCAGGCCGATTCCGATCACCTGCGCGGGCGTCACGCGTGACGAGAATCGCCGGGGCTGGTCACCATTGGCTCGGTGCATGGGGCAGGCTCACGAACAGGAAGAACATCAAGCGGCAGGACGAATCGACAGGCCATGCACGCGGCTTGGAAGGCAGAACGTCACGGCAGAACCACCTTCGGGACAGGCAACGACATCGAGATGGCCACCGTGGCTTTCGGCCTGGCCGCGGGCCGCAGACAAGGCAGCCTGAGGGATACAGGCCGGACCCGGACCGGAATCAGCGACCTCGATCTCGATGCCTCGGGGTGTATCGACGGCCGTGATAATCACCTCGCGAAGATCTGGGCCGTCGCTTGGTGGTGCGGGTCCAGCAGCGGCCTCGCATGCGGCAGCCACGAGGGGAACGAGGCCGGCCCTGATGGCGTCGGCATCGGCCGCAGGCTCACGGTTCCCCTCGACGTCGAGAGTGATCGCAATTTCGGGGAGCCGTCGCTTCCGGCGGTCGGCTGTCACATCGGCAGCGATGCTGCTGAGAACGTCCATGAGGCAGGGCATCCGCCGCGATTCCCGCATGGGGAGAACGTGCCGCGGACCGTCATCGCAGGACGCATCATGTGGAGCAGTCATGGGAATCCTTTCCCGTTGATGAGACTTCCGGTCGGTCAAAGCGGTCAGCGCTACACCGCTCCGTGAGGTTGAAGGGAAGTCGGAGAGCCGCAGAGCTCTTCCATGAGCCAGCGGTTGACGTCGCCAAGGGTGGTTCTCGAGAGCTCGTCACCCCGTTGGTAGATACGCACGGCAAGGGTGCCGCCGCATGCATGAAAGAGCCGGAGCGTCTGGTCGAGTCTGGCCGGGTCGGCTGCAACATCCGCCGCCTTTGAGCAGAGTAACAACGGCGTCCGACGAATCTCGTCGAGTTGTCCAAGTACGTGCTCTCCGAGTGGGAAGCCACCACCGAGCGACACAGCACCGGCAAACCGGTCTGGATGACGGCAGACCATTCGGAATGCGTCGGTGCCCCCAGACCGATGCCCCATGAGCCAGATCCGTCGCGAGTGAATACTGAGTCGATCGGTCACCCGATCGATCGCTCGCCAGCATGCGACGTCTCCGTGGCCCGGCTGCACCGCCACGAAGTTCCGCAGGCTGAGTCGGATCATCGCGAGGCCGAGATCGAACGGTGTCGCGGGATCCGTGAGCCAGACCAGCAGCGGGTAGTCGTAGCCAGGCTCGTAGCCCTGTGGCACGAAGACGCGAGCGTCACCTGCCACCTGCGGCAGGGAGGTCCGAGTCTGTGTCCCGCGACGGATCGATCGGCGTGTGCGACTCATCGCGGATTCTCCTCGGGCAAAGCCTGGAACGGGGACGGGGGTTGTAGCGGAACCCACCGCCGTCAGGCAACGCCAACGAAGGCCGCCATGATCGGAACAGGAAAGCCTGGAAAGCAGCGCAGTCTCGGTGATTTAGCCGGCGGCCACGAGTCGATCCATGACGGCCACAAGCTCCTTGACAGCGGCGATGCTGTGGTCGAGGCCGGCCCGCTCAGGCGGCAGCAGGTCGAGCTCCACGATCCGCTCCACGCCGCCGCTGCCAAGAATCACCGGCACGCCGACAAAGTAGCCTCCCACGCCGTATTCCTTGTCGCAGTACGCTGCCACCGGGAGAAGCCGCTTCTTGTCGCGAACGATCGCCTCGACCATCTGCGTCGTTGCCGCCGCCGGCGCGTAGTAGGCACTGCCGGTCTTGAGCAGGCCGACGATCTCGGCGCCTCCCTTTCGTGCACGGTCCACGATGCTCTCAAGACGATCGGGCGCGATGAGCTGTGTCACCGGGATACCCCCCACGCTCGTGCAGCTCGGAATCGGCACCATCGTATCACCGTGGCCGCCGAGCAGCATCGCGGAGATGTCCTCAACACTCACGCCGAGCTCGAGTGAGAGAAACGCGCGATAGCGGGCAGTGTCGAGCACGCCGGCCTGCCCCATCACGCGGGCCGCTGGAAAGCCGGTGACCTGGAACGTCCGCTGCACCATCGCATCAAGCGGATTGGAGACCACGATGACGATGGACTCGGGACTCGTGTCGCGGATTTTGGCGGCAACATCGCCAACGATCCTGGCATTCGTCGAGAGCAGGTCATCGCGACTCATGCCCGGCTTGCGAGCGATGCCAGCAGTCACCACGACCACGTCGCTCCCCGCCGTGTCGGCCCATTCCGTGGTCCCGATGATCCTCGCGTCGAATCCCATGATCGGTGACGCTTGAAAGAGGTCGAGCGCCTTGCCAGCGGGCATGCCTTCGGTGGCCGGGATGTCGAGGAGCACCACGTCTCCGAGCTCGGCAGCAGCAGACCAGTGAGCGGTGGTGGCGCCGACATTGCCGGCACCGATGATGGATATCTTGGCGCGTCGCATGAAAGAACCTCGAGGAAAGAGACGTGGAAGAACGGACGGGAAGGAGCGGCAGGCCAGAGAGCGATCAGCGGTCATCGACAGGAATGTCGATCTTTTCCGGCAGCTCTTCGCGAGACTTCTGGATCGTGCGGTCGATTGACCGATTGCCATAGAGCAAGGCGACCCAGAAGATCGCACCGACCGCCAGAAGGGCAGCGACGGCAGCGATGACCCAGATGGGCTGCGAGGAGGCCTCGGATGGAGCGGGCGACCAGGCAGGCTGTGGACCGACCACGAGGGTCGTGACCCGGCGACCCGGTGATTCGGCGACTTGGCCAGCCTCGTCTGGACGAGGATCGTCGAACGGATAGGCGTATCGCTTGAGCGCGAACCCGGCGACTCGCACCCGTTCGCTGATCCGTTCCCCAGTAGGCATGCCGGCCGGCAGTTCCCGCAGGCAACAGACGATCGGATACGAATTCTGCATCCGTCCGTTCACTTCGAGCAGCGGCGTCTCCACGAACACGAAGACTTCCCAGTAATGATCGCTGCCGACGAACTTCCTGAGGAAGGGTTCGTCGATCGCCACCCTTGTGGCCTTCATGGCATTGCCTTCGATCACGACCGGATCACCGCGGTGCGATGGAAACCACTTGCGCCCCGGATCGATCAGCAGCATGGCGTCGATCGGCTCACCGGCAGCGTCGGCAATGTCCCGGCGGGACGTGCGACCGACGGCTGCGAGCACGGCGTAGAAGGCAGCCGTATCCCCCTTGACGAGCTTCGTCCCATCAACGACCGAATCAAAAAGGCCGTAGTCCATGCCGAGCCGGCCGAGGGGTGTGTCGGGATGCCAGCCCACGCGGTCAGCCGCGACCACGACCGCAGGCGCATCCTCAGGCCACTTCTGACCACCCGCGGCCAGCGATTCTGGCCGTGGGGAAGCGCGAGTCGAGAGTGGCAGGCCAACGGCGGATGCCGGCTCATCAATCGTCTTCCACCGCGGCCATGCAGTTGGGGCAGCACGGGTGAGCACATCCACGACGAGCCCTTTGTCGTCAACGATCCGCACGACGTCGTAGTGCGGACTGCCATAGAGCTCGGCCAGGGCCGGAGGGAGTCGCCGCGGCGCCACGAACGTCGCCGTTCCACGGATGGCCATGAGCGTGTCTGTCACCTTCGCGGCATCGCCCTTGCCTGGGGCCGGCACGGCAGCATCTCGCCATCCCGCCACGAGGCTTTCCGGGGCGTCGAGCCGGCGGAGCACCTTGATGACCGCGGCCTCGGCTTCGTCGTTCCATTCGGTCGCCGACTCGATGGACTCGCGGCGAGGCTGGTCGATCTCGCGAAGCTCGAGGAACGCTTTGAAGTCGGTCGGACCGTCGTCGGCCGCGAGGCAAGCCGACCATGCTGCCACAGCTACGACTGCTGCCACTCCCCGCCATCGCACCGCGCTCGGCATTTTCATTCGTCGTGTGCTCCGCCCGTTGGATCGTGTCCAGCCATCGCGTCGTCAGCCGCCAAGTTTCGCAGCGACTCCGACACGGAGAACGGCTCGACCTCGGAAAGCGCCGGGTCAAGGCCAGCCGCATCGAGTCGCCGCCGTCGCCCCATGCCGACCATCAGGTATCCGATCCCGATGGCAGACACGAGCGAGAGCATCGTAACAACTCCGATGACCATGATCGAGCGATTCAGAAAGCTATCGCCCATGCCGTCGGCGGGCGCTGATGGCGGTCGCACCGGCTCGAGGGACAGCACGAGCGGAGCAATCCGAACGCCATCGGCCGCTTTGTAGGCCATGTTCTTGAGAAAGAAGCCGGTCACGACGGCGGGCTCGACGATCTCGAGCCCGTTGGCCATGCCCTCTGGCACCCTCAAAAAGTGGACCACCACCGGCGAGGCCGGCCCGCCAGCCGGTTCCAGCCATCCCTGCCAGTAGTGTTCTACACCGTACTCGTCCGCCCGACCGTCGAGTTTCTCAAGCCGTCGAAGCGTGCCCCGCATTCTCACAGCCCGCCCGCGGAACGAGCGTGGCTGAGTGAAGAGCTCGGTAAATCCAACATCCTGCGGTACTGGAAGGGGCCGGCCCCTTTCTCCCTGGAGTGTGAGAAACGTGTCGAGCCATGCTTCATGGTCATTCGAGCCGAAGAAGGTGGCATCGCGAACGCTCGAGAGGGCCTGGAGCGACGCGCCCAAGAGCGATTCATCGATGGTGTCGGGCATCTCCTCAGCGGGCAAAATGACGACCGCGTCACCCTCAGGCAGTGGTCCGACGACAGCCGCGTAGCGGGTATTCACCTCCGGCGCTCGCGGCGGTGGAGTCGGCTCCCAGAGTGGCCGAAGGAACAACTCGAGCACGACCATCACCATGATCGCCGGCGGCATGACCGCCCAGAAGAGCTTGCGGTGTTCGGTCGCAGAAAGATAGTTGCGAGGCTTGCTCTTTTTCGAGGCGGGTGAATTGGGATCAGGGACCGGAAGCAACACGCCGTCAAGGGTCATGGCGGTCACAGCGACACCTGTTCTGAACTGCCCTCGGACTCTCGCCTCTTCTGCCGCCGCACCTCCCGCCACACATAGGCAGCGAATGATCCCGCGAGCGTGAAGGGCATCGCGAGCATGAGAAGAATGCTGTAGAAGTAGCCCCGTGCGACATTGAGCCCATCCGGGTCACTCGTATTAACCGCATCCTTGCAGTTCGGGCACCCAAGCGCATCGGCCGCCACAACCGCGAGCACGGCAAGCACGCAACACGCAGGCAACATGGCGAGATGAATTCTCTTCATGCCCTCATTATAGCGGCCCGAATTCAACCCGATGAACTGGCTGGGGAGGCTCGGGGTCGCCCGTGCCACAGGCGGCGGCGTAGGAAACAAGCGAAGCCACGATGGCGAAGCGCTGTTTCCTTCGAGTGAGCGGAGGCCACGATGGCCGACACCGGGCGGAAGCCCGGCAAGGCCGCCGGGGGCAGGGATGTCCCGCCGGCCGTGAAGCAGATGGCCGAAGCGAACGTCCGACGACGTGGCACGGGCGATCCCGAGCCGGCACCCCGCCTGACCGTGTCACCTATAGCCAATACAGCATGAAGTAGATCACGACGCCAGTGACCGACACATAGAGCCAGATCGGCAGCGTGATCCGACCGAGACGGCGGTGGTCGTCCCAGCGGCCACGCCATGCCAGGTAAAGCATTCGCAGGGCGAGGACTGGCACCGCGGCGGCGAGGATGACGTGGGTGAGGAGGATCGCGTAATAGACGAACCAGAGCGACTCGGGGCCGGCGTATTTTCGACTCCTCTCGAGCCAGTGGTAGACAAGATACGACACGAGAAAGATCGCCGAGGTGGCGAAGGCCGCCACCATGAAGTTGCGGTGGACCTTCGGGGCACCGCGGCGGATCGATACCCAGCCCGCCACCAGAAGGACGGTGGCGATGGAGTTGAGCACCGCGTTGGTGGTCGCCAGCGGGTGGATGCCCTCCACGACGGCAAGGCACACGAGCATCATGACGCCTTGTCTGCAAGCACTTCGCGGATGAGCTTCTTAAGCAGTTCGACCCTGTCGGCGTGGGTGAGCGAAAAACCTCCACGAAGTTTTCCGTCACGATCGAAGACGACCCCTTTCTCTGCATGGACACCGAGCTCTGTCGGCAAGAGAAGTTTTCCCTGCCCCACTCGTTCGATCGTCGCCATATCGCCCGTCAGAAACTTCCAACGGGAGTGATTCGCATCGAAGCGTTCGGCGTAGCGACGAAGCACCTCGGGCGTGTCGTTCTCGGGATCGCAGGTGAGGCTCACGACGACGAAATCGGGGTCGTCGATCTCGCGGAGAATTTCAGCGATCCCCTGGTTTTCACGAAAGCAGGGGCCGGGACAGTTGGCAAAGAACACCGCACCGAGCCAGACCTTGCCATCGAGCGACTCCGACGAAAACGCCTTACCATCCTGATCGGTGAGTGTGAACGGAAGCGAGGGGTCGATGGCCGCAACAAAGTCAGGGTCAGGCTCGGGGGTGCCCACGACCACGACCGGTTGTTCGACACAGCCGACAGTTGCGGCAAGGACAAGGGCCAAGAGAATCCAGCATCGCATAGCGACCTCCGGTCAGTGGGCGACGGGATCAGCGTGTCCCTTGCCACTTGCCTTCTCAAGCTCGAGCACGTCGGCCGGACGGGCCATGTGGAGCGCCCGCTCCTGTGACACCATCCGGTTTCGCATGCCGATGTCGGGCACGAGCATGATGACGAGGAACACGGCCATCATGGCGGCGGGGATCGTGAGCACGTACTTCCAGTTCGCCTCCCACCAGACGTGCATGAAAAAGAGCACGACGAGGAGTGCCTTCGTGCAGGAAACGGCCATCATAAAGGCCCAGCCCACCTGCGGCTGATCCCGCCATGGCCAAGCCTCCGAGTAGGTGAAGAACGACATCGTCGTCAGGAAGCACAGGGCAGCGAACACGGCGATGTATTTGCCAAGCCCACCATGAGCATGGTCATGGGCGGCTGCGTGGTCATGCGATGCGGAGTGATCGGACATGGGTCGTGGCCTTATCAGGGCAATGGGAACAACCAGGAAGTCTAGCAAACAGCGGAACGATTCTGCCGCCGCAGGAAGCGGCGGATGCCGACCATGTCAAACCTCGGCTTTGCCATCGGTCGGCCAAGTGGAAAAAGGCCATGGATGGCTTTTCCCACGGGAAATTAGAACAAGTAGAGAAGTGGAAAAAGAAAGATCCACACGAGATCGACGAAGTGCCAGTAGAGGCCGGCGTTTTCGATCATCCCGGCGCGTGCCGGCCCAAGGGTGTATCCAAGAAGCACGGAAAACACGATGAGCCCCACGGCTACGTGGACCGCATGGAAGCCGGTGAGCAGGAAGTAGGTGCTTGCCCACATGTTGCCGCCGGGGATTACGATCGGCAGCCGCAGCCACGGAAAGGCATCGTTGATGCCATGCGCACTCCCATGGCCATCGGCACCTTCCGAAGGCAGCGGTGCGATTTGGTCTGCGACGACCGCCATCTGAAAAGCTTGCTGGCTCGGGTCGGCGAGGATTTTGCGAATATCCTGAAGCCCATTGCGAGCAGACCGTTGTTCGGCCGAGAGACTTTCAGCCGGAGTGTCGTCGAGCTCCTTGAGTCGATCGATGATGGCCGGCTCACCAAGGCGGGCCCGCACGGCCGAGCCGTAATAGAGATCGGGCCGCTCGTAGATCAGCCCGTGCGGTGCCCACGGGAAGATGCCGTGCGAGAACTTCGCCTGGTACTCGTATGCCTTCACCCCGAGGAAAAGCGTTCCGAGCAGCAGCGTGGCCACCATCCATATCTTGGCGAGCTGCGCCTTGTTTGCCTTGGCCGCCTCGAGGGCGAGTACGATCGTGACGCTCGAGCAAATCAGCACGAACGTATTGAAGGCCCCGAGCGGTTCCGAGAGATGGACATGGTGCGGCTTCGGCCATACCGCCGCGCCAAATCGAAGCACGATGTAGCTGCCAAGGAGTGCCGCGAAGAACATGATCTCCGTCGATAGGAAGAGCCACATGATGAGCTTGCCGCGGGAGAGAGGCAGGCCTGGCTGATACTGGAGGTGGATGTGGCCGTGGTGCTCGTCACCGTGACCATGATCATGACCGTGGGAAACGGAGAGTGCCGGAGAGCTCATGGGAAGCCTGAGGAACGGATGGATTGATACGAGAATCAGGAAATGAATTGCTGCTGGTCAGCGAGGTCCACCAAAGACGGCTGCCGCTGCCAAGAGACCAAGAAGGGCCCCGAGGCTCGACAGCACTAAAAACCGTGCCGACACATCGTCACGGCGAACGGCGAACTGCACCGTGGCCACAACATACACGGTTCCTGCCACCGCTGCGGACAGGAACATTTGAATGCTCGCCGAAGGCACCGCCAGCACGAGCGCCGCGGGCATGAGCAGGATGGCGGCTGCCAGGGACTGTCCGGCGGCCCGGAGACCGCTTGGATCGACAACCGTGAGCATCCGCATGCCAGCGGCGGCGTACTGGGCCCGGTAAAGCCAGGCAATCGCCATGAAGTGCGGGAACTGCCAGAGGTAGAGGACCGTCGCAAGAGCCGCCACGGCGAGGGCTCCGCGGGCATCCCCCTGGGCCAGCCGAGCAGGCCCATCAACGGCAAGCCAACCGATGGCAACGGGAAGTGCTCCCGCCACCGCACCCACGGCTGTGTTGAGCGGCGTGACTCGCTTGAGCGGCGTGTAGATGACTACATACAGGAGCCAGGTCGCCACGGCGGCGGCGGCTGGCGCCCAGCCCGCTGCAACCCAGGACATGGCGGTCCCTATCACGAGCGTGCCAAAAGTTATCGCCCATGCGGTGGGCACGGCAAGTCTGCCAGATGCAACGGGACGGTCAGCGGTTCGCTTCATCAACCGGTCAGCATCCCGTTCGAGGATCTGGTTCGCGATGCTCGAGCTCGCCGCGACAAGCGCCGTGCCCGCGAGCACCCAGAGCAGCGGCCCCACATCGGGCGGGCGGCCCGCCGTGATCCATGCCGCGGCTGCAACGGTCGCAAGCACCATGACGGCGATCCGCGGCCGAACTAGCCTTGATACGTCGGCGAGAAACACGCTCAGGCCACCGACCCCATCTTCAACATCAAAACTGCCCGATGGTGCCCTGACCCGGGTGGTCGGCACCCGAGCAGGCGCGAGATCTCCGATGAGTGGTGGAGGCGTCATGCGAATGCCTCCGAACGGGAGTTCTCGCGGAGGGCAAGCGACTCAGTGGGGCGTGAGAGTGCGCCACTCGCAATTGTCAATGCGACGGCAGCCCCCAGGAGGAGCATTCCAAGGACGGTATGCCCCGTGATGACCGCAACGCCAAAACCACTCCGGGCCACGATCGGCTCAGCAAGCCGCCACGAGTCGGGGAGAATCGCGGATGGCGGTCCGTACTTCGCCACCCACGTGCCACCGCCAAGAATGATCTGACAAATCACGAGGAAAAGTATCCCGCGAGACCATCGACGGGCCCCCGCGCTGGCGGTCGAGCGGGTCGCCAAAACCGCCACGACCGATAAGACAGCGACGGTCAAAGCCCCAACGATATGGAGCCCAACGAGACCGTGAAACGTGCGCGGATCAACGGCGGCACCGAGGTGTCGAAGTTGGGCACCAGCGACCAGTTGGAGATAGGCGGCAATCATGAGACCGATGGCCGAACGTACGGCGCTTTTCGACGCAGCCATGGTGCTGCACGAGCGACGCGTCGCGACGGCCGTGATCGCAACAACCACCGCAAAAAACAGTGGGCCCGCGCAGGCATGCACCTTGGCCACAACCTCGGAATCAAGCCTCACTCGGAAGCCACCTACCAAACCCTGGAGGACAACCAGCGGGACCGCCACGGCTACCAGGGAGCGCACGGCTGGCTTTGTCGGAAGAATCCAGCAGACCGCTGCCAGGATGAGTGTTACCGTTCCCACCACGATCCCCCAGAGACGGTGGCCATGTTCAAGCATCAGATCGAGAGGCCCACTGAGCCACTCGCTGACCGGGAACAGAAGCATGTTGTGACCCCGCGTCGTCGGCCAGTCATCGACCGCCATCGCGGCCTTGAACGTCGTCACGAGCGCGCCTGAACAGAGCTGAAGCCCTGTGACCACGACGAGCACGCCAGCGATCGTGACTGGGAGCCAGGATGCCCACCCACTTACCGGCGAGGCGAGGGGATCGGCGGACGCTCGACGAGCCTTGGAGATTTCGCTCACAGGAGCACCGATCTGTCGGATGAGGTCACGCGAAATATCCCGGCAAGGATGTGCAAGACGTGCGAAGCACGCGACGTTCTGCCATCCACGAGCCGGACCATGCAAGGAAAAGTCAGTGCGCCTTTCTGGCCGCGGCATCCGCAGTCGGGTTCGGCGGATCGGTCTGCATCAGGTGATCCGTCTCCACGCCTGGCGGCGAGTATTCGTAGGGGCCACGGTAGACCACGGGCTGATAATCAAAGTTGCCATGTCCTGGGGGGCTCGGAGCGGTCCATTCGAGGCCGTTGGCATTCCACGGATTCCGGCCGGCAATCGGCCCGTAGAACATGCTCCAGAAAAAGTTCGCCGCAAAGATGACCTGGCAGGCCACCATGCCGATCGCACACCACGTCATGAACGCGTTCATCGGTTGGAGGTGGTGAAACGTTTCGTAGTGGTAGGCATCGGCAAGCCGCCGTGGGAAGCCGACTGCCCCGAGAATATGCATCGTGAAGAACGTGCCGTTCAGGAAGATGAACGTCAGAAAGAAGTGCCACTTCCCCCAGAACTCGTTCATCATCCGGCCGAACATTTTGGGGAACCAAAAGTAGATCGCCGCCCACACGCCCATCGCCGTACCGGCGAACAGTACGTAATGAAAATGGGCGACGATGAAGTAGGTGTCGTGGATGAAGATGTCGACCGGCGTGGCGGCCATGAAGATGCCCGACAGACCGCCGATGATGAACATCGAGACGAACGACAGGGCAAAGAGCATCGCGGTGGTGAACTCGATCTTGCCGCCCCAGACGGTACCGAGCCAGTTGAACGTCTTCACGGCGCTCGGCAGGGCGATCATCATTGTCGAGACCATGAATGTGATGCCGAGGGCAGGGTTCATGCCCGACATGAACATGTGATGCCCCCAGACAATGAAGCCCAGGCCTGCGATGCCGGCGATTGAATAGACCATCGGCCGGTAGCCGAAGAGCGGCTTGCGGGAGAAGCAGGTGAGGATGTCGCTCACCATGCCCATCGCCGGGAGGATCATGATGTAGACAGCGGGGTGGCTGTAGAACCAGAAGAGGTGCTGCCAAAGGAGCGGCTGGCCGCCGCCGGGGCCGGCGACGGCGTTGTTGATGATGTTGCCCTCGGGCGAGAAGAAGCCCGTGGCAAACATCCGATCGGCCAGTTGCATGAAGCCAACCGCCGTCAGCACCGGAAGGGCGAACGCCTGCAGGAGAGCGGTAATGAACATCGCCCAGATCGTCATCGGGAGACGAAACATCGTCATTCCGGGAGCCCGCATGAGGATAATCGTGGTCATGTAGTTGACACTGCCAAGCATGGACGACACGCCGACGCACGTGAGGCCGATGAGCCAGAGCGTTTGCCCCATGCCGCTACCGGGAGCTGCCGCCACGTTCGTCGAGAGCGTCGGGTAGCTCGTCCAGCCGCTCGAGGCTGCGCCCCCCTCCACGAAAAAGCTCGCCCCAAAAATAATGAAGGCCGGCCACATGAACCAGTACGAGAGCATGTTGAGCGTCGGGAAGGCCATGTCGTCGGCCCCGATCATCAGCGGAATCAGGAAGTTGCCGAACGCCCCCGCCAGGATCGGGATGATCACGAGAAAGATCATCACCGTGGCGTGCATGGTGAAGAGCATTGTGTAGAACTCGGGAGACATCTGTCCCCCTTCCTGGGCGAAGAGCTTGCCCAGGATAGGCACGTCGGACCACGGCCACGCCACCTGCCAGCGGACGGCCAGCGCCAAGAGGCCGCCAATCAAAAACCACAGGAGTGTGGAGAACAGAAACTGGAGCCCGATGACCTTGTGGTCTTTCGAGAAGACATAGGTCGAAAGGAATGTCGATACCGGATGAGGCTGTTTCACGGCCGTGGCATGGCCGGGTGCAGTAACGGGGTGGGCAGTGACGGTGCTCATGGCGAAACCTCTTGCGTGGCCTCCTGCTCAGACTCCATTCGCGCGCGCCAGGCGTCGAACTCGGGCCGCGTCACAAACGTCACGCGGCCTTTCATCTTGTAGTGACCCCAGCCGCACAGTTCAGCGCAGACAATGTCCGTGCTGCCGATTTCGGTGCCCTTGAACCAAACCGGGATCTTCATGCCGGGCACGGCGTCCTGCTTGATTCGGAGATTGGGCAGAAAGAAACTGTGGAGCACGTCCATACTCTTGAGCTGGACCAGGATTTCCTCGTCCACCGGCAGCACAAGGTCGTTGACGAGGTGGATGTCATCGGGCGTACCGAGCACGCCATCGGGACCTGGATACCGCAGCCGCCACTCGAATTGGCGGGCGACCACCTCGACCGTCGGCGGCATGTCGGGCCGACGCATCTTCACGTTGGCCCAGGCATTCATCTGGTAGATGGCCAGGAAAAGGAGCGTCACAGCCGGGATGATTGTCCAGACCACTTCGAGTGTGTGGCTGCCGTGGATGTAGGTGGCCTTCGTGTCGCCCCGGGCAGCCGCGTCGTACTTCCAGATGAACCAGAACAGCAGCATCTCGGTCGCGACAAATACGACGCCCGTCAGGACGAGGATGAAATAGAAGAGCGAATCGATCTCGTGGCCGTGCTCCGACACATCCTTCGGAAGCCAGACATTGATCGACGGCGCGACGGCGAACGTGGCCACGCCGAGGATCGGCACCGCCAAGAACACAACCGCCCAGAACATGCCACCAAGCCGCTTCATGGTTCAGTTCTCCTCGTGTGAGGCAAGGCCGACGGCCTTCGCGGGACGCACCGCGATGGTGCGGTCTGCGCCCAACTCGCCATCGAGCCCATAGGGCAGCGAGCGGATGTAGTTGACAATGTGCCAGATGTCTTCAGGGGCGACCGTCCCCTTGACCGCCGGCATTGGCGCTCCATTGATTCCGGCATGAAGCCGATAGTAGATGTCGATCGGCCGACGCCCACCACGGTAGATCCCCTGCCGTAGGTTCCGCGGCGGGATGGTTCGCGGTTTCAGTGCGTCGCCGGCGAGAACGTGTCGGAACTCGGATGCCCATCGACGCTCCGCGGCATCGGCATCCCCCTTCGTCACGCCATCGAGCTTCGTCTCGATCTTGACGATGTTCTTGCTCCAGTCGTCGTAGTCATTAGCCTGGCCATCACCGAGAGCCGTCACACCGTGGCACTTCACGCAGTTGGCCTTGTCGCCGAAGAATAGCTCTCGTCCCTTGGCAATCGATTCGGCCAGATCCAACCCCTCGGGCATCTCGGGCACCTCGATGATGGCATCCGCTGCGGCGGACCATTTCTCAGCAATTGGCTCGAGCACCTCGGCGATGAGGAACTCTCGCGTCACAGGAAGCTTTCCCTCATCCTCGTCGTCGAGCTCAAAAAACTGCCGCATGAGCGCCAGTTCCGTCTCGCCGCGGATACTCAGATACTTGACGTATTCGACAAGCGCCTCGACCTCCACCGGACTCAGGAGGGCGAACGATGGCATCGACGTGCCAGGAATGCCCTGGTTCAAAATCCGCACGAGGTCGGCGTGCGTTGGCTTGTCAGCCCGTTCGGTGCTCTTGAACTTGAAAATCCCCGGACGGTAGTCCCGCGGATAGGGGTTCAAGAAGGCAGCCGTTGGTCCCAGACCGTCACCGGTAATGCCATGGCAATGAACGCAGTGCTCGCGAAAGAGACCATTCTTGCGGCCGACAATGTCACTGCGAACCGGGCCCGCCGCCAGCCGAAGCTTGGCTAGATCAAGGCCTGTTTCAGGAAGGCACACAGGCTCGTCGGGCGTGCCAAACATGGCCAGAAGAATCGTCGCGACCTGCTTCTGCTGGTCGGCCGTCAACTCCTGATCCTTTGCGATCGAGTCCTTCTCTGCGGTCGGCGAAATCGCCTCGACCATGTTGAGACGGAATGATGCCGGCGGCGTCGGACCGCAGCCAGTCACGGCCAGAACAAGGGCGATGACTGGCACGACCAAGAGTGAGGAGCGGGATTGCATCATGAAAAGATCGGAAATCAAGAAAGCAAAAACCTTGGTCATAAGCCACTCAGAGCCGAGGCAGGGACTTCGACCGTGCCCACGTCCTTCACCTCATCGGGCTGGAGCGTGATCTGGAAGCGACCCTTCGGATTCCATTTCAGGTCGGTGCGATCGAGCTTGAGCCCACTCGAGGCACGTGGATGCCACACCTGAAACTCGAGCGGCTCGCCAGCCGGGAGATCAGGAATCTCGAAGGCTCCGTCGATGGCGGATACGGCCACATACCCGTCCTTCCGGAAGACTGCGTAGGCTTTCATCCATGGATGAATGTTGCAGGTCACGGAGATCGGCATCCCGGTCTCCGAAGCTGGCGTGTAGATCGCGCTGCCGTGGGCAGGGATGAGTTGGTTGAACGGTGTTCCCGAGATGTTCGTGTTGTGACCAATCGGATCGCTGTTTCGCACATCGACCTTTTGGCCAACGCGTGCGGCAAACACAGGGGAAAGAAACTCGCACTCCTTCTGGTCAAAGACGAGCGGCGTCCCGGATGCGGCTGAGTCTTTGACACGGCTCGACTTCCGGACGAATACCACGACGTCGGCCAGACCTTTGGTCGTAGGATCGATCCGAAGTGACTGGTCGAAGAGTTTCATGCCTTGGTGCGAGCAAACCTCCATGTCTTTATCGACCACGAGCACCTGCCGCTCGCCGGGCGTCCCCGCAAACAGGAAGCGACCCTTGAGCGTGGCCCACCCAGTACCGACGGGGGCCGACTCGGCTGCGGCCTTGCCTTCCTCTTCGGAGAGAAGCGCCGTGCGAAGGGCCGCAGCCGCAGCAGCGTCTGCAATAGGCCCGGCAACACGCCCAGACCCACAGCCGACCGTTGCGACGGAGACCAGCCCCAGCAGAATGATCCGAATCATCGACACATCCATCGAACGGACTTCCTCTCGCTTACTTGAAGAGTTTTGCATCGAGACCAATTTCACCGAGGTCCGTTTCCCCGGCCGCAATTTTCATTTTCTTCCGGCCCTTGGAAACCTTCTCAGTCTTGCCGCCGATTGTCATCTCGCCGATGTAGCCATTCTTTTCATGCCAGAACTGGAGCTCGATCTCTTCGGCTGGAAGGTCGGCAATTTCGAAGCTTCCATCAGCCTTTGAGACCGCGGCATACGGATTGTCGCGGACGACGAGCCAGCCCTTCATCCACGGATGAATGTTGCAGGCCACCTGAACCGGGATCGCCTCGTCGCCTGCGAACTTCTCAGTCACCTGGCCACCAGCAGGGATCGAGACATTGACGGGACGATTCTTGATCGAGGCGATGTTGCTGTTGTGTCCCACCGTATCGGAGTTCTTGATCACGAGTTCTTGGCCAGCCTGCACAAAGAGCACATGCGGCTCGAAACGGCAGTTCAGGTTGTCGAGCACTGGCTTGACTTCTTTCGCAGCAGCCTCAAGCTCGGGCTTCACCTTCACCTTCTTGTCGCGAACGAACACCACGACATTGGCGACCCCCTTGTCGTCCCCGACCACGACATCTTCAAAAACGAGCTTGTGCTTGCCACAGACCTCGACGTCCTTGTCAACGGTGAGCGGGGCGGCGGCCGGAACGTCGCCATTCAGCACAAACCGTCCCTTGAGCGTGCCCCAGTCGGCCGATGCGGGAGACATCGCCATCGACACAAGAGCGGCAAAGACGCCAGCGACGAGAGCATGGGAGGCGATAGGAAAAGTCATGAATGGTCTCCAAAAAACGGGCAGGCGGGAACGACGGGTTGAGAAACTTTGACGGATCACAAGACCGGAGGTCCGTTCAGGGGTGAAACAACTCATTCTAGGCGAGGATTCTCCCGAGGCGACTGAATTGCCGCAGCATCGGTTGTTGCCGGGCCGGGGACGGCTGCTTCCTCGGATCGGTCGCTATCGGGCGTCGCAGCCGGGGCTGGCTGCTGCCCTTCGGCTGGCGCTTCTTTCAGCCAGGCATCGAGCGAGAGATTCCGTTTGGCAAACAGGTCAAAGTGCATGAGGAGATCCGTGATGGCCGCAAGCTGCTCCTCACTGGTACCTCGGTAGAGATCCTGACTCACCGGCTTGTCGAACGGAATGTTGACTGGCATACCCGTGTAGGGGAGGAACCGCTTGGGGTTCGCAATCCAGTCGTGGACATACCCTGGCCGCAGCCTCTGGTGCACTGTTTCGAGCTGCGGAGCGAGGGCCTTGGGATTGCCCGGCGGTGAGTAAGCACCCACCAAGTGGCACTTCACGCAGTAGTTCGTGTTCGTGACGATCTTGAGCGCGCCATCGAGATGTCCTGGACGATCCGCCTCCTTGGCTGCAACGGTAGCCGTGTCGAGCCGTGGGTCGTACACATACGGGAACTCAGCGCCGTCGGTCGCCGCGAAGTAATTCACGAGTTTCGCTGCCTGTGCCGAATCAAGATTGAACTTCGGCATGCGGAGCACCGCAGGCGGTCGGATCATGTGCGGATTGAGGAGGAAGCGGTGCAGCCACGGTGACTGAACCTTGTGGCCCTCACCAACGAGCGGTGGCGGCAGCCAGCCCCACGCATCTTCGGGCTTGACGTTGGGATTGATCTCCTTCTCGTTCGCGATCACGACGGGATACAGCAGCCGGGCGAGGTCGCCACCCACAGCCGGGTAGTGCTTCCCGGCACGGATCGCAGCTTCGGGCAAGAGGACATTGGGGCCGCCCACCTGGCGAGCCTCACCATCCACGAGCGTGTCGTGCCAGAGCATGACTGGACGATGTGGCACCGCCTCATCGTCGTCCTCTTCCATGGGAACGCCCTCTTCGTCCACGAGCTGTGGCCGCCCTGTTTCAGAATCGAGAATTGGCATACCGATGAGCGTGGTATGCCGACGACCGCGGGCATCGGCGTTCAGGGATTCAGCGACCTGTTGGGGCGTGAAGTGAGGCGAGAGGAATGGATAGTCGGCCATTTCCACGGCTTCACCCAGGCCGCCCGGACGGAAGGCGATGTCCCAGCGGTCCATCTCGAGGATGTGGCAGCCCTTGCAGTTGAACTGCTCGGCCACGACCAGCCCATCGAGCCTCGCCTGCTCCCGCGGTGAGGGATGATGCACGAACTGGGGCGCTGGAGGCTCGGCCACGAGGCCGAGCACAAACGTCATCACGGCCTCTCGCTGAGCATCGTCAAACGGGAATTGCGGCATGCGATACCGCTCGTTGTAGGTCTTGGTCTCCGCCTTCTTGTAGTCGTAGCTCCTCGGGGCCCGCAGCTTCTGCCAGAGGAAGCCCTCTCGCTCATGCCCCAGAAGCTTCTCGAGGAAGAAGCCGGTATCGGAATCCAAGCTCTTTGGATCGACATGGACCTCGCCATCGCGAACGACATAGGCCAGTTCCGTGTCGAAGGGGGACTCGGCCGCGTGCTCCGACTTTTCGCCGTGGCCGTGCGGATCTGTATGCCCGCCACCGTGGCCGTGCCCATCGGCAAGCTGGTGCATCACGAACTGCGATACCTGCTCGAACGCTATGCGAGACGGATCCTTGCGGCCCCAGTCGGCGAGCGCCGCCCCCGCCGGCTTCGCGTCCTCGAAGCCAGGGATGTCATGGCAGGAATAGCAGGCTAGTTTCCCGAGCGTCTTCTTGCCCACATAACCGAGAAGGGCGGCGTCCCGGCCTGGTCCGTCGAGGCCCACGAGCATCTGCTCATCGCCTCGGATCGAGGTTTGCACTGCCGTCAAACCTCGCTTGAGCACGGCTTTCGCCCGCACCTCAGGGAAACGCTCCCGGAGATACAAAAGCGCCAACTCGTCGAGCGCTTTTCGCTCATCGTCAGTCAGGCTGTCGGCCGCCGGGATCAACGTGGGTTTCCAACCTTCCGTGCAACCCAGGAGGTAGGCAGTGGCGTCCGCAGCTGGGTCCGTCACCGTGCCATCGGCAAGCTTCTCAGGCTCGAGAAGAACGTTCGGCATGATCGTCTTCGGGTGGTACGCCGCCGGATTCCGCAACCAGCTATAGAGCCACTCCCGTCCCTGCGGGTGCGTGGCAACCTTGGCACCGATCCGTGAGAGATCTGGGCCATGCGTACTGGTGGCATCGGGGAAGTCGGCATGCTGATGGCATGCCAGACAGCCCTTCAACTGGAATGCCTTCTTGCCTCGGACCGGATCGGCCGCTGCTGTTCCCTTGATCGGCGGGATGTAATCAAAGGGTTGGCTCGCATCGAAGAGGTACCGAATCATCGAGCGAATCTCGATTGGCTCATACCGCATCGATTCTTCGAGGCCTGGCCCTTCAAGGTGTTCCCAAAGCCCAAAGAACCGTGGCATCTTTGTCGATGGCCGGAAGTCCAGGGGGTTGCGAAGCCAGGCATAGGTCCAGTCAAAACCGACCTTCGACGCAACGTGTCTCAGGCTCGGCCCCACCTTCGGAAACATCCCGGGAGTCTCAGGCTCCTTGAGAAGGCTCGCAAGATCATGCGAACGTGGCGTGAGCTTGGCATCCTCGCCAGCGGCGGCATCCTTCTGGATCGCCTCACGCAATCGATCGCGTGCCGCACGGCCACCAGGGCTCGTCCGAACTTCCTCCGCCCAGCGGACCGCATCGTCGCCGAGCCCGCTCAGGCCAGGATCACCTTGCACGGCCGCCGCCACCTCGTGGTAGTTGGACACGAGCCGCATGTCGGGACCGATCCGCTTGTCGGCGCCGGCATAGCCATTGATCTCGTGGCAGCCGTAGCAGCCATATTGCCGAATGAGGTGGTAGCCCTCGACAAGCTTGTCTGCCGGAGGCTCCGGGAACTTTTCAGTGGGCTCGAGATCAACGACCTGGTGGTGGCACTTCAGGCAGCCCGACTGCTCGAAACGCTCCGGCAGCATTGGGAAAATCCAGTGATGGTTGTTAAACCAGCCATATTCCGTATGCCACTGGTGGGCCTGCTTGGGCGAGTTCGGGGTGTGCGAGGCCCACTTGAAGCTCGTCGAACTTCCCTGCCCTTCATGGCAGATCGTGCAGCCAAACTTCATCATGGGATGCGGGCTCGAATCGCTCACGAAGAGATCGAGACGCGGATGCGTGGCATACGGCTGCGGAACCCCGCGTCGCACCTTGATCTCGAGCGGAATGCCCCACCCAGGCGTCTCCAAAAGAGCAGCCATCGCAACATTCCGGGCAAGCGTGCGACGACCAGCCACTTCAAGGATCACATCGCCTGGCTGGAGACCGGCAACGGCAGCCGCAGCCGATGGGGGCGACGCCTTGTCAAAAGGAGTGGCGGGAGCCGGGAGGACGACATTGACGGTGGGCTCGGATGGGAGAAACACGCCACGGTCAGCCAGCCGTAAGCCATAGAGGGATTGCAGGGCGTCATCGTCTCCGGCACTCCCGACGCCGGCCGCATCGCGGGCCTCCTGAACCAGCTCCTCGGCTTCCTCGGCAGAGGGCGTTGCGAGCGTCAGCGTGACCGTTTCAGCGGCCGGGTATGCAGGGTCGTTTGGCGCACCAGGAATTGACTTTGCCATGCCACGGTGGCATGTGATGCAGCGATCAAACCGGGCCACGTCTCGGAAATTGTTGTTGATCGTGAGATCGGGGAGCCAGAGCTGCTCGATTCGAATTGGGCCGTTGAAGGCATCGAGGACAGGGAGTTCGAGGACCGTCTTCCCTACATTCGAACGACGATCCTCCAAGGTCTTCTCGAGCTGATCGACCTGGAACCGGTGGTCGGCAACCGCCTTGGCGGCAGCGTCCTCTTTCGAGGTTATCCGTACGAGCAGGCTCTCGAGGTTCTTGCGATGGGTGTTGGCAACCTGGAACGCGAGCGTCGCCTCGCTGACCTCTTCTCGCTTGGCTTCGGCGAGCGAGAGGAGTTCTGTCAGCCGGTCGGCTGCCGCATCGTCGGCGATCGCCAACTCGTAGTCAGCTCGGTTCTTGTCGAATTCGGCCTTTCGAAGCTTGAGGGCGCCGGCCAGAAGATTCTCGCGAAACTTGGCCCGCGCGGCGGCGTCCCGCATGCGTTGGAGGAGATCACCGCGGGCGGCAAACAGTTTGCTTTCCAACCCATTGAGTTCTTTTTTTTCGTCTTTCTCAAGCTTCTTGTCATCGCCACCGGGTTCGCGCGACGCTTTGATCGCCAGCCACTTTTTGGACGCCTCCTCGCAGGCCACCTCGGCTTTCCGCAATTCCTGGATATCCGTCTCGATGCGCGAGGCAGCCTGGGCGTCCTCCGATACCGAGGCAACCGCCGCGACAAACTCCTCGGCAAGCGGTTCATCGACCGGCGCCCGACGCGTCTTGGCAAGCTCCTCCTCGAGCTCGACTCCCCGAGACCGGTAGTCGGCCAGATTCTGCTGGTCGATGCGGGCCTGAGCCGACCATGTCTCGAGCTCGCGAAACCCCCGGGCGTACTTCTTCCACGGGCGATCATGATCGACTGCGAGCATCCACACCGTCGCCGCCAACAGGCCAAGCGCAGATACCGCGAACACCACGTGGAGCAGCTTGAGGTCGCGCCAGGTCTGTTCGTTTGCGGGCATGGATTACAGCCTTAGAAATTCAGCTTCAACTCGGTGATGGACACGATGTACTTCAGGTTGAACATCCACCGAAGGGCCATCTTGAGCGGGAGTGAGAGCATGAGGAGCATGAGCTGCGACATGATCATGTATCGGACCAGCCCCATCTTCGCGAACATGCCGCGGAAGACCGTCACCGCCAACAAAGGCGGCAGCACCACGATGTACAGGAAGACCAGCAAAAGCCCTGGCGCCTCACGAACAACGATCCAGCCCGCGTGGGAATACCAGGGCGCGTCGGCCGCTGCTCGCGGGAGTGGCTGGTCGAGCAGTTGCACCCAGAACATCTGATTCAAATCGACGTTGTTGAGCACTTCCACCTTGTAAGGCGTCCAGTACTCGAACGGCCCGAAGAAGTTCCAGTTTGGCCCACGAAGGAACGTGCCCAGGATAATGAGCGTGATCCAAAGGACAAGAAAGCCGAACTGGAAGGTGATGTAGGCAAACTTTCGTTCAGCAATTGTGTAGTAGCCGTTGCCCTTCTTGTTGAAGTCAAGGTAGGGCAACGCCATGAGCCCGAAGATCACGAGGCTCGGCAGGACGACACCGGCGTACCAAGGGTCGAAGTAGACGAGCATCTCCTGGAGGCCCAGGAAGTACCACGGAGCCTTGGAGGGATTCGGCGTCTTTACGCTCGAGGCTGGGTCTTCCAGCGGCGCTGGAAGGCAGATGGCCCAGAGCAGAAGGAAGGCCGTCACGGCCACCATGCAGATGAGCTCGGTATAGACGAGGTCGGGCCAGACGAGAACCTTCTCGTTGTCGAGCTTCTCCATAGGGGGCTCACCCCTGGCGAATCGCTCATCGTTGACCACCGCCTGCTTCGTGGCCACCCATGTGAAGAAGGCCAGCAGGAAGACGAGCCCCACGATCGGCACATTGTCGGGCTTCATCACGATCGCCGCGAAGTTTGGATCCGCCATCGCGAGCCCCATCAACACGAGGGCCGCGTTGAAGATTGTCCAGGCCACCATCGGCTGGACGAAGAACGCCCGAAACACGAAGAGCACCGTGCAAAGAACAACCGTGCCGAGCGAATAGAGCACCGGGCCGGAGAGCGTATTGACGACGGACCGAACACCGGCCGGCAGAGTCGGCACAAGCGACGACGAACCGGAGAGCGCCATGCTCGCCAGGACCATCATGACTGCCGAAAACCCTGCCCACGTGACCGCTCGGCCAACCTGGCCATATTTCTGCCAGAGGATGTAGGCAAACACGCCGTTCATCGCCGCGATGAAAACGTAGTAGCCCCCGAGAAAGCCGGCGACGTCGGTGAGAAAGAACGGACTGGTATGCATGGTGTGATTGCCGCGGGGTCAGAGCGGACCGCTGATACCCCCGTCCTTACGGACGCGCCAGAAGTGGATCGCCAGGAGCAAAGCAACCGCAAGCGGAATCGCGATGCAGTGGAGAACGTAAAACCGGTTAAGCGTTTCCTCGCCGACAAACCGGGCTCCAAGGAGCCCGAAGCGTGCATCGGAGGCATCGGTGATCATGTCGATGCCGCCAAGCGTCAGAAATTGGGCACCAGGCCCCTCATACCCAAGGAACGGTGTGGCCCTCGCCATGTTCGATCCCACCGTAATGGCCCAGATCGCGAGCTGATCCCAGGGCAGGAGGTATCCCGTGAACGAGAGAAGCAGCGTGAGCAACAAGAGGATCACGCCAATCACCCAATTGAATTCCCGCGGCGGCTTGTAGCTACCGGTGAGAAACACGCGATACATGTGAAGCCAGGTCGTGATCACCATCGCATGGGCGCCCCAGCGATGGAGCTCCCGAAGGATGCCGAGGCTTGTCACGTCGCGCAAGGCGAGGATGTCGTTGTAGGCCCATTCGAGCGTGGGCCGGTAGTAGAACATCAGGAGCACGCCCGTGACGGTCTCCACCATGAACAGAAAGAACGTCACGCCACCCATGCACCAGGTGAAGGAGAGAGCGATGCCCTGCTTCTTGATGGACACAGGGTGCAGGTGCAGAAAGAAGTTCGTGAGCATGACCACGATCCGATTCCGCCTATCCAGCGGCATCGGATGACGGAAGATGCTCTTCCAAATCTGCGAATTGCGGATGGTCTCGCCAATGGCCATGGGCTCGCGTAAATCTCCCCTCTCAGACGCTCACGTACGATTCAGGATTGGTCCACTGGCCGAGCTCTTCTTGGAACCGCCGGCTCTTATCGACCTCGAGCTGCCCGTCGTCGGCAATCCGAATGGCATATCGCTCGAGCGGACGCGGAGCCGGCCCCTCGAAGTTGATGCCGTCCTTGTAGAAACCGCTCCCGTGGCACGGGCACTTGAATTTCTGTTCTGCCTCGAGCCAGCTCGGTGTGCATCCCAGATGGGTACAGACCGTCTGGAGGGCATAAATCTGCTGCTGCCCCTCGTACTCGCCATTGACCACCCACACACCGAACTGGGCGACGAACTTCGTCTCCACCTTGCCCGCAGGGAAACCTTCCTTGGATCCCACCTTGAATTTGCTCGGAGGCTCGGCGAGCACATTGGGAAACATGAACCTAGCCAGACCAAGCGTGAAGAGACCACCGGTCACGGAGAGGGCTGAGAAGCCGATTGCGAGAAACGAACCAGTGGCAATCTCAAGAAAACCACGACGATCCTCTTGATCCGCCTTTGCCGCGGGATTGGCCTGCCTGCTGGGCTTGGGCGGCACGATTCTCGGCGCCGGCTTTTCAGCGGCAGCCGGCTTGGGCTTGGGAGCGGCTGGTCGACTCGGAGCCTCGGCCTTGCTCACGGGGCCAGGTTTTGCACCGGCACGTGCGGCGGCGAGGATGCTCGCCGTATCTCGCTCGACACCAGAACGACCGCCACTGGCAGCGGGCTTCGACGCGGCACCTGCTTTTGGTGCCGCAGCAGGCTTGGCCACAGGCGGCTTCACCGCAGGCGTTGGTTGGGCCGCCTGCTCCGTGGCACCTGCCCCTTTATTGGCCCGCGCGGCAGCGAGAATGTCTGCGACACTCGGCCTGGCACCTGGCACGGCTGGCTTCGGGGCGAGAGTTGGCTTCGCCGCAACGGGCTCGGGTGCAGCGGGAGCCTCGGCCGCTGGAGACTCTGCTGAGCCCGCAGCTCCCTTGTTTCCGTCGGATGCTCGAGCGGCCGCGAGGATCTCCGCGACCGACATCTTCTTTCTTTCAGCCATCGAAGTCCTCGACTGGCGAGACCCGCTCCACACCGCCCCGCACCAGCCCGTCGAACATCTCGAAATTGCGGTTTTGGCCGCGGCGGAGCGAGTTCGTGATTTTTTTCACGAACTCCTTGCCTAACTGTATCGATACCCGGCACGCTGTCAATGTCGCCCGTACTCACCCTCGCCTCACAGGCACTCCGCGGTGGGGGCTTCGGACGGCGGTGACACCGCCTGTGCAGCATGGAGGCACCGCCCTCTGCGGCCGGTTGGGTACAACGGTGGCCGTCTGTGATGTGGCTGCGGCGCGCCAATACCTTGAACCCTCTCCCTTGAACCCTCTACAGGAGTTGTCCCTTGAACAGGTCCCGGCGAGTCCTCGTTGTCGGCGGCGGTGGCCGCGAACATGCCCTCGCTTGGAAGCTTGTCAGTGACGGTGCGGAGGTGCTGGTCGCCCCGGGCAATGCCGGCACTGCAACGATCGCAGAGAACGTCGCCATCGCGGCAGACAACATTCCTGCGCTCGTCGAATTCGCCCGCGCTCGCACCGTGGATCTCACGGTGGTTGGCCCAGAGTCGCCGCTCGTCGCCGGAATCGTCGATGCCTTCACCGCCGCAGGCCTTCGCATCTTCGGCCCCACGGCCAAGGCAGCTCAGCTCGAAGGCAGCAAGCTCTTCTGCAAACAGATTCTTCATCGCGGCGATGTGCCGACCGCGATGTTCCGTGAGTTTCGATCAGCGGCAGCCGCCCGCCGGTATCTCGAAGAGCGGGAGGACATGCCCGTCGTCATCAAGGCAGATGGCCTCGCAGCCGGCAAAGGGGTGTTCGTATGTGCTGACCGAGACGAGGCGCTCAGTGCCGTCGCCACGCTCGCCGACGACCCGCAGTTCTCGGCGGCAGCGAAAGGCATCCTCGTCGAAGAGCGACTCGACGGCGTCGAGGTGAGTGTGATGGCCATCACCGATGGCCGCACGATCGTCACCCTTCCACCGCTTCAGGATCACAAAGCGGCGCACGATGGCGACACCGGCCCCAACACAGGCGGCATGGGGGCCTACTGCCCGACGCCGTTTGTCGATGATGCCATGCTTGCCGAGATCGAGGCCCGGATCCTCGTGCCTACCGTGCACGCCATGCGGCGGGCGAAGGTTCCATTCCTCGGCATCCTCTACGCTGGGCTCATGCTCACGCCGCAAGGCCCGAAGGTTCTCGAGTTCAATGCTCGATTCGGTGACCCCGAGTGCGAGGCACTGCTCGTGCTGCTCGACTCGAGTCTCCTCGAATTGCTCGACGCCGCCACCGACCGCCAACTCGAGACGGTCGAACCGCCCGTGTGGAAGAAGGGTGCGAGCGTCACGGTCGTCATGGCAAGCGAGGGCTACCCAGGAACCGTCACAAAGGGCCGTCCGATCCGTGGTCTCGAGGCCGCCGGGGAAGTCGATGGAGTGACGGTGTTCCATGCGGCAACCCGAGCCACGGAGACTGGCATCGTCAACGACGGTGGCCGCGTACTCGCGGTAACCGCCGTCGCCGAGTCGCTCGCCAGGGCGAAGCTTCGCGCCTACACCGGCGTCCGTGAGATTCGCTGGCAGGGCGCCTGGTGCCGCAAGGACATCGCCGACAAGGGGCTCCGCCGCGAGCGGGAGCTGCTCGCGGTCGAGCCTGTCCCGCAGGGAGAAGCCCCATGAAGCTACGAGTGGGAATCGTCGGCCTCGGAGACCAATGGGAAACTCGCCACCTCCCGGCGCTGCGGGCGCTCGCAGACCGGTTCGAAGTTCGCGGCATCTGCGAGCAGGTGGCGCACCGAGCTGAGCGTGCGGCAACGCAGCTCGGTGCGGTCGCCGTGGATGGTTTTCGTGCGCTCGTGTCCCGCGAGGATATCGATGCCGTGCTCTGCCTCGCCGAGCAGTGGTACGGGATCACACCGATCCTAGCCGCCTGCGATCATGGAAAGGCGGTCTACTCTGCGATCGATCTTCCAGTCGATGCCCAGGAGGCGCAGGCGCTTCGAGTGCGTGTTGACGAGGCGGGCATCGCCTTCATGGCCGAGCTGCCGCGACGCCATGCCCCTGCGACTGTGCGGCTCAAGGAACTGATGGCGACCCGTCTCGGAAGGCCACGCATGCTTTTTTGTCACCGTCGCATGCCACACGACCAGGTGGGCAAGGCCGGAGCACAACCACGCGACCGAACCCACCAGCTTCGTGAGATGGTAGAGCTCGTCGACTGGTGCCGCTACGTTGCCGGCGTTGAGCCCTCGAGTGTCGTCGCGGTCCGGCATGCTGAGGCCCCTGGCGACGAGACCGAGGACTACCGGATGATGAGCCTCGACTTTTCTTCGCCGGGCCGAACCGGTGATGGCATCCTCGCGCAGATCAGTTGTGGCTCGTACATGCCTCGCCGCTGGGAAGAGGCCGTGAGCTTTCGTCCCCCCGCGGCCCTCCAAGCCGCCTGCGCGGAAGGCATCGCCTTTATCGATCTGCCCTCGTCACTCGTCTGGTTTGACACGGCAGGCCGCCACCAGGAGTCGCTCGAGAGCGAACGTCCTGTCGGCGAACAGATGCTCGTCCAGTTCCATCGCCGAGTCACGAGCCTCATCCGTAGCATGAGCGGTCTCGACGACGCCCTCGTTGCGATCCGGGTCGTCCAGGCGGGTGAGACAAGCCAGGCCGAAGGCCGCCGGGTGTTCCTCGACAACAGCATCCAATAAAAGCCCCTCGCGCAAGCGTGGGGACGGCGGGATGTTGGGCCAGCCTACTCATAATGGCAAACGGGACGGTCCGCCACCCGCAGTCCCCCGGCTCGCGCCGGGGGCTTCTATTCAGACCAACGCATTACGCGAGGGCCGCGACAACCAAGTCGCCGATCGCCTTCGTGCCATACCCCATCTTGCCCGCGGCCTGGTGCCAACTGCACGCAGCAATGCCCTCCATGGCCATTGCTCGCTTGGCTCATCGACGTGAAGCCAAGGTTCACATCGACGAGCAACGCCGCCATCCTGGCGGCGAGAGCCAGGCAACCTACGCGAGGGCCGCGACAACCAAGTCGCCGATCGCCTTCGTGCCATACCCCATCTTGCCCGCGGCCTGGCTCTTCATCTTCGTGCCGGTGACATGGGCGACGGCGCGGTCGATGCGGGCTGCGGCGGCGGGCTGGCCCGTGTGCTCGAGGAGCATGGCCATCGCATTGATCGCGGCGATCGGATTGATCTGATCCGTGCCGGTGTACTTGGGGGCGCTGCCCCCCATCGGCTCGAACATGCTCACACCACCGGGGTCGGGATTGAGGTTGCCGCCAGCCGCGACCCCCATGCCTCCCTGGAGGATGCCACCGAGGTCGGTGATGATGTCGCCGAACATGTTCGTCGTCACGATCACGTCATACGCATCGGGGTTCTTCACCATCCACATGCAGCAGGCATCGACGTGGTTGTAGTCGGTCTTCACGTCGGGATAGTCCTTTGCAACCTCTTGAAAGGTCCGCCACCAGAGGTCGTGACCAAACGTAAGCACGTTTGTCTTGGCCACGAGCGTGAGCGTCTTCTTGGGGCTGTTTCGCTTCTGCGTGTACTCAAACGCCCAGCGGATGCATCGTTCGCATCCCTTCCGCGTGTAGATCGCCTGCTGCACGGCAACTTCGTCGGGCGTTCCCTTCTTGAGAAATCCGCCCACGCCGCAGTAGAGGTCTTCGGTGTTTTCGCGAACGACGACGAAGTCGATGTCGCCAGGTCCGCGGCCCGCGAGCGGCGTCTCAACGCCAGGCAGGAGCTTCACGGGGCGAAGGTTGATGTATTGATCGAGCTTGAATCGCAGTTCGAGAAGCAGGCCCTTCTCCAGGATGCCCGGAGCCACTTCGGGATGTCCGATCGCGCCAAGGAAGACAGCATCTTTGGAACGAAGCAGGTCGAGGCCGCCCTCCGGCACGATCTCGCCGGTCTTCAGATACCGATCACCGCCCCAGTCGAGCGGCTCGACATCGGTCGTGAAACCCTCGAGCTTCGCAACCGCGTCAAGCACCTTGATCGCTTCAGCCGTGACTTCGGGACCTGTGCCATCGCCAGCGATCGTGGCAATCTTCAGCGTCGTTCCAACCATCGTGCGTTTTGTCTCCTCGCAGTGCGTGCATGAGGAGTGTACCGGCAGCCGAGCCGCCGACCAGAAGGGCCCTCCGCAGCCCGTCACTCCATGAACGGCAGGTGTGCCCCTTGATGCCGCATTCACCCGGTTGCGGAGCAACCGGGCTACGGGAGGCAGATTCGTCTCCTCATCCGCAACTCAAACCAAACCACGCACGAAAAACGCGAGCCCGGAGGTGCGAGAGGCGGCCGGAGGGCCGCCAAGGCCGCCGGGGCCATGGATGGCCCGCCGGCCGTCAAGTCAGTTCTTGCTGAAGTCGAACTGCTTGCCTGACTTCAGCCCGAGCGGGTTCTTCACGAAACGCTGGCGACAGGCGTCGCAAAGATCGAACCGCATCGATCTCGTCGCATCTTCGGTCATCCGCGGGTCTTCGCAGTCGTCGAGCCGCTCGAGGAGGTCCTCCATCTCCTCGAGATGATCGGCCTCCTCGTCGAGATCATCGAGAGCGGAGCATCCGCATTGGTCGTCATCGACCGCCGGGAAGATCTCGATTCTGACGACGTGTCGAACATCGACCTGGGGATGGATAGGCCGCTTACAGGCATCACACGAATAATGAAGCATCGGGCTCTCCCAGGAAAACGTTCGAGCAGATCACTGGTGCAACGCTGCATCATGCGACCCACCACTGACAATTGTGAGTGTGACGTGATCCAGTGGTGAAGGCAAGCCTGAGGCATGTTTGACAAGGCCCACTGCCACGTTGGCGGCTCCACGTCGTCCGGGGTAAACTGACTCCAGTCATCAGGGATCTCGACCTCTGCTTGGAGCGCCGCCCGCATGACCGCGATCGCCGTGCCTGCCCCAGCCCTCGGCCTGAGTGTGCTGGTACTCAACCGCTCTTTCATGGCCGTCCACGTCACGAACGTGCGGCGGGCGATCACTCTTTTGTTTCGCGAGTTGGCCGAAGTCGTCGATGTCGAAGATGGGCGATACGGTGCCTATTCATTCGATTCCTGGCGAGAACTGTCGGCAATGCAAGCCTCCCTCGATGATCCCGATCATGACTGGATCCGAGGCGTGGGCTTTGTCCTGCGAGCTCCGCGTGTGGTTCGGCTTCTGTCCTGCGACCGCGGCCCACGCCAAGGGCTCCGGTTCAACCGCCGCAACATCTTTGCCCGCGACTGCAACGAGTGCCAATACTGCGGCCAGCACTTTCCCATGAGTGAGCTTTCGCTTGACCACGTCATGCCCAAAAGCCGGGGCGGTCTCACGAACTGGGAAAACATCGTCTGCGCCTGCGTGGCCTGCAACGTCCGGAAGGGAGGCCGCACACCGCAGGAGGCGGGCATGCATCTCGTCCGGCTTCCTGTGAAGCCGAAACGGAGCCCACTGTTGTCCCTCAAACTCGGCAACCCGAAGTACGCGAGCTGGAAGAGCTTTGTCGATCGCGCCTACTGGACCGTCGACCTACGATAAAACGTCTCAGTCGGCAGCCTAGCAGAGGGGATCTTTCTTCTCGGTGATCACCGGGAGCTGCGGCGACATCTCGGCGTTGAGTTCCTTGAAGTCCTTCCACTCGGCGGGAAGATTGTCTTCGTGGAAAATGGCTTCCACCGGACACTCGGGAACGCATGCCTCACAGTCGATGCACTCGTCGGGATGGATGTAGACCATCTTGTCCCCCTCGTAGAAGCACTCGACGGGGCAGACCACCACGCAGTCGGTGTACTTGCAGGCGTAACAGGGCTCGGCGACGACGTGCGTCATGATCTCTCGACTCCTCAGGGGGGAGAACTCTCGCAGGCCGACGCGATAACCGGCATGACCCGGAAGGTTTCACACGGCTGCGCGGCATCGTATGGGCGTCCATGCCCTCTGTCAACGAGTCTGGAATCGGCAGGGGCAAGCCGTTTCATGAGCCGACCTCACTCGGCTTGGTGGGCTTTTCCACGTCCCTCTATGATTCAAAGGAATTGAATGGCTTTTTTTGTTCAGCCTGGGTGCTCATCCCGTGGTTTCGAGTCCGAGTCCGTCGCCTGGCGCCGCCGCTGACAAGCGGATTGTGGAGGCTTGTATCGCCGGGGAACCCGACGCCTGGAAGGCGTTTCTCCATGGATTTGGCGGTCTTTTTTCCTACGTTGTCGGCCGAACTGCCGAGCGTCGCGGGGTTCCCCTCTCAGCCCCTGAGCGGGAGGACATCATCGCGGAGATCGTCTTGGAATGCCTTCGGAACGACGCGGCGGTGCTCCGTGGCTTCGCCGCACGGGCAACCCTCTCGAGCTACCTGACCGTCATTGCCCGTCGTGTCGCGGTGCGGCACATCGTCCGCGATCTCGAGACATTCCGGATGGCGGTAACGCACGACGATCCCGCCGCTTCGGATATGCCCACTGCCCAAACAATCGATGACCGCGAACAAGTGGCGGCGCTCCTCAGCCGCCTCGAGCCAGACGAGGCGAGGCTGGTTCGGCTCCACCACATCGAGTCACGAAGTTACGGCGAGATCAGCAACCTCACAGGCCTGCCGCTCGGCTCGATCGGTCCTGTCCTGTCCCGCGCCCGCACCAAACTTCGCACCATGATGGAAGCGCCCGGCGCAAGGTGACGAACCGGCCGGATTCCGGCCGGCCGGTCCGGTGCGGTGCGACCCGCATTGGCCCGGTGTCGGAAACACCCGGCTCCGGGGGACGAAGGCTTCAATGCAAAACGATTCACGGCGGAGTCAACTGCTGCTCTGCGAGATCCACGGGCTGGTAGCCGGGATAGGCAGGCATCTGCCAGAGGGCAGTCGGGTCGGGGCTCGCGCCGTTGACGGTGATCGAGGACAGTTCGAGCTTGAAGTCGATGCTCGAGGTTGGCCATGAAATCTCGACGAGATGGGGAATCGCCGCGCCCGATGCAGGATCAACGCGGTACTTCGTCGTGCGAACGCTCGCGACCCGCGTGCCGGCCGGTGTAAAGAGGTGTTGTTCGGCGACGAGTCCCGTGGTGCCGTCGAGGATCGTGGACTTGAAGAGCTCCTCGCCATCCGCAGCGATACGGCTGCGGACTTCGATCCGGCCATCCGGAAGTGGGTACGGTCCGTCGTGGGCATCCTCGGGCCGGAAGTTGACGAGCCCCAGAAGCTCCGGCATCCAATCGGCCCGGATGGGCAGCAGTTGACGGGCCTGTGATTGGGCGTACTTGTCGTGTCGGCAAAACGCGATGATCGGCGGCTGGTGTTGTCGCAACCAGAGCCAGAAGAGGTCATCGTTGCTGCCGATATCGAGCTCGGGGCCGGTGAGCGTCGTCTGGGCCTGGAGCCGAAACCGACGCGGCGGCTCGCAGGCCACGCGGGCCGAAAGGCGAGGCACGCCCGGCACGACGAGGACCGCCTGCGTGGCCGTGAGGCTTCGGACCCGCATGGTGTTGTCATGCACGGCGGCCATCACCTGTTCGAGTGTCGGCTGCTGTGGAAGCACGCGAGGGAGCGGCATCGTCCCCACCTGATAGCCCCGTAAGGCCTGAGGACATGCAGCGCCGCTGGACGCAGCCAGCGTCACGACGAGGATCAGCGCCACGGCCCGCGAGACGTTTCCCGTTGGCCTTGAAGACATCTCGCGGCTCATGCGGCTTCTCCTGACCAGAGAAGCGAATCGAGTCGCGCCGCGACAGCCGGATCGGCGGCCTCGGAAGCCGTGACCACTCGCACACGGTATTCTCGCTCGCGGCGGCGGCATGCGAGCGAGAGTGAACCTGCGTGCGTTACTTCGGCGTGCCTTTCCCATCCCGGCACTGCTTCGGCGTGCTGTTCCCGGCTCGGGGCTGCTTCGGCGTGCTTTTCTTTGATTCGAAGCACCCGTCTGCGGACGAGCTGGAGCGCGAGGAGGTAGCGGAGCGGCTCGGAAGCAGGATCACTCTCGAGCGATTCGAGCGCGTCGAGAAGCACATCCACTGGCGCGAGTGACGGACCTGCCTCCCCTGGCTTCGGATACCGCGACCGCCACCAGGCGACCGTGCCCGTGGGCGGGCCCTCCCAGGCCTCCGGAGCCACATCGATCCGGGTGAGCCTTCCGTCCTCTCGGATGAGGACCGATACAAACGTCTCTCCAGCCGTGAAGCCACGGCCTGTGCGGCTGCAGACCGACTGCGGTCGATGGAGCCTGATGTCCATGACGAAAGACGAGACCGAGGGCTATGGAGCGAGACCAGAACTGACGGACGGTAGGGATCGACTGCCCATGGCACAAGCCGCCTCGCGAAGCCGTATCGCGGCCACTGCGAAGGCGAGGCAGACTAGGCAATCCCGGCGAGGACGAGGTCCACCACATCGGCGATCCCCGAACCATCATGCGTGCCAACGACCAGATCGGCGGCGGCCAAAAGCTCCTCGCGGGCGTTGCCCATCGCGATCCCGAGCCCGGCGGCTTTCACCATCGGAAGGTCATTGAGGTCATCGCCGACGGCACAGATCGCATCAGCACCAATGCCGAGCGCCCGAGCCACGGTTGAAACCCCTGACCACTTCGAGACACCGAGAGGCGCGATTTCACACATCCACTCCGAATACCGTGGGCTCCGGATCGTGTGGAGCGAAAGCGATTCAGGAAAGGCAGTGGCCAACTGCATTTCCAGTGCTGCCATCGCCTCCAACGGCCCCATCACGAATCCCGCGAAAACGTCCGCTGGAGGATGTCGGTGCAGCTCGGGGTCAACCCTCGCGAGGTCCCGGTTCCTACCAAGATACTCACCGAAACCGCCGCCCAATGGCGGCACCACGGCGGCCGCGAGACTGCGGCAGTGAAAATCGAAGCCTTCGGCAAAGCTGTCGGTGTAGACCACCGGTTCATGCCCCGCCGCGACGACCATGCCGAGGACTCCGGGCAGCACACCGTTGGCAAAACGGGCGCGATGGAGCGTGGCATGATCGGCAGGCCGCTTCACGAGCCCACCCGAGGCGGTGACAACCGGCTCGGTGATGGCCAGCCGTTCGACGACCGGCAGAGCGTCGCGGTACCGGCGGCCCGTGGCGAGCATCACCCGCACACCCGCAGCCCGCACCCTCGCGATACCGAGACAGGTTGCCTCGCTCACGGTATGGCTGCTGTCCGTGAGCGTGCCGTCGATGTCGAGGACGAGGAGCCGGATGCCGGCAGCCAGCGGTATGGCGTTCATGATGCGTATGGTACATCTGTCTGCATGACTGACGATATGACGTTCACGCCGATCGCTCGCGTCGGCGATATCCCGGCGGGCGAGGGTCGCACCTTTGAGGTCGCTGGTCGACTCGTGGCGCTCTTCTTCGACGGGGCAACGTACCACGCGATCGACGACCTCTGCCCCCACATGGGAGCGTCACTCGCATCGGGGCCCTTCGTGGATGGTTTCGTGACCTGCCCGTGGCACGCCTGGCGGTTTCGCGCGTGTGACGGCGCCTGGTGCGACAACGAGAAGCTCAAGGTCGCCGTGTATCCGGTCCGCGTTGCTGGCGACACCGTCGAGGTGGCCGTGCCGGCTACGCCAGCGTGAACGATTCGCCAGGCGTGAGAACACAGGGCTCTGCGAGCTTCTCACGCGTCACGCTCTCTGCCCACGCAGCCGCGTCCTGGACGATCGGCGGCCACGTGCCGTAGTGGCACGGCAGGACATGTTTTGGTTTCAGAAGCTGAAGCGCCTCGAGCGACTGCTCTGGTCCCATCGTGAAAAGGTCGCCGATCGGAAGGATGGCCAAGTCAAGGCCACGGCCATCGCGAGGCCTGCCGATTCGCGCCATGTCAGAGAAGACGCTCGTGTCGCCAGCCACGTAGATCCGCTTGCCGTCGAGATCGAGAAGCCAGCCCGCCGGATTGCCGCCGTAGCTGCCGTCGGGCAGGCTCGACGAGTGAAACGCGATCTCCATGCGGGCGGTGCCACCGGGCACGGCCGCGGTTCCACCGTGATTCATCGGCTGCACGTTCGTCACGCCCTGCCGCTCGAGCCAGGTTGCGATCTCGAACGCAGCAAAAACCTTGGCACCGGTTCGCTTCGCGATTGATGCGGCATCGGCGATGTGGTCGAAGTGGGCATGCGTGAGGAGAACCGCGTCGCAGGCTACATCACCCGCCTTCATGCTTGCCGTGGGGCACTCGTCGAGAAAGGGATCGATGAGGATCGTCCCGGCAGCAGTGCCAATGAGGAATGTGGAGTGGCCGATCCATGTGATGTTGACGAGCATCGAAAAACTCCCCAGCGGAAGCGAACAAAGTCAGTGTGCGGTCACACTATAGCGAGTCGCGCAGCCGCTTCTCTACGGCCGCGGAAAGGATCACGAGCTGGAGGAGTTGCCCCAGGGAATGTTCGTCGAGTCGCGGCAGCCGGATCATGACATGCGGCGCATGCAAAGCCGGCAGAGCGACCGCCGGAATGCCGATGCGATCCCGCCGTGGCTCGTCAATCGCGATGCGTGTGACGAGTGACGCTAACGCCTCGGCCCCCTCCCCCTGGCCCTCTCCCAGGGGGAGATGGAAACGGAACACATGCCCCGCCCACGCCGACAGTTCAGCGAGCGCCGGACCACCGCCGACGAACAGACTTCCTTCGAGCCCGCTCTCCCGCTTCGCGTGATGGCGACAGGCGGCGTCGGCGAGCACCGGGTTTGACGCGACAGGGGCCTCGGCGAATCGGACGAGCATCGCATCGGCCCCTTCGAGCAGTCGCACGATATCAATTCCGGCAATCGATGCCGGCAAGAGCCCGGCCACCGAGAAGATACCCTGAACCCCGTCAATCGCAGCCTCGTCATGGAACCGATCGCTGCCGCCAAGTGCCTCGGCGAAGGACGAAAGCAGACCACGCTGCCTCGCGACCGTCACGCACCTCAAGGCAACGAGGGCGGGCGAGTCTGTCGCAGCTTCGGCGATTGCTGAGGTGAGGATCTGGCACAACGCAAGAACGGCTCGTTCCTCCGACGCTGAGTCGACTGCGAGCATGGCCCACTGATCGAGGAGGTCGCGGGATCGCGGCCGTCCTTCCGGAGCAAGGAGATCGAGCAGCCCCTGGATTCGGTCGTTGTCGGCGTCCGCATCGAGCCATGTAATCCTTGACCGCCCACCTCGCTCGCCCCGCGGCAAGTGGTCATGAAAGGGATGGCAACACGACGCCACCAGAAGCCGGGTCGCGGGACCGATGCTGCCCCCAGACACGACGACGAGCCGATCGACCGAATCACGAATTTGCCGGGCCGCCGCAAGGATGGCCGAGAGACGGCTCTCGGTTCGTCGTATGCCGTATTCCTCGAGCAGCCGTCTCGGCAGATCAAGGCCCTCGGGGGCGGCGACGAGCTCGCACCGGATGGCGTCGAGCGAGTCTGCAAGGTCGCCCGGCTTCCAGGGCTGGCCAGTCGGACCAACCACCTCGTGGACAATCGGATCCTCCGGAGGCCGAGGCCTGATGACACTCATCGGCGAACTTTCTCGTGCGGGCTTGTCCCGACCTCAAAACGCCCGAATACTGCAAGCCCGACAGCATATCCCCGAGGAAGCCACCCCACAGTGATCGAACACGAACTGGTCCGCGACTTGGCCGAGAAGAACAGCTCCAAGATTGTCCTCCTGGTGGCCGACGGCATCGGTGGGCTGCCCATGGAGCCTGGCGGTCGCACCGAGCTTGAAACGGCAGTGACTCCGAACCTCGATCGACTCGCAGCTCGCGGCACGAGCGGCTCGAGCGTTCCCGTGCTTCCGGGCATCACGCCAGGCTCCGGCCCTGGCCACCTCGGTCTTTTTGGCTACGACCCACTCGAGTTCAGGATCGGCCGCGGGGCACTTGAAGCCACCGGTGTCGGTTTCGAGCTTGGGCCACATGACGTCGCTGCGCGGGGCAACTTCTGCACGCTCGATGCTGCAGGCGCGATCAGTGATCGCCGCGCCGGCCGCATCCCATCGGAAGAAAGCTTCAAGGTCGTGGAGCGGCTTCAGGCGGTCACCGTGCCAGGAGTCGAAGTCTTTGTGCTGCCGGTCAAAGAGCATCGGTTCGTTGTCGTGTTCCGTGGAGCTGGACTCTCGGGCGCGGTGGCCGACACCGACCCGCAGGCGACGGGCGTTCCCCCGCTCGTTCCGCTGCCGCTCGACGCCTCGGCTGCCCGTACAGCGGAAGTCGCGGCCGAGTTTGTCAAACGAGCTTGCAAAATGCTCGCTGACGAGCCGAAGGCCAACGGCATGGTGCTGCGCGGATTTGCCGCCCGCCCTGCCCTGCCCTCCTACGAAGAGCTCTATGGCCTGCGAGCTGCGGCCATCGCCGTGTACCCGATGTACAAGGGGCTCGCCCGGCTCGTCGGGATGACCCTCGTAGGCGAGGCGACTACGCTTGCCGAACAGATTGACACCCTCGCTGGCTGCTGGAACGACTTTGATTTTTTCTTTCTCCACTTCAAGTACACCGACTCGACTGGCGAGGACGGTGCGTTCGACGAGAAGGTGAAGCGGATTGAGGAACTTGACGCCGCGATCCCGCGGATCGAAGCACTCGGGCCCGACGTCCTCATCGTGACAGGCGACCACTCGACCCCGAGCCGTCTCAAGAGCCATTCCTGGCATCCCGTGCCCACGCTGCTGGCCGCCGATACCTGCCGGCCCGACGGCCTCACCGGCTTCTCGGAGCGGGAGTGCCTGCGGGGTGGCCTCGGGATTTTTCCAGCCAAGCACCTCATGCTTCAGGCGATGGCCCACGCCCTTCGGCTCGGAAAATATGGGGCCTGACATGATTGTGGCCGTCGCAGCCGCGGCGTGAAGTAGAGTCGAGTGACGCACGGCCATGATCCCTGGCCGGTTCCAGGTGCCCCATGCCGCGAGCCGACGACGAAGACCTCTTTCAAAGCTCGACGATGACGTTCGGCGAGCACCTCGAGGAGCTCCGCGGGTGCCTGATCCGCGCGGCCCTCGGCCTCGTGGTGGGTGTTGTCATCGGATTTCTGGTCGCCAAGCCCGTTGTCCACCTCATCGAACGGCCCCTCAAGGAGGCCCTGGGCCGCTACTACTCGCAGAAGGCCCTCAAACTGGCTGATGGCTGGACAGGAACTCCGCTCCCCTACTCCGAGGCCGAGATCCGTGACGCCGTGGAAAACCGCGGTCTGACGTACGAGTTGCGTGAAATCCACCCGGAGCGGCTGGCACGACTGCTCGACCACCACGCGGGCGAAGCCGTGCCGTCGGAACAGGCCGGCCAGACACCCTCCGCGGCAGCCTTGACGTTCGATGCCGAATCCCTCGTGCCAATCATGCTCTGGCAGCCGCTGAGTCGCGACGCGCGTGTAAGCATCACGACCCTGAGCGCCCAAGAGGCCTTCGGCATGTATGTCAAGGCTGCGATTCTGGTGGGATTCGTCCTTGCGAGCCCGTATATCTTTTATCAACTCTGGTCGTTCGTAGCGGCCGGACTCTATCCCCACGAGAAGCGACTCATCCATGTCTTTTTGCCTGTGAGCATCGGGCTCTTTCTGGCGGGCGTGCTCGTGGCTTTCGTTTTCGTCTTCCGATTCGTCCTCGACTACTTGCTCGGCTTCAACGACTGGCTCGGCCTGGATCCCGATCCGCGTATCAGCGAGTGGATGAGTTTTGTCCTCGTGCTCCCCGTAGGCTTTGGCCTCGGCTTCCAGTTGCCGCTGGTGATGCTCTTCCTGGAACGCATCGGCATATTCGATGTCGCTGCCTACACGTCACAGTGGCGGATGGCCGTGCTCGTGATTTTTGTCGCGTCAGCGATCCTGACACCGGCTGACCCTTACAGCATGCTCTTTTTGGCGCTGCCGCTGTGTCTCCTCTACCTCGGAGGCGTCGCGGTCTGCCTCCAGGCGGGAGCCCGTGATGCACGAGCAGGTCAGGCGACGAAGGCGAGCCAGTAGAAGACGCACCCGGTGATCGCGGTGGCGACGAGATCGATCGCTGCGATCCGAGCCATGACGCGATGGCGGGGGCCGTGGATGCCGGGCGCGGGAGGACTCGAAAACCTCGCGAGGGCTTCCCACAGGACCCAGACCCAGAGCACGAACGTCGTGATCGCAAAGACGAGATGAACGCCAAGGGCCCACAGAACACCGTCAGGCCAAAAGCTGCTCGGTCGGGCCCGCTCCTTCCAATCGCTCAGCAGGCGAATGTCGATCTCAAAGAAGACGATCGCCAGGGCAAGGAGCACCACGATGACGAGCTGGAGCCGCTTGTGGAGCGAGTAGTGGCCCCGTCGCACCGCTGCGATGCTCCAGACGAGAACCGGCATCAGGGCGAGAAGCCCGACGAGCACGACATCCATCCCGAGCGACCCACGAGATCCGATGCCGGTGAACAGGCCATTCATGCCTCCCTGAACCGCTGGCTCCACGAGCACGACTTCCGAGGGCGTCTGGGCAGGCTGGTCTTGGGAGCTCAACGTGGCCACCGGCAAGGCAGAAAGGAGGATACGGAAAAGCTGGAGTGTAGGGGTGTCCCAGGGGTCTGCCAGTGTATTTTGCGAAAGCCGGCGAGAATGACGCTACGATCTCGCGAACCGGCCGAGTGGCGAAACTGGCAGACGCACGGGACTTAAAATCCCGTGGGGAGTCATCCCCGTGCGGGTTCGATCCCCGCCTCGGCCATTACCGCCTTGCCTTCTGCGCCAACAGGCTGTTATTTCCCTGCCTGTCGGTACCGGTGCTGGCGGAGTCCCCCTGGAATTTTTCATGCGCGCCCCTGCTCAGACGCCTAGCGGGCCCGAACCCGGCTCGAGAACCCGCATCCCGCTGTGGCTTCCGTGGCTCGCGGCCCCTGCGTTCGCGCTCCTCCCCATAGCCGGCTGCGGTTTAGCCGCCAGCGTGCGGCATGCAGACAGGGCCCAGGAGTCTGCCCCTCCCAATGTGCCGGTATCAGTGGTTGCGACGATCATGCCGTCCTAATGTGAAAGACGTTCGCAGGGCACGCCAGGGCGACCTAGGTTTCGGAAGCCTCTTCTTATCCGGAGCCTCCGATGTCGCTGCGTTTTCGCCTGACCGTGGCTGCCGCCGGGATCGTTCTTGCCACGGCTGGCGTGACCGCCGCGGTCATGACGGTCGCTGCGCGGACGGACTGGTTTCCGCTATCGTCTGACCGCGCTCTTCCGACCGCAACACTCGCAGCGGCGGCAGCGGCCCTCCTCGTTGGCCTGCCGGCCGTCGGAGCCGCGACCTGGCTTGCCCGATCGATCACAAGGCCGCTTGATGAGGCAGCGGCGGTGGCGGAGGCCGTCGCTGCCGGCCGCGCCCCTCCACCGGTTGTCCTCGGGAGTAGCGCCGAGTCGGATCGCGTCCTCGTGGCGATCGTCGTCCTTCAACACGCCCTCGCGACCATCATCGGTGCCGTGCAGACAGCCACGAGCCGCCTGGCCGCCGTTGAGGCCGACACCGCCTCAGCCCTCCGCCACGAGGAGGCAGCCGTTCGAGCTTTTAGCGGTTCCGCCCAGGAAATCACCGCCGCGGTGGCCGAGATCGCGGCCACGAGCGAAAAACTGCTCGTCACGACGGGAGATGTCATGGCAAGCGCCCACCACGCCGCGACCGTCGCCGATCAAGGGCGTGACGGCCTCGAGCACATGGCTGCTTCCATCCAGCATCTCGACGATGCCATGAATGCATTCGCTCGCAAGCTGGCAACGATCAGTCAGCGAGCCGCCGGAATCACGACAGTCGTGACAACGATCGCGAAGGTTGCCGAGCAAACAAACCTTCTTTCTGTGAATGCCACGATCGAGGCTGAGAAGGCCGGTGACGCTGGGCGTGGTTTTCGAATCGTGGCCCAGGAGATTCGTCGGCTGGCTGACCAGACCGCGCAATCGACAAAGGATATCGAGCGGCTCGTGAGAGACATGCAGGCGGCGGTCGCCGGCGGCACGATGGAAATGGATCGATTTCGGAACGAGGTCAGCAACCGGATGGGAGAAGTCTCGGCCGTGAGCGAGCAGCTCGGGCGAATCATTGCCCCCGTGCAGGCTGTAACCGACTCCCTGGAACGGGTTCATGAAGGCATGACAGCCCAGTCTGAAGGGGCTAGGCAGATCCGCACTGCGATGGAGTCGCTGCGAGGGGACGCCGCTCAATCGACCGCCTCACTGGAGGCATTTACTGCTGCCGTGCAGGCCGTCCACAGAGCCGCAGCCGACCTCGACGTTGCCCCGTCAGTCTTTGGTGAACCTGGGGAAACTAGCGGCGGCTCGGCGGCCCTTGGCGGGCTGCCAGGAACCGACGAAGACCGCTGACAACGCCGTGGTGCTCGTGGGTGCACGAGTCCTTGAAAAGCGGCGTGCAGCCGTCGTCGGTCACAACGAGCTCGACGGACTCCGAGGAAGGCTCCTCCTCCCCCAAGAGTTCTGCTACGGCATCTTCGTCTGCCGTCCGGTCAATCGCCGTGGAGCGAGGAACCTGTGCAACCACGAAGTGCTCGTTCGCCAGCGATTCGAACTCGGGGTCGTTCATGAGCGAGGAGAGCCGATTCGTGGCTGAGGCGTCACCAGGCCGTGACACCATGACCAGTATGGGCTTCTTGGTGTCCCTGGCAGATTCCACTGCCGTCACGAGTGACGAGTGAACCAGTGGCTTGGCCGACGAGGGTACCGATGCGATTCGGATCGGGGCATGGCCGTTGAACGAAGCCAGCCAAGTGCTCGTGGTCTGACCGCGATACCCGGCCTGGGTTGCCAGGGCCGACCCATCGGGAGCGATGAGGACGGTGTTTGGAAAGGATCGCACGCCGTATTTGATGCAGACGCGAGAACGGGCCTTCCGCTCCTCGACGGAAATTCCCTCTTTGGGCAGGTCAACCACCAGAAGGACGACGCGATCGGAAGCCCACTCACGAAACTCACGGCCATCGAGGATGTTCCGCTCGAGCGTCCGGCAGTGCTGACACCAGTCGCTTCCTGTGAAAACAGCCAGGACTGGCCGGCCGGCCTCCTGGGCAGCGGCCATGGCTTCGTCGTAGTTCGTCAACCAGGCGTCGCCTCCGTGGGAGGCCGTGGTCACGATGGACAACAAAATCGCCAGGGCCAAAGGGCCCATGCAGCCGGCAAAAGTGATCCGTGACTCTATCCTTCCAGCGCCGTACGTCAGACTCATCGTGTTTTTCTCCGAACCGCCCAGACCAACATTTCATCGGGCGGACACGATCCGCCCCGCGAGGGTTCATGGGCCAAAAACGAGTCCGCAGGCTACCCGCCGGGGGTCAATCTGTAAAACTGTGCGGATTATGCAGCTTGCGCATGCCACCCATCCCCCTCATTTCTTCGGGTTCTATTGGACTTGCATCGCAAGGCTCTCCAATTTTTGGAGTCTGCGACAGCCATAAATGCCCAGATGGCGAGCCTCCTTTGGGGGGACGCCCGCACAAAACGCGGCGAGGCCCACCGGACTCCGGTGGGCCTCGCTTAGCGTTCGTGTTTCGGTCATCCGCCAGACGACTAGTCGCCCAGATGGCCGCCTCTCGCATCGGCAGCCGGCTGAACGGCTCGCCGCCCGGAGCTAGCGGGACAAACCGCTTGCAGCCCGGATG
>JBGTKO010000284.1:0-1737 GCA_041744595.1 Pirellulales bacterium
GCAACCCCAGTCCAGCAGGGTGCCGGCGGGCGGTTGCCAGCCGAGTCGTTGCAGATCATTCAAAACGAAGTCCCATTTCCAGCCGATCCGCTGGGCGAAGGTGGCGTCGTACTGCGCCAGGTCGGCGAGTGACTGCCAGTAATCGCGATGACCGGCGGCACCCGCCAGGAAGCCGGCGCGCAATCGATGAAGTGTTGACCAGTCCAGCTCCATCAGTGGGGTGTGATCCTGTCCGAAGCGAGGTGCGCGATTTGGAAGAACTCCTTGAGCGCGGTGATCTGGTGTTCGATCGCGGCCAGGTCTGCGGGTCGATCTTTTCGGACACCAGCAATCAGCAGGTTTCGCGCGGTGTGCTCCGAGGCGACGAATTCGATCACCTTGGTGTCATATCCCGCCGCCTGCAGCCGCAACGCCCGAAAACCATCGGTCAGCCACTCACTGAAACGTTCTTCCAGAATCCCGTGTTCCAAGAGCGGTGACATCAAGGCGGGGTGGCCGAGTTGCGGACGCAGTTCCTGATGGCAGCACGGGGAAACCACGATCAGTTTTGCCCCCAGCCGCACGCCTCTGGCCAGTGCGTCGTCGGTGGCGGTGTTGCACGCGTGCAAGGCGATCAATCCGTCCAGCGAGTCGAACCGAACCGAGGCAATGTCGCCCGCGACGAAATGAAGTGAGTCCGCCTGGATCGCGCGGGCGACCGCGTTGGTTTTCTCGACCAAGTCCGGCCGGGCCTCGACGCCGGTCAGCGCGGCGCTCAGTCCGAGTGTCCGGTTCAGGAGGTGCCACGCGCCGAAAGTCAGATAGCCTTTGCCGCAGCCCATGTCGGCGAGAGAAAGGCTGGTGCCGGCGGACCAGCCGCACTGCCGCACGAGATGGCCGAGGATCTCCAGGTAGCGCTCGAGTTGGCGATATTTGCCGGCCATCGAGGCCCGCCCCCGGCCCGATTCGTCGCAAAGTCCCAGCGCGGTCAACCACGGGCGGGCTGAGTCATCCAGCAAGCGAGCCTTTGCGCGATCATGGCTGCGTGAGGCCGGGGGTTGAGTGGTGGGTCGGTGGGCGATCAGGCGGGCCTTGCCCTTGGGGCTGATCGTCAACTGCCAGCACAATTCTGCAGTATCCAGCAAGGCGCTGCGGAACCGGTTGGGGAGTTGTTGCCGCAGCCAGTCGGGAGTGGCGGCGATGGAAATATTCTCGGTCGTGTCGCGCTTTGCCTCCCGCAAGGTCAACGACAGCATGCGTTGGCTCTTGATCTGGACAAGCCGGCCGGTGATGCGTTGGACGGCTGCGGTGCGATCCGCTGGTGCCGACAGGAGAAGCCTGGCAAATGTCTCCGTGCGCAAGGCGGTGACCACATGTTCGACAAAGACCTCAACTGGCGGGGCGGCATTCAAGGCGGATCATCACCACACGGCCACCGAGTCCGCCGCGAAGATGCGATCCAGCAACGCGGAATAGTCCGGGTCGAGAACGCGCAAATCGAACTTGTCGAGGCGCACGTCCGGTTGCCGGCTTTGCAGGTCGATCACGGCCTCCGCGCGGGCATCCGTGGTGTCGGATTGGATGTGGAGAATGGTGCGCATCTCAGAATCGCATGACGTAGTCGTGACGGGCGGCGAGGCTGGCCAGTCCCGCAGGGTCGAGTTCGGGAAAGGGCAGTTCCGCCCGGCGTGCCGCGGCCACTTCAGAGCCGGCCTCCACATAGACTTCTTTCTGATGTTCAACCAACCCCGGCAGGAA
>JBGTKO010000285.1:0-3119 GCA_041744595.1 Pirellulales bacterium
GTAAAAGCTCGGCACGTCACGGTCTTGGAGACTGATTCGCACGCTGGCATCGACCGAGAACCCGGAGTGCTCCCATGACAGCATGTCGGCGGCAGCGTCGGCGGCGAGATACCCGTGACGGCGAAACCACCCGATGAGCCGACGGCGGACTCTACGCTCGAGGGCCTCGAGGTCGGCAGGTGTGATCGGGCACGCGGGGATGAACTGGATGCCGGCATCCGGGGTGATGCGTCTGTCGGCCGGGGCATCGCTCTCAACAAACACGCCATCCGTCACGCAGGCGTGAAGATGGATGTGGCGATTGAGGGCGGAACCGAAGCGGTGGACGAAGGAGATGCCGCCGATGCGTGGTGCCGCGGCACCGTCTTCGGTTGATGACGACCCCACGCCGGCCGCGTCACCCACGAGCCGCTCGACCTCACTCATGAAGATCTTCGTGAGCGAGGAGACGGCTTCGGGTCGAAACCCAAGAAACCATCGCGGCCGCGATCACGTCGCGAGGGCCGATGACCGTGACCTTCGTGCGGGCCCGCGTGATGCCCGTGTAGAGCAGCTCGCGAGTCACGAGGCGACGCGGTCGCTCAGGCAGCACGACGACCACGTGGTCATACTCCGAACCTTGACTCTTATGGATCGTGAAGGCGTGAACGGTCTCGATGTCTTCAAGTCACGACACCGGCACGTGAAGCGGGTGACCGGGCACCCCAAAGAGAGCCTCGCGACGGTTCCCTCCCGACATGACGACGCCGACATCACCATTCGTAAGTCGCAACGAGGGCGGCCCGCTGAAGGGCCGAACGCCGATATTTCTCGGCCCCTACCGGCCCTGGTCAATGACTGTGCCCTCCACTTGGCTCTCCGTTTGGCCCTTCTTATCCGCAAACTCAGTCCCAGATGCGGACCACGCCCTAGGCATCGAACTGCGTGTCGCTCCCAACGATCGGGAGGCCGTCAACCAGTGCCTGCGCGATCAGTAATCGGTCGAAGGGGTCGCCGTGATGTCCCGGCAAAGACAATTGCCGCTCTGCATGATCCAGGGTAATCGCTAAGAGCGTCAGAGAGAGGTCGGCCATGGCAGTCTCGATCCACGGCCGAAAGGCTTCGACAGCGGCAGTCGCTTTTTGCCGACCTTGATTGCGATCTCCCAAAGAGTCGCTGCGCTGATGACGCGGTCGTTGGCCGGATTCGACAGCGCGGCCAGTGCCGCGGCTGGTATTTGCCGGGTATCGTCCTGGCTCCAGATCAATGCGTGGGAATCGAGCAGCAACCGCATTACCGGTAGTCCTCGAACTCCTCGAGCGGATCGTCAAAATGTTTCATCGACAGAACCGAACCACGTTGCGTGCCGAGCCTTGGGGTCGGCCGGGGCTGCACCGCGGTCGCTACCAGTTTCGCAATGGGTTGATCGTTCTCGGTGAGGATGACCTCCTCGCCGGGGGCTAGGCGATGAACGATGGTCGGCAAATTCGCCTGGGCTTCCAGAACGCTGAGAGAGGCCATCGATGAGTCCTTAAGGTTCGCAGAAACGAATGAAATCATACCATTCAGCCGTCTTGCTTCCGTCGAATCTGGAATCTCCGTGGCCAACGACGGGGTGCTCCGCGTGACCATCACAGATCGGCCGGTATACCCGGGGGTCGGTGGCCCGCACACCAAGCCGCTTTTCGACCCGAGCGTTCCAGCCTGCGACACCCATCGATCCCTCACGGTGCGCACAGAGCACCTGAAGCGCCGACTTAGCATTGAGCGTCGCGTCGGAATCGCTCCCGCGGGCCACCCTCTGAAGCTGCCTGGCATGCGCGACAACCGCGTCGATGGCAGCATCCAAGCTCTTCGCGTCGTCGGGATCGATCGACACGACATCGCCGCCGCCTGCTTCGAGAACTTCACAGGCCTTCGCCAGACTCCTTCGATACGACCCGAAGCGGTAGGCTCAGTTGTCATGCTTCACATACGACCTGACGACAAAATTTCAGACCGCGGCGGAGGGCGGCCTCCTTCAAGCGTTCGCGGCTGGTCGCAAAGAAGCTGCCGAGCCATCGGGCCTTCGTGAGGAGTTGCGTCATCCGGTCTTGCCAATACTCCGCGGTTGTTCCAAGCCGCTCCATGATCGTCGCGACTTCCGCTGAGAGCGTGGCTTTGCCTGTGCGGTAGACCCGGGCTGTCCAATCGACGAGCTCCAGATAGCCTGCGAGTGAGAATCCAGGGAGCATGCCTTCGCGGGCCGCTCCCTCGCGATGGCGATCCTGCATTGGGCAGAGCCAACAGGATTGCTCGATGTCGCCTTCGATCCTTGCGCCTGCGGCTGACGGAGCCTTCCCTGATTGCTGAAGCGTCGTGATGGCTCCGGTACTTCGGACATGCTTGACGCGCTGCTTGATTGACGTGTGGTCGCTTGCTTCGGGGGTGTCTGCGATTCCCGCTGCTACGGGGTTCAGGTCGATGTACGCGCACGTGGCGAGGAGTGCTTCTTCGTCGAGGATGGCGATCGACTTGAAGCGGGCTTCCCAGAACGTGCCTTTGCAGTCGTCTTCCTTGTTGGCCATGCGGGCCAGGGGCTCTTTGAGGGCCTTCATGAACCAGCCGAGATCTTGGAGGCGCTGGCGGTACTTCGCGACCCGTGAAGCGTCGTTGCACTGGTCATTGAGCCACGCCTGGAGGGTTCTTGGGTCGTCCGCATCGAGATTGGCCGGAGGGTAGACGGTGATCCAGCGGCGGACGACATCCTCGTCGCTCCAGCCGTCGGCAATGCCGGGATCGAGCCTGCACAGGACGTGCAGGTGGTTATCCATGATGGAGAAGCCGCATACCGACACGGCGAAGTTCTTGGCCAGAATCTCGAGCCGAGCCTCGATCCAGGCCTTGCGGTGCTCAAACCCCTTGCCGCAGAGAAACGCCCGGCGAACACATCGGGAAATGCAGTGGTAATACCGCGTCAAGTCCACGTCCACGAGCAATCGCCGGGCCATCGTCATCGCAGGGGCCTCCCGCAGAGATACTGAACGTGCGTATCCTATCACTCCTGCGGACACTCGTCAAGAAGATGCCTGTCCTTTTTTCCTTTCCTTTTCCTTTTCCGTCAAGAAGATGCCTGTCCTTTTTTCTTCTTTTTTCTTTCC
>JBGTKO010000286.1:0-7838 GCA_041744595.1 Pirellulales bacterium
TGTCCTCGCGCCGAACCTCGCGGTCAAGCCTGCTACCGTGATGATCACGAAGGTAACGATCAAGGGTGCCAAGCAGGCCGTGCAGATGTTCGGCCCGGCGCAGGCAGCCGTTGCCAAGGCCGTGGCAGACAGCGTTGCAGCCGGTGTGATCCCGAAGAGCGAGTGCGAAAACCTCGTCATCGTTTGCGGTGTGTTTATCCACTGGCAGGCCGAGGACGACAAGAAGATCTACGAGTACAACTACACCGCCACGATGGACGCCATCGCGAACGCCATGAAGAGCAAGCCATCGGCAGAAGAAATGCTCGCCGGCAAGGATGCCGCAGCCCACCCCTTCAGAGGCTTTTAGTTTCACGGCTGCGGGGCCGTCCATGGCACCGCAGCCGTGGGCGGTCACGGGGTTAGCCAAGGTTGCCCCGGACCGCCGGACGCCGGGCATCCAGCCCAGCAGTCACGTTTCTCGCGAGGAGGACTTCTCATGCTGAAGCGGGTATTGATTCAGTTGGACTGTGATCCTCAGCCGAGCGCCTTCGATGCCATCGTGGCAGTCGATGCAGGCGTCGATGTACTCTTGCAGTATGGGAACGTCACGCCGGAATCAGCGGTGGAGCTTGTTCACGGAGCGATCTTCACCCGAGCAGTGCCGGATCTCACTCATACCGCAGTTTTCGTGGGCGGCTCCGATATCGCGGCAGCAGATGCCGTGGCTGACACGGTCCGACGAACATTCTTCGGGCCACTTCAAGTCGGTGTGCTCGTTGACCCTTCGGGTGCCAACACAACCGCCGCCGCTGCGGTCATTTCCGCCTTTCGTCACCTTGCCGCCGGTGGTAAGGAACAGGCGGTTGTTCTCGGCGGGGCGGGGCCGGTCGGGCAGCGGGTTGCAGGCCTTCTGGCCCGGAGAGGGCTGCGGGTGACGATCACGTCACGATCACTTGATCGCGCGACCAAGACGGTCGAACGGATTCGAGAGCATGTGCCGGGGGCATCGGTTTCTGGCGTGGTATCCCATGGGACTGCACTCCCGGGATCGCCCCTGGCGACCATTCTCGAGTCGGCTGATCTTGTCGTCGCAGCCGGTGCTGCGAAGGCGAACGTCCTCGACGAGGCAGGGCGTAGACTCGTCGCGAATGCTCGTGTTCTCATCGACCTCAATGCCGTGCCGCCATCGGGAATTCACGGCATCGTAGCTGGTGACAAGGGTCGGATCGACGGGCGAGCTCATTGCTACGGCGCGCTGGGTGTCGGTGGAATGAAGATGAAGATTCACAGGGCTGCCGTCGAAAAGATATTCCAGGACCCTCGAGCCTGTCTCGATGCCGAGGAGCTTCTGGCGCTCGGTGATTCGCTTGGCTGAGGCGTCGGCTACCGCGGTGTTTTTGCAGGGACGCCGAAAATCAAGACGATCGCCAGCAGGATCGACACGGCCACGACGATCATCATGAGGTTTCGCCTGAAGCGGCGAACCTTCCTCTCCTCGGGCGTGAGCCGACGGAGTTCGATCACGGTGTCGCCCTGACGGATCGTGCGGACGGGTTCACGAAACGTGAGGTCTTGTTCGGCCGGCGCGAGAAGCGCCGGGCCGAGATGTGGATAGCCCTCCGGCGCGGCCAGTGTTTCGGGTGACCCGGAAGAACCTGAACTCTCGAGGACCTGATCAATCCAGTCGGTCGATGGGGCAGGAACCGGAGCAGGGGTTTCCGGCGCCGCCTCCGATACGACCTCGTCGGGGATCGGCTCCATCGGGATCGAATCCAGGGCAGCCGTTGAGGTATGTCGCTGCGGAGGAGTCGGTTCCGGCGGGGCGACCGGAGCTGGCTCAGGCATGACTTCCGCTGGGAGCTCGAAGTCTGAGGTTGGCTCCGGTTCGGGAGCCAGAGAGACGGCCTTCTCCCCAGACGGGGCGAGCTTGTCGAGCACACGGCCCCAGTCCTCGGCAAGGCTCGGCTCGGGTGGAGTCGTGGTGACCGCCTCCACCGACTCCGCATGAAATGGAACATGAAAGAGGCTCGCGCACAGCGGGCAGCAGGCATCGCGGCCACAGAGACTGCCCGTCGCTGCGATATGGCCCCGGCAGACAGGGCAGACGATCACGAAGAGTTGGTCAGGCGCGATGGAAGCCATGGTCGCTGACTTTTTATCCCTCGGTCCGCTGGCGGTCTGATGAAGAACGATTCCCCGTCGCCTTCAAGTGTCGGGCTGCGAAGCGGTCAATCAAGCCGGGCAGATACCGAGCCAGAAAAGCGTAGGTCTGCGCCCGCCAGCCGGGGATGACCTCCGCCCGCCGGCGTTCGAGGCCGTTCACGATCGCATCCGCGGCGCGGTCCGCGGCCATGGGCTTTCCCTGCGACCATGGAGGCCGCTGTCCGGCCACGAGTGAATTCCAAAACTCCGATGCAACGGGGCCGAGCGTGGCAATGCATACATCGATGCCGTCACCGGTGAGTTCCAGTCGAAGGGTGGCAGCGAGCGAGCGAAGGGCTGCCTTGGCTGCGGAGTATTCGCCGTGGAGGGGAAGTGGATGGAGACCCAGGATCGACCCTACGAAGACGATGGCCGGGTCGCGGCCCTGGGTGAGCCAGGGCAAACAAGCTCGCACGAATTCTGCTTGCGCGATGAAGTCGAGGTCGATGACATGGGCGAACGTGGCGGGGGTGGCATCGCGGAACGAGCCGATGGCGCCGGCTCCGGCAGCCGATATCACGAGGTCAATTCCACCGAGTCGCTCGGCTGCGGTTGTCGCCAGCACGAGACGGAAGCTCTCGTCGCAGAGATCGCCAGCGAGGTACTCGATCGGAGAGCCTTCCGCAGTCTCAGCCGCGAGCTCCATGAGCCGCTCCTCGCGTCGGGCCGTGGCGAGTACGTGGCATCCACGTTCCGCGAGCACCAGGGCAACGGCCCGCCCCACACCCGATGACGCGCCCGTAACGATCGTCCTCGTTCCAGTGAGATTGCGGCGAGGCCGCCAATACCTGCCGTTGCGAGCTGAATGACCCGCCATCGCTTCAACCAGACGTCGTGGTAGGTGTGAGCGGCGGTTCGTCAACGGCCTCGGCCCCTGGCTCGCCTGTCGATCGGTGTCGCAGTTCCACGTGGGCCGTCACGGTCGCCTCGGCAGGATCGATCCGCCCCACGAGGGCCGCCGGGATTCGGCAATGCACCTTCACGCGGTCGGCCGTGAAATGCCGCGACAGCACCTCACCATGACGGCCGAGCCAAGCGAGAAGGCGTCCGTTGCCCGGATCGGTCTCGACATCCACGTCTCGGAACGTGCTGCCGAGGCAATCGCTCGCTGCTCGCGCGAGCGCGGGCACGCCTTCGCCCGAGCATGCCGAGATCGCGATGGCATGAGGGTAGCGGGCCAGAACGCGTTCGCGACCAGACAGGTCGGCAATGCGATCGATCTTGTTGAGGACGAGGAGCGTGTCTTTGTCTTCAACGCCAAGCTCGCTCAAGACGCCGCGGACAGCCGTCACCTGGGCGTCGATCAATGGGCTCGACGCGTCGGCGACGTGCAGCAGGAGATCGGCCCGCAGTGTTTCCTCGAGCGTGGCCTTGAAGCTTGCGATGAGGCGATGCGGCAGGTGGCGGATGAACCCGACCGTATCTGACAAGAGCACGGGGCCCCAGCCTGGCAGCCGCCAGCGGCGAGTGCGGGTGTCGAGCGTGGCAAAGAGCTGGTCGGCCGCGAGCACGTCCGCACCGGTGAGCGCGTTCAGGAGCGTGCTTTTGCCGGCGTTTGTGTAGCCGACGAGTGACACCGTCATGTGATCGCGGCGGGCCGCGACTTCCCGCTCGCGTCGGCCATGAACGGCCGCGAGGTCCGTCTTGAGGTCGTGAATCCGCTTCTCGACGAGCCGGCGATCGACCTCAAGCTGCTTCTCACCAGGGCCTCGCATGCCAACGCCCATCTTGAGCCGCGAAAGATGTGTCCACATCCGCTTGAGACGCGGGAGCGAATACTCGAGCTGGGCAAGCTCGACGGCGAGGCGGGCCTCATGGGTGCGGGCCCGAGCCGCAAAGATGTCGAGGATGACCTCTGAGCGGTCGAGAACCTTGCAGCCAAGAGCCTGCTCGAGATTACGGGTCTGCGCTGGCGAGAGGTCGTTGTCGAAGATGACCACGTCGGCTTCGTGGTGCGTCACGAGCTGCGCGAGCTCCTCGAGCTTGCCCTTCCCGATATAGGTCGTCTGGTCGGGCCGTTCACGCCGCTGGACGATTTCGGCCATCACTTTCGTGCCCGCGGTGGCAGCCAGGCCGGCAAGCTCATCGAGTGGATGATCGGGATCCACCGGCGGCTCGAGAAACACCCCGACGAGGATCGCTCGTTCCGGCTCGTCCCCGGTCGGTATCGGACGTTCTCTCACTCCTCGTCCTCCTGGCTGTTGTTGCCGCGGTCGCCGATTGCGAGCTGCAAGCAACTGGTCCATCGACGGGTATCGAGTAGGCCGTCGGCGACCGCGTCCTTGACCGCACAGCCTGTCTCGTGATCATGCGTGCAATCCGGGTAGCGGCAAAGGTTTGCGAAAGGCCGAAGATCACGGAAGGCAGCCGGCACCTCGGCGGGCACGATGGCCCAGGGCTGAAACTGCCGCACGCCAGGTGTATCGACAAAGGAGCCACCGAAGCGATGCGGGAGGAGTCTGGCCGTCGTGGTCGTGTGTCGACCCTTTTCGTTGTCGCGGCTGACGATGCCGACGGTCAGGTCGAGCGAAGGGTCGAGCGCGTTGAGGAGTGACGACTTGCCGACACCGCTTTGTCCGACGATCGCGGTGACCTTGCTTTGAAGTTCGGCCGCGAGCCGATCGAGACCGAGGCCGGTCGTGGCAGCGCACATCACGACCGGATAGTCCATCCGGGCATACACTCCTACCAAGGGAACAAGTGACGCAGCGGGTACGAGATCGACCTTGTTGATCACGATGATCGGCCGAATGCCGGCCAGCTCCGCGGCCACGAGCAGGCGGTCGATGAGGCCCGGCTTCAGGTCGGGCATTGCTGCACTGCCGACGATGATCAGTTGATCGACGTTCGCGACAATCACATGGCGTCGGCCTCGGCTGTCACGGGAGAGCGACCGTTTGCGGGGCTCGATCGCTTGGATCGTCGCGCCATCGGTCGTGTCTCGTACCCGCACCCAGTCGCCGGCTGCCAGGGGGTGACGCTGGTCGGTAGCGAGCGTACGGATCACCCGCGTGAGCTTGCACCGCACGACTCGTCCGTCGTCGGTGCGGACGTGGCTGTCGAGACCGTGGACATGAAGGACCTGCCCCCGCCAGCACCCGTCGGCCATGGGGGACACCGTCATACCATCGACTGCATTGGCAGCCATTTCACCAACGACCGTCCGCTTGCGGCTCAGTTCGCCTTTTCCGGAGAGCCGCTCTCCGGTGGCGCGGTCAGCAACCGCATCGGGGTCGTTCACGTGGGCCCGTGTGAGGTTGCCGTCGCGTCGACGCCCCGTCCGATTCTTGCGAAACTCGGTGCGGATCTTGCGGGGTCGCGGCATGCGGGCATTGTAGGCTGAAACCGTGTCGGTCTGATGCTTCAAAGCTTGAAACGGCGTGGACGGTCGTCGGAGCCTGCGATCTTCCGTCCCTCGAGGCCTGCCTCCTCGAGCAGTGATTTTGAGAACACTCTCTGCGTCTGTGAGTCCTCTCGAACCGCCGACGCGTCGCCGAGCTTGGCGGGGTCAAACGAGATCTCGAACTCGTGCTTCGCAATTGAGAGCTGATCGCCCGACTTCAGTCGCTGCTCGGTCACTCGAACACCGTTCACTTTGGTGCCGTTGCTACTTCGTAGGTCCTTGATGATCCAGGAGCCATTCGAGACGGTGAGCTCGCAGTGGTAGCCGGACACGTTCGAAAACCGCAGGACGATGTCGGCACTCTCGCGTCGCCCGATCATGAGCGATGTTTTGAGAAGTGGAATCGGATCGCCGCCGCCGACAGGGAGAAGTTCGCCATACATGACAGTTGCCGGCCTCGCTGGGCCGTCCTCATCGAATTCTCATTTTTTTCGCAAGGTGGGGGGCGACTTATTCCTCGCATCGATCGCGGGTGAGTCGCGGCCTGCCCCGGAACGGCGCCATAAACTGCCGTTCACCAGAATCCCTTCTATGAGAGGGTACCCAGATCACTGTCCCAGGGTCAAGTTTCGGGGAAGTGCCGGCATGCGGTGGTCGTCGTATACTCTGGAAGCAGACAGACTGAAGTGGACCGGGTGATCGCCGGCCGCTGGCCTTGAGCCAACGGCGGGAGGAAAGTCCGGGCTCCAAAGGGCAGGGTGGTGGGTAACGCCCACCGGCCGCGAGGTCAGGGAAAGTGCAACAGAAAATAGACCGCCTCCGGGTTCACTCCCGGCGGTAAGGGTGAAACGGTGAGGTAAGAGCTCACCAGCAGGCCGGGTGACCGGCTTGGCTCGGCAAACCCCACTCGGAGCAAGGCCAAGCAGGAGGGAGAGCGTTCCTCATGGAGACATGGGGGGCGACGCGGGGCTGCCCGTTCCGCACCACCTTTCGGGTCGGCTGCTCGAGCCCCGAGGCAACTCGGGGCCTAGAGAAATGATCATCGCCCTGCCGAAAGGCGGGGACAGAACCCGGCTTACAGGTCCACTTCAGGCTGTCGCGGCCGGCAGTTTCAGGCTGTCGCGGCCATCTACTTCAGGCTGTCGCGGCCATCCATGGCCCGCGACAGCCTTGCCGGGCCTCCGCCCGGCAGTCAACCGGCCCTCCGGGCCTTGCACCGGTGGAGGTTCACCTTGCCGGCCCTCCGGGCCTCGCGCCGGTGGTGGTTTGCCTTGCCGGGCTCCTTGATCTGGGGCTGCGGTGGTGATGCAGATCCGCTTTGTGTCTTTCACCGCAGGGCGGTCTGTCGGTTGGCCTCATGCGGTTTCGCCTGCGTGGGCCGTCGGCTTTTGCTCCGAAGTGAGGTCTTGGCGCTCCTGCTCGTCGATGAGTTTCATGAGCTTCGAGATGCAAAGGGTGTTGACGCTCACACGGAGGAGCCCAGCCTCGTTCTTCAGAGTCTCGTGGAGTGAGCGGGGCATCCGCACCGTGACCACCCGCTGGGCCTCCCGTTCGATTGGCTGATCCTGCTGGCGGCTGCGGAGGGCATCGAGCATTTCGCGAATCCGTGCGTACTGGGGCGAGCACTCGAAGCGGGCCAGCGCCTCCGGATTACTGAACGTCCGCCGCACCATTCCGTCCACACCCAGTATTTCCCTGAAGAAGACGACCCACTCGGGCTCCATGCCATAGAGCCGCTCGGCGACCTGGAGCACGGACGTGGCGAGGGGGTCGGTCGATTGAGAGGTAGGAAGCGTGCTTGTGACCATCGGAGTATTCCTTCTCGAGGCTATCTGCGTTTCGCCGGCTTCGGTTGCGGCCACGTCGCCGCTCGCCCGGCACAGAAACGTTTCCAGGCGGTCAAGTGACAGCATCAAGTGCTGTCATAGCAACGACTTGCGCTAGCATGCATGGTGTTGGCTGAAATTCGGGCAGGCCTGCCACGGATGGAGGCAGCCGACTCGCTGCGCAGAAACGAGGCAGTGGCCCTGTGTCGCATTTGCCAAATGTCCGGCTCGCAACGCCGAGCGAAACATGGTGTTGCCGGAAGCACTTGCCCAGATTCACACGCGGGCAAGCGCCGCCACATGGCCGGCTACCGCGAAGCCAACGCCGCTTCCCACCACCGACTCGATGCCCCTCCAGCCCGGCACGGCGTTGACCTCGAGGACGAGGAGTCGGCCGTCGAGGGCCTGGAGGAGATCGACCCCGGCGAGCGAGGCCCCAACCGCCGCAGCCGCGCGGCGGGCCATGTCCTCCTGCTCTGGGGACA
>JBGTKO010000287.1:0-2778 GCA_041744595.1 Pirellulales bacterium
TGGGCACTCGCCTTTGACCTTGCCGTACTCCGCCCCTCACTGACGGCCGAAAAGATCATCTCGCTCTCTGCCGCCGGTGAGCACGACCCGATCGCCGCCTTCGAGGCGCTGGTGGGCATGCCGATCGACCAGTACGACCGCCAGTGGCGGGAACGGATTCTTGAACTTCGCAGCCGATCGATCACCGCGGTCCAGTAGCCGCCGGCTCGATCGCCCGTTCGATGGTCTTTCGGACTCGAGCAAGACGGTCTGCGTCAGTGACTTTCCGGCCGTCCGCGTCGGTCACGTGAAAGGCATCCACAACCTGATCCAGATACGTACTGATCCGGGCTGACCGAACCGAGAGCCCCTCCTCATGGATCCCGCGGGCCAACCGAAAAAGCAGGGCAGGGGAATCATGCGCGAAGACCTCGATGATCGTGGCCTCGCGGGAGCTCTCGGTGTCGAAGAGAACCCTGGCAGGGACCCTTGCCGCGGGCTGTTGCACCTGCGGCGCGAAGGGATTCCATCGCAGCGGGATGGCTGGCGGATCGGCGCGTACGACCACCGCACGGATGGCAGCGACGATGTCGGCAAGCCGATCCGGAGGCGGCTCGCCGGCGAAGTCGTCATCGCGGACGGTGAAGCGGTCGAGCACCGCCCCGTCGGGGAGCGTGTGGATGTCCGCCGCGAGAATGCCGAGGCGTTCGGCGGCAAGTGCCCCCGTGACGCGGTGGAAAATCCCTGCGGCGACCCGCTCGTGCGTGCCCACGGACACCGAGATGGTCGCCGTCTCGGGCTGCCAGCGGGCTATCGCGAAAACGCCATCAGCGCCCAAACGGCAGAGCCGACCGATCTCCTCGACCACCCGCGCCGGTGGCACACCGCGGAAGGCCGCCGGTGAAAGGCCGCGAAGCCGTTCGACGACAGGGTCATCGGACGGCCTTTCGGCCACAAGACGCTCGACCGCCTCCCTCGACCGGGCGGCTTCATCCCCAGGAGCCTCGCCAGAGAGAACGTCATGCGTGCGGGCATGGAGGTCACCAAGGAGGTCCGACTTCCACCGGGTCCAGACACCGGGGCCAACCGCCGAAACATCGGCTGCGGTCAGGAGGGCGAACATTCGCAAGATCTCCGGCGAGCCGACCTCACGGGCAAACTCGACGACAAGACTGTCGTCGCCGACATCGCGTCGGAAGGCAAGATGGGCCATGAGCAGGTGCCGTCGAACGAGAAACTCCACGATCTCGGTTTCATCGGCGGGCAGACTGAGCCGAACGCATGCCTCGCGGGCAAGCATCGCCCCTACTTCGGCATGATCCTCAGGAAATCCTTTTCCAAGGTCGTGAAAGAGCGCGGCGAGGAGCAGGGGCCGTGGCCTGGTGAGCGCCTGCCATTCTCGTCCGAGCCAGCCATCTTCAGACTCGAGCCGGAGGCATTCTTCGACCGTATGGATGCAGTGCTCATCGACGGTGAACTTGTGGTAGTTGTTGAACTGCAAGAGGTCGCGGGCGTGGGCGAAGCCTGGCACAAAGTGCTCGAGGACACCGACCTCGTGAAGCCGCCGTAGGACATCGGCGAGCGTGTCATGCCACTGCCGAGCGGCGGCCGGCGGAGGCTCGAAGAGTCGGAGAAACGTTGTCGAGGCTTCAACGGATGGGAGGTCACCGCTTTCCCACAGTCGTTCGCTCCCGGCGCGGCGAACCGCATCCCAGCTACCCTCATTCACCGGTAGTCCGTGGAGCATCGCAAGCTCCTGAAGCCGCAGAATGGCGGCCGGATCACGGGCAATGTGATCCTCCTCGCTTCTGAGTGCTGCGACGTCGGCCGGGCCAACACGATAGAGGCCCTCCACGCGGTGCCCAAGAAGCCCGGCGATCAGCCGACTGGTCGATGAGCGACCCAAGAACGAGGCCATCACCGCCTCGGCCACACGCTTCACGCCGCGGGTGTGGCTAATGTACTCCCGCATGAACAGTTCGACCCCGAGCAGACCGTTCCGGGCCTCGATACCTCGTTCGGTGGCGATCCGAAGCTGGTGGTCGCGAGTGAGGTCGTCCGTCGCCCGGTCGGTGGCGAGGTGCAGATCGAGGCGAACGCCCGTGAGGAACGACGCTGCTGCACGCAGCACCTCGACGTCGCTGCGACTGATCCCACCTGCCGCCGCCAGTTCGTCGATCGATTCGGCCCCATGAAGGACGACGGCGAGCCAGCGGACAAGTTGAACGTCCCGCAGCCCTCCGGGAGACCGCTTCACGTTCGGCTCGAGGAGTGAAACAGTATGACCGAACCGGGAAGCCTCTTCCTGCCTCGCCTCGATGAGAGCCCCTGCAAAACGTCGCGGCGAACGGCGGACCATCCTTCGCACCCTTGCTGACAGCTTGTCTGTCATTGCGGATGGACCGGCAACCGTTCGGCAGCCCAAGAGCGAGCTGAGAATGGTGGCATCCCCCTTCGCAAGGCGGCAAGCTTCCAAGATGGTGCGGACGCTTTGACCCACCTGAAGGCCAGCATCAAAAAGGTCCTGCACGAGTCTCGCGGCAACGGCCGCGACGGCCGAGGGATCGGCCGCGTCATGGAGGACCATGAGATCGATGTCGGAATATGCCGCCATCTCGCGACGACCGTATCCACCGTGGGCCACCAGCTCGACCTTCCCGGCGACCGCTGCTTCCGTCGGCGGAAGGTCAACACACGTGGCTTCCCAGACATCTCGGATCACTCCGTCGAAGAGATCCGAGGCGAGCGCACCGGTGGCAAGTGGGTCAACACCGGCTGCATGCTGCTCGGCGATCCGTC
>JBGTKO010000288.1:0-7232 GCA_041744595.1 Pirellulales bacterium
GCCGACCCTGACCTCCCTGAGGAGGGAGCGGCACGGGCCGCACCTGCGGCGGACGAGCTGCCGGCTGGGCCTTCGCCACCTTACGGAAGACGTTCAATGCCTGCGAGGCCAACCAGAACGACACGAACAGGAGCGGGACGATCCACTCGAGCAATTCGCCAATCCCGGCCGCCAGCAGCACCGCGTTATGCATGGGAACCTCGCGGATAAAAGGGGCCGGTGGTCGTCAGGAGCCAGAGTGGTCGTTCGGGAGATCGTTCGTGGACAGGCGGCTTTGCTTCCTTTGCGTTTGGCAGACGAGCCAGCCCAGGGTCAGGATGCGGCAGCCGACGCACCGGTGACTGCCGGTGAACCTACCGCGATCGATCGCCGCATGTCGGTGTCGGCCTGCATGTTGCGAAGCCGGTAGTAGTCGAGAATACCGAGCCGCCCGGCAGAGAGGGATTCGGCGATCGCCTTGGGCACCTCGGCCTCCGCATCGACGAGCTTGGCACGGCTCTCCTCGATGCCGGCGATCATCTCCTGCTCGCTTGCCACGGCCATTGCCCGGCGGCCTTCTGCGTTGGCACGTGCCACGCGGGTGTCGGCCTCGGCCTGATCGGCCTGGAGGCGGGCGCCGATGTTGGCGCCGACGTCGATGTCGGCAATGTCGATCGAGACAATCTCGAAGGCGGTGTTCGAGTCGAGGCGGCGGCCGAGCACGGTCTTCGAGATGACGTCTGGGTTCTCGAGCACGTCCGTATGTCGCTCGGCCGAGCCGATCGCCGACACGATGCCCTCGCCGACGCGGGCGATGATCGTCTCCTCGGTCGCACCACCGATGAGCTGGTAGAGGTTCGTTTTCACAGTCACCCGCGCCTTCACCTTGAGCTGGATGCCGTTCTTCGCCACCGCGTCAAGCGACTCACGGCCACTGTTGCGGCCCGGGCAGTCGATCACCTTGGGATAGACGGACGTTTGCACGGCCTCCCGAACATTCCGGCCGGCCAGATCGATCGCCGCCGCACGCTTGAAGTCGAGCTCGGTAATCTTCGCTTTTCTGGCGGCGATGAGCGCTTGAATGACCAGCGGCACGCGACCACCGGCGAGGTAGTGGGCTTCGAGCGCCTGGAGAGTGACCCCACTGGAGTCACCGATGCCAGCCTGCACGGCCATGATCTTGCTCCGAACCATCACGGTCGGATTGATGTTCTTGAACCGCATCGCCACCATGTCAAACAGACCGATGCCGGCCCCCGAGGCATAGGACTGAACCCAGAGCCGCAGGTAACTGGCGACCATCGCGAAGATGACGACCGCCACGAGAATCCCGGCGCCAAGAAGGATCAGTGTCAAATTGTTCATGGGTGACTCGTGGTCGGGGGAAAAACCAGCCGCGATCGGCAGGTGAAAAACACTCGCCCCTCCAGGGCAGGGCCGTGAAGGACTTTCTCTGTGGACACCTAAGACTGGTTCGCGGAAGGGGGCGCGTCAAGCGGCTGGGGTACATCCTTCCCGTGAATCTCGTCGAAATCGAATGTTTCGAGCATGGTTGAGAGCCTTGGTTCGGCCGGCTCGGACGGTTTTTCAGGCGGTGGCTCGATTTCCGGAAGAGGGCCGGCCTGGGGAAGGCCGCCAGGTCGAACCACGATCCCCATCCCCTGCACCGCCAGCACCTCGACCGACATGCCCTGGGCAATCGGGCCACCTTCGCTGACAGCATCAACCCGGCGGCCGTCGATTTCGACACTCCCCCAGGGCAACAGATCACTCGTCGTGCGTCCGAAGCGGCCCACGAGCCCGCGGAGCCGCACCCGTTCAGCGGCGTCTGGAATCACCTCATCGGCTGCAGGCGGTGGCGGTAAGACACGCCGCCCGAGGGGCGTCAAAGGGAACCAGCGAAACGCGAGCCCGAGGACAATCGGCACCGCGACAAAGACGCCAGCCAGAACGGCCAGCCCCGTGAGCGGGCCATGCTCGACAAACCCCGTGACCACGCCTGCACCGAGGGCTGCCACGGCAAGCAGGCCCAGCACTCCCCCCGACGGCACAAAGACCTCGAGCAGGACCATGCCGAGGCCAACCGCGACGAGCGCAAAAATCCAGAGTGACGGGTTCATGCGGACGCCACCGGCCGGACGATCAGGCGTCCCCCACGAACCTCGACCACCGTCACCGCAGCGCCCGGCTCGACGAGCATGCCTTCACTCAGGACGTCACGCACCTCCCCGCCAATCCGCGCCTTGCCGGCCATCGCTAGCCGCGTCGTCGTGACGCCTTCCGAGCCGATGAGTGCCTCAAGATCGGTGTCATCGAAAACGGTTTCTGGAGGAGGCTCCAGGAGAATCATCCGCAGCCCCGGCGTCGATGGAAGCCATTGCTTGATGAAGGCGGCGAGGACAGCGACGCCGACGAACGCCGCGAGGATGCCGGCGAGCGACCATTGCATCTGCCGAATCTGGTAGGCGTTGGCCGGTAGCACGAACGATTGGCTGGCCAGCACGAGCGACGCGATGACAAGCAGCCCGCCCCCGAGTCCGAGCACACCGAAACCGGGCAGCACGAAAATCTCCGCAAGCACACAGATGACGCCCGCAAGGAAGAGCATCACCTCGAGCCATCCGGCTGTGCCGTTGAGGTACTGACTCCAGAAATAGACGATGAATGCCACCATCGCAACAAACCCCCCAAAACCCATGCCGGGGGTCTTGAGCTCGATGTAGAGCCCCGCGCCGCCGATCAGGAGGAGGAGCCATGCGAGGCTCGGGCTGGCGAGTGCGGCCAGCAGTTCGTCGGCCCAGCCGGGCTCGATGACACCCATGTCGTCTTCCATGCCGTAGGCTCGCCGCAGCCCGGCAAAGTCATCGACCACATGTGCCACGATCCCAAGCTCCTCGGCTCGCTGGCCCGTAAGCAAAAGTGGGCTCGTTCCGAGCTCGCCCCCGAGCCGCCATTCCTCGCGATCCTTTCGCTGGGCAATTTCCTCCGCCGTGAAATACTCGACACGTCCGGTGCCCTGCTGCTCGGCACGTCGTACGACCATACCGGGGAGGACGGTCGCCAGCGGCAGTGACCAGGGGCGGTCTCGCAGCTTGGCCACGCCCGCCCGCCATGCCACCGCGATCGCGTCAACTCGCCGTTCGTCGATCGTCGCCGAACCATCGCCACCAAGTACCGAGGTGGGCCGCATGACCACCTCGTCGCAGGCAAGCGCGACGAGCGCCGCATCTCCCCGCGCCTCACGGGGTATCCAGGCCACGGTTCGCACCCTCGCCTGATCGAGGCCTGCGAGCCAGTTCGCAAGCACGAGACTTTGTTCGGGTGCCCCACCGGCCGAGTCGATCTTCAAGCAAATGAAGTTGGCACCATCGCTGACCGCTCGGTCGATCCGGTTTCGGACCCTGGTGACCGCATCGGGCCCGATCACGCCAGAGAGTGAAACCTGCACCCCCTTCCAACCACCTTCGAGCGAGGGATCGGCAACCAACGCCGGCTCAGCAACGCCCAGGCCGCGAGCAAGCTCCGCCGGCGACGCTGCCAAGAGGTTTACAAAGCCGAGCTCACGCGCTCGCCTTCCGGTGAGTGCGAGCGGGGCCGGCTCGAGTCGCTCGCTCGCGACGACGGCGGCACGATCCTTGACCGAATCGAGCTCCTGCTCGTTGATAAACTCCGCCCCGGCGTCGGTCGTCACCCGCAAGACTCGGGCAGCCGGATCGATCATGGCCAATGCCACGGCGGGCGGCACGGTCCTTCGACGGGCAGCGATCTCTCGGTAGGCCGCCCGCATGGCGTCGTCGATAGCGGGCTCGCGGACATTGGCTGGGCCCAGCTCGGCGGCAGGAGGCATCGCAATCACGTCGCAGGCGAGTGCGACGAGCACCGCGTGACCGCTGGCCCCGTCCGGCAGCCAGGCAACGGTTTTCACCCCTGCCATTTTGCTGCTGGAGAGGAACCTGGCCAGTTCGAGCGCGCGTCCGAATGCACTGGCCGACGGATCGTCGCCAGGGGAATCGTCGAACCGTAACACCAGAACTCCCCGCTGCTGCTGGCCACGGAGCCGTTCGAGCTGACGGAGAATCGTCCCGCGAATCTGCGTGTCGCGGGTGCCTGTCAGCGGCAGCGGGACGGTCAGCAGGGCCGCATCGGGAGGCCGAGCGGCAGGCGGAGCATCGTCTGCTGTCGCGGTCCGCGACAGCAGACAAGCGGTCAGAGCCAAATAACGGACCATCCCGCGAACGACCCGACCAAGCTGCATGGCCTACGCTCCAAACGAAACCTGCCGGGAAACGCCGGCACACGAGATTGTAGCCAGCAGGGAAGAGAGCCTGGAGGACTGGCTGGTTTTACACAGCCCCGTCAGGCGTGAAACAAAAGCTGGCTGTCTCCCTCCAGGCCACATGTTCCCGACCTGGCCGGGCGAACGACTTTCGGCACCGCCAACTCCTCTATACTCCCCGGAATGACAAACCAGACTACGGCGGTTCTCGCCGCCCCCGACCCAGAACTGCTCGACCTGGTCGCGACGCGCGCCCTCAAACGAGGCAACTTTACGCTTGCCAGCGGCCGTCAGGCGAGTTTTTATCTCGATGCCAAGCAGGTCGTGCTCGACGCTCACGGCTCCATGCTCGTCGGCCGGGCGATCCTGCGGCGGCTTGAATCGCTGGCCCCCCTCCCCGCCGCCGTCGGTGGGATGAGCATCGGGGCCGATCCGGTCACCTCCGCGGTCGTGACGATGGCGGGCGTGGCGGGGCTCCCACTCAAGGGTTTTCTTGTTCGCAAGGAGCCCAAGGGACACGGCCTCCAGCGGTACATCGAGGGGCCGGTCGAGCCCGGACAGCGGGTGGTGATCGTGGAGGACGTGATCACGACCGGTGGCTCGTCGCTCTTGGCGATCGACCGGGCGATCGAGTTCGGACTCGTGGTGGAGCGGCTCGTGGCTGTCATCGACCACCTGGCCGGTGGTCGCGAAGCCCTCGCGGCACGCGGCATTCCGCTCGAATCGCTTGTCACGATCCGCGACTTGGGTATCGAGCCCGACGCGGCCTGACACCATTGGCCTCCTGACCGAGCAATGGCGGCGATCGGCCTTCAGTCGAGGGGGCCTATCGCTTCACCGCCAGCCCGCGTAAATGCCGCCGACAACTTCGCGGGATCGACGTCGTCGAGTCGGATTCGGAGAACAGCCCCGTCTGCGAACTGAATCAAACACGACCCGCCGAACCGATGCCCGCCCAACCCTCGCTTCGGGTTTAAAGGGTCAAACTCCCAATCCTCCGGCTGGGTCCAAATCTTGGCCGCCTCTGGATCCACCTCGACCAACATGATCGTGTTGGATCTGCCATCTGACACCTGGGCGGCCAGCGGGCCGTTCGGCTCACCTTGAAAGAGCGCACCGTTCCCGGTTGGGACGAGATACATCGTCTTCCCGGCCCCTGGTTCACGGCCGGGCGTTGCATAGACCGCTGGCATGCGGTCAATCAACGCCTTGTTGTGTTCACTGTCCCAGGGTTCGTCGAGGTGAAACTCTTTGTAGAGCGCTGCATGCTCGAGGTATGGCAAAATGTGCACACGCCAACTGAGATTCGCTCGTTCGCCGGTGACGCCTGCCGCTGGCAGACGGCGTCGCTGATCCTCATAGTTGAGCATCGCCAAACCGATTTGCCGCATGTTGTTTGCCGACACCGATGCTCGAGCCGCTTCGCGGGCCGCGCTGATCGCCGGCAACAGGAGGGCCACCATGAGTGGCACACCGAGAACCATGGTCACACCTGGGACCGCGATGCCTGCGATGGCGAACCCTTTCCCCTCGAGTCGGCCCTGGCTCTTGCTGATATCGACGAGCGCCCAAATGCCAAGGATGATCGCTGGCACGCCGGTGATCACACACGTCACGAGCGAGAGCAATCCCAGTACGAAACTGGTCACGGCCTTCTTGCTCAATTGGACCGCCGCGTTGATCGACTCACTCATGATTCGAGGATTCCGTTCAGACTGTGAACGACGGTCTCGGGGCATTCCGCCGGGAACCGTCATGGCGGCGGCTGTTTCCTCCGATCAAGACCGCGTGACTCTATAATAAAGACATGGCGAACGGAACCCTCAGCGAGCCAGCCTGATGCGACCAGCCGACGTGAAGCCATGCCGCACGCCAACATCCTGCAGCCGCCGGCGGCTGGCATGGAGCATGGTTGGTATCGTCCTGACGTCGCTCGCGACGGCCCAGGCCGAGCCCACGAAGCTACCCGAACCCTCGGCCAATGAAATCGCCTCGCTCGTCAAGCAGCTCGGCGACACCGACTATGCCGTGCGTGAAACGGCCTCCGCGAGGCTCGCCGAGATTGGCCCGGCGGCGGCCGACGCCCTGCTCGCCGCAGCCGAAGTCAGTGACGACTGGGAGGTGGCGCTCCGAGCAAAATGGCTTGCGGATTCTCTCCCGCTGGGGAGCGGCGATGATCTGCCAGAGGTGACCGCGCTGCTCGAGCCTTTTGCGAAGGGAAACCTCAGCGAGCGGTTGCGGGTCATGCACCGGCTCCTCAGGCTTGACGACGATGTCGGCATCGAGCCCTTGGCGAGGATCGTGCGGCTCGAGCGGACGACTTCTGGTTCTCGGATCGCGGCGGCACTGCTCGCGCGTGAGTGGCAATCTGACGATCCCTACTGGCCTAGCATCGCTCCGCGGATCATCGCCGGCTTAGGGCCGAGCGGCCGGCCAGCGGCAACATTCTTGCGAGGGCTGGTCGAGGCCACCACGGCCACGACAGCCGACGAGGCCTCTCGTGGGATCGACGCAGCCATCGCTGCCGCGGAGGTACTCGACGAGCGTTTAGAAATCGGTGCCGAAGCGATCGGCGATCTTGACACGGAGGCAGCCGGCATCTCTCGTACGGGTCGGATTTTTCGCCGCTGCCTCGCCGAGTTGTTGGTCAAGGCAGATCGACGGAAGGAGGCTCTTGCTCAGGCCGCGAAGCTCTTCGAATCGGCAGACCGGGAGGTCGATGGCGAGGACGGACAGACAGTGGTCGAGCTCGAATGGCTCACATCGCACGGGCTCCCCGAGGCGGTTGATCTGGTCACCGAGCGACTGGCCACGGCGTCGCCACTTCTCGAGTATGCAGCCGCCGTCGCCTGGCGGGCCCGTGGCGAACCGGATGCGGCCAAGCGGGCTGACCTTCTCGCTGCCTCGGCGGCCCGCAAGCTCGCTGAGGCTGGCGACGTCACATCACGGCTCCAGGCGGCGATGCTTCTGGCCCGCT
>JBGTKO010000289.1:0-4058 GCA_041744595.1 Pirellulales bacterium
GCGGGAGTACGTCAGCCTGACCTGCCACGAGGGAAAGCCACTGGCTTGGCGAGACCCGGAACTGGGGGCTACGGCCTGGTGGACTCGTTCCACCGGGGACCCGCCGCACGCCGACGAGGAGTACCTGGGCATCGATCTACGGCCCCATGCTCTTGGCCATTGAGAACGCCCGCAGCGGGCTGGTCTGGCGGCTGACTCTTCATGGAGCACCTCGAGCGCCCAAGAGGCGGCCCGCCGCCTGAAGCTGGCGCCACGCTAGCGGGAATGCGGGGCGCACCTCCGCTCACGAATTCTTGCCATCGTACTGTCCGAGCAGCGCCGGTATAGTGACAGTTGTCGCCCCTGAACGCTCAGGAATAGTCGGATGTCTGTCGTCGGTTGGCCGCTCATTGAAGTCGATTCGGAGTGCGTGGCCTACATCGAAGGCACGAGAACGAAGGTCATCGAAGTGGCGCTGGATCGACTCACGCACCACTGGGATGCCGATGAAATTCAGCGACAGCACCCGCATCTGTCGCTCGGCCAGATCCACGCGGCATTAGCGTACTACTACGAGCACCAGGCGGATTGTGATCGGCTCATTGAAGAGCGGTTCCGTCGTGCCGAAGACCTTTGCCGGAAGCATGACAACCCGGTGTTGCGGGCCAAGCTTCGGGCCGGCCGTTTGCGGGAGTCGTCTACGCCCATCAGCAGAAGGCCACGATCGGCCAGTTGATCGCCGACTTGGAACTGGTCTGCAAGGTCTTCGCACCCGAAGAGATGCACAACCAGTTGCTCCGGATTCCGCTCTGATCAGCTCATCGCACCGTGGCGGCGTACCGCGCGAAATCGGTCGAGTGCGCGAACGGCGACGACCGGCTGACCGGCCAGGGGCCAAGGCCATCGGTGGCATCTCCTTCGTCCACCGGTTCGGGTCCGTCGCCACGGCCATCTCGACGCCGCCGCCGCCGCCGCCGACATGCTCGCTTGGGAACACTCCGGCTTCTCCGTCGATGCGTCTGTCCGAATCAGTCTCGACAACCATGACGTGCCGAGCTTTTACAGAAGCCTTGAGCATCTCGTTCGGTATTGCGCCAGGCCCGCCTTTGCCATTGAGCGACTCGCCGTCATCGGCGGCCGCGACGGGAAGCCCGACCGCGTTCGCTACACGCTGCCCCGTCACAAGCGGGGACAGTGGATCGGGCTGGATCAGACTGGGCCGCACCAAGAAGGCGACCACACCTGACAAGCAAGGCGTCGTCAACCTCTCACCGCATGACCTGCTCGACAGGCTCGCCGATCTCGTGCCGCCACCCCGAAAACACCGGCACCGCTACCACGGCGTCTTCGCACCGAACCACCCTCTGCGGCGACGCGTCACCGCGATGGCAATCGGCAATGCCGGCAAGACGGGCGACGCCGCATCATCGCTCCCTCTCCCTACGGGAGAAGGTCAGGGTGAGGGTGCTTGCGCTGGACACTCCGACGCGGAACACAAGCCCCGCTCTCACGACACCTTCCGAATCACCTGGGCAAAACTCCTCGCAAAGATCGCGGAAGAGCTTCCAGAACGAGCTCGTCCAGGTCCACGACGACCGCGATGGCATCCAGGCCGCGCCAGACGAGCTCCCGGCAATCGACATCCACTCAATTTGACGTGCCTCACCGGAGGCACTGCTCAGCGGACTGCGCCGACCACGAAAATCGACGGTTTGGCCACGTTTTTCGTGGGCATCAGACCTATGACCCGCACGCCCAAAGACAGTATTTCGTGGCACCCGCTATGCTCAAAAGGCCATCAGCACCCGTCCCCAGTTTGCGAAAGTGCCGTTGACCGTCCTATCCTTCGGCTGAACTACGTAAACGAATTCGTTTTAGTAGTTTCTTGCATATGTGGCCCATTCTACTAAACTGCAACGAATTAGTAGAACGCTGGCAAGAATCGATGCGAATCCCTCAAAAACCGCCTCTTTTCCACGAATTGTTCGATGAAATGACGCATGCACGGCGGGCGGGGGAACTGTTCGCCACCATGCCAGCGGTGAAGGCTCAAGGTGGCTACCACCACTGGGACAAGCTGCGGCGGTACGCGCCGCCGCCCGGGCTAAGCCATCGGGAATGGTGGCTCGTACAAAAACTGTCCCGGATGGATGCCCTCAAGCCGATCCCGCTCCTCGACAAGGGCCGGCAGCCGTTTCAGTTTGCCGTGCCCGAGGTGGTGCTCCAAGAGCTTCACCAGATCGATCTCGGGGCCGGTGGGCTCGTGAGCATCCCCGAGCCCATCACCAACCCGCAGACCCGCGACCGGTATCTCGTGCGATCGCTCATGGAAGAGGCGATCACGTCCAGCCAACTCGAAGGCGCGATCACCACACGCGAAGTCGCCAAGGAAATGATTCGCTCAGGCCGCAAGCCGCGCGACACGAGCGAACAGATGATCTTGAACAACTACGCGACGATGCGGCGGATTCGTGAACTGAAAACGTCGGTACTGTCGCCCGAGCTCGTCTTTCAGATTCACCGGCTCGTCACCGAAAAAACACTCGATGACCCGACAGCGGCCGGCCGCTTCCGCAGGGCCGATGAAAAGCGAGTGGTCAGCGACGACTACGGGCAGGTGTATCACGACCCACCCCACGCCGACGAGCTCGCCGAACGCATGACGGCGATGTGCGACTTCGCCAACGGCAAGACGCCAGACAGCTTCGTCCACCCGGCTATCCGTGCCATCATCCTCCACTTCTGGCTGGCCTACGATCACCCCTTCATCGATGGCAATGGCCGTACGGCGCGGGCGCTCTTCTACTGGGCCATGCTCCATTCCGGATACTGGCTATTCGAGTTTGTCTCGATCTCTGCCATCCTCCGCAAAGCCCCAGCCAAATATGGCAGGTCGTTTCTCTACACGGAGACCGACGACAACGACCTGACGTATTTCATCATCGCCCAAACCCAGGTGATTCGCCGAGCAATCCGCGAGCTACACGCCTCCATCGAACGCAAAACCGCCGAGCTCAAAGATGTGGAATCCCACATGCGGGCACTCGATCTCTTCAACCACCGCCAGGTCGAAATCATCCGCAACGCGCTGAAGCACCCAGGGCAACGCTACACCTTTGAAAGCCACAAGCGGAGTCATGGCGTCGTGTACCAAACCGCCCGTACAGACCTCCTCGACCTCAGCGAACGCGGCGTTCTCGAGAAACGAAAGAAGGGCAAGCAAATCGTGTTCATCGCCCCCGCCGATCTTTCAGAGCGACTCCTGAAACTCGAGAAAGAGGCAAGCGCATGAGCCTCACCGAATCAGTCGTTGAAGAGGCCGCCCTCGAATGGTTTCACGAACTGGGCTACACCGTCGCCCACGGGCCACAACTGGCTCCCGGTGAAACGTCGGCGGAGCGGGCGACGTTTGCCGATGTCGTGCTCGTCGAGCGGCTGCGCGAAGCCCTGTCTCGATTCAATCCTGCGTTGCCTGAAGAGGCCCGCGAGGAGGCGGTCCGAAAAGTGCTACGAGTTTCGACGCCATCGCTCGTGCAGTCGAACCGCGCCTTCCACAAGCTGCTCCACGACGGGGTAGACGTGGACTACGCACGACCCGACGGCACGACCAAACACGACAAGGCGTGGCTCGTCGGATTTTTCAAACGTGCAGGCCAACGGCTGGCTGGTTGTGAACCAGTTCACGGTGGTCGAAGGCGGCCACACCCGCCGGCCCGATATCGTGGTCTTCGTCAACGGGCTTCCGTTGGGCCTCGTCGAGCTCAAGAACGCAGCCGACGAAGACGCGACGATCTGGACAGCCTACGCCCAACTCCAGACCTACCAGGCAGAGATCCCAAGCCTCCTGGCCTACAACGCCGTGCTCGTGGCTCCAGAAGGGGTGCTTCCAGTTCTTCTGGAACGAGGTTGGATCCCCCGTCCCGCTGGCCAAGGATCGCACCAGCACGTCCATCTGCAGCATCGCGTCGGTCGGATTCCAACTCTCGGCGCTGCCGATTGGCGTGGAGCGTGGCTGGATCACGCGCGAGCAGGGGGCCGAGCGGGCGACCGCCGTCCTCCGCGGGCTCGTGCCGGCGGCC
>JBGTKO010000290.1:0-21054 GCA_041744595.1 Pirellulales bacterium
GGCACTCGATCGGTAGGCCTGGCCGCCCGCAGCCGGCTGGTGCCGCCAGGCCACCGCCGGCGTCATGAAGTCAATGGCGAAGAATCCGCCTCCCTCCGTGCCAAAGAATGTGTGATCGCCTGCGACTGCGGGGGTGGTGCCGGTCGGGCCACCGATCTCGACAGACCCCGTCTCCTTGCCTGTGGCGGCATCGATGACATGGAGTCGCCCGTCGCAGCCGGCCAAGAAAATGCGGTCGCCGTCTTCGCGTCTCGCCACGGTCGGCCCACAACGGATTTGATCCGCGATCGAGTGTTTCCAGACGAGCCGTCCTGTCGCAAGATCGAGGCATGAGAGGGAGGCGTCTTGCGAGCCGACGAGTGCCCGGGGGCCATCGGGCGTCGGCAGGATTGTCGGGCCACCTGAAATTTCGCCTTCGGTCCCGTACTCCCAACAGAGTTTCCCTGTCTGGCGGTCAAGCCCGCGGACAAGCCCCATGTCATCGCCGACGACCAGCGGCAGTGTGGGGTCGTCAGAGAGTGCCGCCGCTGAGGTGAAGCCCGCTTCGTGTGCGACGAAGGTCCACACGGACTTGCCCGTGGCAAGCTCGATGGCGCGGAACGTGCCGTCCAGGTCGCCGATGTAGATCATGCCATCGGCGATGATCGGCACGGCTGCAAAGGAAGTCTTGTCGAAGTCACGTCGCCATGCTTCGGCGAGTGGAAGTGAAAGCCTTGCCGCCGATCGGCCGGTGCCGGCGATGCAGCCGCGGGCCGTTGGCCAAGCGTCGGCAGGGGCGGTGTTTTCAGCGCCGGCGACAACGTCAGCGATCAATGGGATCATCGATGCCACGGTGAGCAGCACAACGAGCATGGGCGCACCGCGAGTCATCGTGCAGCCTCATAGAGCGAGTGCCAGTCGTCGGTTCTCAATGGTCGCGGGTTGAACCCACCGGTCCATTGGATTGCGGCCATGGTTGCGAGTGACGAAACGTCTGGCGAGGCGATACCCAGCGATTCAAGCGATCTGTGAAGTCCCGCCGTATCAAGAAGGCTTTCGAGCCACGGGGCAAAATGATCACCGGCGGCCTGCGAGTCGAAATCGATTCCTCCAATAGCCAACAGTTCTGAATACGCCTCGCCGCACACCGGCGCGTTGAATCGGACGACATGCGGGAGCGCGAGCCCGACCGCCTGCCCATGGACAACGCCGTACATCGCCGTGAGAGGATTGGCCATCGCGTGGGCGGCCCCGAGCATCGCGTTTTCAATGGCGAGCCCGGCCCAGGCAGCCCCGAGTTGGACGTCTGCGCGAGCCGCCGCGTCATCCCCGTCGGCAAACACTCGGGGCAGGCCGTTTGCCAGCAGCCGCCAACCCTCTCTCGAGAAGAGTCGCGATGCGGGTGTGGCCGCTGTGCTGACAAAGCTCTCAATGGCATGCGCGACCGCATCGATGCCGGTCACAGCCGTGACCATCGCTGGCTGGGTACGTGTGAGCTGCACGTCGAGGATCGCGACACGAAAGGCCGCGGCCGGATCGCCGCAGGCCATCTTCATCCCGGTTTCGGTATCCGTGATGAGGGCGAAGGATTGCGTCTCGCTCCCCGTCCCGGCCGTCGTGGGAACGGCGATGGAGGGAAGCATCGCCACGCTTCCATTGCCGCGTCCCCGGTAGTCCTGCATTCGGCCGCCGCGGGACACGAGAAAGTTAATGCCCTTGGCGCAGTCCATCGAGCTGCCGCCGCCGAGGCCCACGAGAATGTCGGGCCGAAATTCTCGGGCGAATGCCGTACCCGCCTCGATCTGCGTGGTCGTGGGATTCTCGCCAAATCCAGTGAACAAACCCGTGGCGATTCCCGCTGCTTCGAGCGTGGCGATGCCAGCAGCGGCATGGCCGGCTGCGACGATCCCCGGGTCACTCGTCACGAGTGCTCGCGTTCCGCCAAGCTCGCGGGAAAGTTCTCCCAGCCGCCGCAGCGACGCTGGCCCGACAACCAGCCGCGGCCCCGGGCGAAAATCGAACGACGGTTTCATGGCAACAAACGCAGGGCCGGTTGGGTGATCATCAAAGCCCCTCGCGCAAGCGTGAGGACGGCGGGTTGTTGGGCAAGGGTGGTCCGTGTCTACGAGCCAGCGGCGACGACATCCGGCCTCTCGCGGTCAGCGGCCGCCGTCGCACCAACCTGAAGCGCCCGCGACTGGTAAAGAAAATCGATGATGTTGCCCTCGTGGGGCTGGAGCCAATCGAGCTTGGTCGTAGGGATCGGTCCGAGGTTGAGCCTGTCGATGTGCGTGCACTCGACAAGCCGCCTCCGAAACGCGTCGTCGTCAGATATCGCCGAGCACACCAGCGTCGGCCCGATCGCCTCGAGCACTCGCTCCTGCGGACACGTGACGACGGTCACAAACGGAAACATATATTCGGCTCGCGTGATCTCGGGCCCTGGTGTCGCCGCATGCGCCACGACCGGCCGTAGCCAGCCACATCGCTCTTGCTCCACGAGTCGCGGGCCATACGGCTCTGTTGCGTTTGTTACGTCTGACGCCTTCAGCAGTCCTTCGATTTGGCCCCAGATCGCCTTGGCGGCGCCCGGCACGGTAAACGCGGCGAGGGCAGCCTCGGGGTCGTCGGGTGGCTTGACCTCCGTCGGCCCGAGCCGTTCGGCGAGCGCTGCTGCAATCTCCTTCGTATGGCGGCTCGCGTAGATGGCCGAAGCGTTGATGCAGCCGCGGCCACAGTTGATGGCCACGCTCTCGGCCATCATGTCGAGATACCGTTCCCAGTCATCCACGCAATCATCACCGAGGATGATCTTGGAGAACCCAGGCCCGTGCACCTGCACACCTGGGTTGCCGCGGTACTGCTCAACCGTCTTGGCTGACCCAAAGATCATGCTTCGGCCGCAGCCAGCGAGCACGGCCGCGCCCACATCGGTTGCACCGGGATAGAGCCCGATGGACTCTGCGGGAATGCCGGCCTCCATCATGCAGGCGGCCATGCGGTACGGAGTCCACGGTTCTTGGCTCCCCGGCTTCATCACCAGGCCGATCCCGAGGGCTAGGACCGGGAGCCAGAGCGTATGGACACCAGGGGAGTTTGATGGCAGCACGAGCCCGAGCACCGGCGACTGTGCCTGGTAGCTCACCGTCACGCCACGGTGTTCGACACCATAGCCCTGCCACAGAATCTTTGGGTCGAGGCCGCGGGAAAGGGCATCGAGGATCCGATCCATGTTCGAGAGGACGAACATGTTTTTCTGCATGTTGGCCCGACAGAGCTTTTCGGGCAGCCCTGTGGTGGCCGACTGCTGCCGCACAAAGTCGTCGGGTGACTGTGGGGTATCTCCGACGGTGACGGTGCCGTGGGCATACAGATTGCCGGCGGTCTGGAGCCGCTCGACGATTTCTTCGGGATCGATCGCCAACAGCGCCCGGCGAGCCTGCCCTGCCTTCTGAAGATCACGAGCAAGGATCGCCCCGCCGACCTGGCTCACTTCCGCGACGGTTTCGCCGGTCAGAAAATGCACGAGCGTCTCACGCTCGAGCGACTCATAGGGTTTTCCAAACCGCCAGGCAGGCAGATGCATGGTGTTCACCTTGTGGTTGTTGGCCACTTTCAGAATAGCAGCCTGACTCTGGTGCGGCTTGAAGCCACCCGAGCTTCGGCGCGTATTGATGACGCGAAGCAGCGAGCCCGGAGGAGCGAGCCGCGGGCGGAGGCCCGCCAAGACCGGCTGGGCCATGGATGGCCAGCCCGGTCGTAAAGCAGTTTCCTACGCCGGCTCCATGACACGGGCAGCCCCTCGCGGAAGCCGTATTCGCACGCGAATGTGGTTCCCGTATCGCGTCACTTCCGTCATAGCCGCGGTGATCCACTCGTAGCCCAGTTGCTCCGCAACTGGGTCAATGCGTGTCGCACTTGCACGGCCGCCAGACCAGCGGCCAGCTCGGCACTGGCAACCCCAAAGCGGATGCGATTGCAGCGGCGGGCTAGGCCGTCGATCTCAGCCGACTTCGCGCATGGGCCTAATGCGAGCGGGAGGAAGGTCGCGGCCGGTTTGCTCGAAATGAGCGACGACATCGTCGACGACTCGATCCAGGTCGGCATACAACTCGACGGGGTCATCGCCGTGGATGCCAGTGATAAGATCGGGGCACTTCCCGATGTAGGTGCCGTCCTCGTCACTCCACTCCACCCACTTGTGATACGCATCAGTCTTCTTCATCGACGGCCTCGATTGCTTTGCGGACCTGCTTTTCCTGGTACGGCCTTGCGTCGTCACCAGAATGGCCACTGATCGTGACCGCCCCGGCAAACTTCTCGTGCACGAATTTCCGGTGCGAACCCTTGCCGCCACCAGAAACCTCGTGGAACCCCCGCGATAGAAGATCGCCAACCAGTTCTCGCACTTTTCGCGGCATGGGTTCTCAGCCTCGGCCGACGAGTAGCTCAAGCTTCCAGTGTACCCAGGGCGACTGAGGAACGCGCCGGGTACGCAGGCTAGCGGATGCCACCTGGCGTGATCGCACTCGTACGGGGCAACCCCCTGCGGAGCTATGCCTTATGGACGCGGGGCGAGCGTGGATTCTTCGAGGCTTCGGAGTTTCTCGTAGCGGGCCACGATTTCGGGCGAGGCGACATCGGGAAGGTTGGCTGCGAGGACGACGTTTTCCGCCGTCCTGAGAAGCCGCTCAACCTTGGCCCTTTGACGCTCCAGGTCGAGATGTTCCTTGTCGAGCACCGACTCCCTATCGAGGGCAGCTCGCAGGGCGGCATAGGAGCTCAGGTTCTCGACGCGGCGCACGAATTCGTCTGACTGAGTGCTCACCAGTTCGGCCGCGAGTGGTGCATAAGGAAGCCTCAGTTCGGGCCACGTGTCGTAGAGATCCTGCTGGGCGTGAGTCTTGGCCCGACGGGTGGTGCGTTTGGCGCGAGCCAGGCGATCGGCAGCCTCCTTGATCTCTTTCCCTTGCTGCTCGAGCGTTGTGCGGAGTAACTCGATCGTGGGATCCTCGAGTGCGAGCCGTTTCGACAGGCCGACGAGAATCGCTCGCTCTTCGGGCCTCGCCCTGTTCAGAAGTGGGCCGAGTGGCCCAGCGAGCTTGAGCAGCTCGGCGTTCGTGCCGTCCCGGCGCGGTTTTTTGTCGGCGTCGTCGCTCCCACGCTCACTGAACGTTCGCAGCAGGATGTCGGTCGTACGAACAGGTACGTCGATCGTGTCGCTCGCCAGAATGGCGTAGGCATGGGCCTCGGCGAAGGAGACGCTCCCATCGCTGTCAAAGTCAGCCGACGTGATTGGTGTGCCGGAGCGCGTGTGGCCAGCGAGCGCGGCCCAGAAGAAGCTGCTGTACTCCTGGTAGTCAGCCTCTTCGATGTCGGGCGTACATCCAGCCGCGGGGCGATCGTGGACCTGGGCGAAGAAGCCGAAGCGGGCATGGGGTGCAAGGCCCTGGTCTGCGTCGGCCCCGTTGAAAATCGTGTTGGCAAAGCCACCTGCGTAGCACTGCACCATCACCAGCATCACGCTGACTTCCGGGTCGAGCTGGTCGAGCCAATCGGCGAGCTCGCTGGCAGTGATGTTGGTAGTGTTCCAGCAATAGAGTGACGTGTTGTACGTTTGGGCATCGGGGGCCCGGTCTTTTTCGGCGACCTTTTCCTTCTCTGTGGGCTTGTCTTTCTCGGTCGGCTTCTTCGCCGGACCTCCGTGGGCCGTCGCATACAGAAAGAGTCGGTCGCCCGGTTGCAGATCCTCGGCGAGGTCGCGGAGGCGGCGTCGCAGAAGCTGCGGATCGGATGGGCCTGCCAGGTTGCCGAGGCGGTGGCTTCGGTAGAGCAAGTCCATCGAAGGGGCATCGCCCAAGACTTCGGCCAAGATCCGCCGGGCTGGCGGGCATGTGGCCTTGAAATCGGCAACACGGTATTGAAGGTCACGAGCCTCCGACTTGCCATCGGCAAAGTAGAGCTCGTACGTCGGGCGGTCGGGCCGTCGTTCCGCGAGGACCCGCTGCTGGAACGCCACGTTGCGTTCCAGTGAAACCTGGTTGTTATCAGGCCGCGGTCCACCGCCAATCGTGAGGAAGAAGTCTTTCGCGCCGGCGAACGTGGGCAGGGAGCATACGCAGAAACACACCGCGGGGATGAACAGTCGCATGGGATACCTCAGGATAACGTTGGCATTGCCGCGGAGGCCGGGCAAGCTCGCCGGGGCCATGGATGGTATTCGGTGGAGGGTACACACTGTTGACTGCGACGCTGGATGCGTCGCTTACTTCCCGGCGGAGGCCGGGCAAGCTCGCCGGGGCCATGGATGGCCCGGCGAGCGTGTAATCAATACACTCCCACGGTGGTCGTGCCAGCCAACGCGCGGAAGGGGCGGACGCCGCTGACACCGTCCCACGGGTACTTCGCATAGGGCTGCTCCCGCTCGCCTTCGTCGCGTTCGAGAAAGCCAGGGATAAACGTTTCCTTCGTGAGCGTCGTGAGCCGGACGCGGCCGGTGCCGCCGTAGGGCACGATCGTGTCAGGGTTATCCATGTCGACGACCTCGATCACCGCTCGCGGCTGCGGCGCGTAATAGGCGATCGTGTAGCCGTCGGCAGGGACCACGGGGCGGCTCGCGGCAAGGCCCATGAGCGTGTTGCCGTACGTCGGGGTCATATAGGCGCCGTCGAGCAGTTCCTCGACCGCGAAGCGAGTCCACTGCGGGGTGAACTCGGTGCCACCTGAAAAAATGCCGGTGATGCCAGCCTTCCGGATTGTGGTGCCACGCTTCTCGAGGGCAAGGGCGAGCGACTCGAGCAGTTTTGGTGTTGTGAACATGCAGCGGATGTCGTGGCCCGATTCGAGGATCGTGATGGCCTGATCGATGCAGTGCTGTTTATACGCCTCGAGGTGTTCCATCCAGCCCTTCTGGATGAGCTTGATGACCCAGCGAGGATCGAGGTCGACACAAAAAGAAATGCCGCCGCGGTACTGGGCGAGATGTTCGATCGAGAGCCGCAGCCTTCGCGGTCCCGACGGCCCAAGCATCAGCCAGTTGGCACCGCGAGGGAAAAATTCCTCAGGGAGTGTTTCACTGAACATCTCATAGTCAGTCCGGAAGTCTCGGCAGTTCGTCCGCGATTTGGGAGTGCCTGTCGTACCGCCGGTTTCAAAGACATAGACGGGCTGGTCAGCAAGCCCCTTCGGCACCCAGCGGCGAACCGGGCCGCCACGCAGCCATTCGTCTTCAAACGGTGGGAATTTTTTGAGATCGTCAAAGCCGCGAATCTCCTTCAAAGGATCGAAGGAGAGCGACTTCGTGTAGTCGAGCCAAAAGGGGCAACCCGTCGACTCATGAAAATGCCACGCGACCGTCTCGACACAGTGTGCGTCGAGCGCGGCTTTGGCAGCCGCCTTCTGCTCGGGCGAAGCAACCTCGAAGACAGTTCTTGCCGCGTCGGATTGGATTGAGGCCATAGGGTGAGAAACAGAGAAGGGCGTCAACCCTCCGATGTCTGACCGGGGAGCTGGGGAATCGGGGCGCCCAACTGGGCAAAGAGCTGAAGCACGCCATTGAAGTGGGCGAGCCTCGGGCCGTACCGATCGATAAACTCGCCGAGGGCATATTCGCTGTCGGAAAAATCCTCGGCGTTGTCGGCAGCCTCTTGAGCGATGCTTGACAGAAACTCCGTGTGCACACGGGCCAGCGACTCGGCCGCCTGCCGGCATGACTTCGCGAGCTGCGGATTGGACTCTTTCCAAGCCTTGAGCTCAGCGGCCCGCTGACGGTGCTGGAGCGACACCTGCGAGAGGATCTCGAGGAGCAGATCGTTTTGCTTGCGGGAGTTTTCTACGACCTCTCGCAAGAGCCCGTTGGTCTCGGAGAGATCGCCGGTCGGCGTTGGCCGCCCCGCCATCGGTGTTCCGACGGAAATATCGACCTGCGTGAAGTACGGGGCACCGTCGTTCATGATCTTTTTTCACCGGGAGTGCGAGTGCTACCGAACGCTCCCGTATGGTAGGCAGTTTCCGCCGGTTTTTCCATGAATGGCCTCCGTACTCGGCCCGATCGGCAAGGGTTCTCCAGACTCCCGGCGACGATTGCGACGGGGATTCAAGGACCGCCCTCGCCGCGTCGATGGAGGAGATCGTCGGGTGATGGCGATAGGTTCTCGATGCCACGTGGGAAGCAACGGGTATGCAGCAGCAGGCGGATGGGGACCAGGCTGAGGTGTCGTTCGGATTTCTGACGACGCTCGAGTCACCGGCTCACGGCCTGTTCGGCGGCTATCTCGTCGTGGACTCGCTCGGCCGGCCACTCGAGTTTCACTGTACGGCGCCGGTGAAGGTGTCGCGGGCCCAGCAGATCCTCTTCGGGGCTTCCCTCGATAGCCACCTCCACGGCCAGCAGGTGGGCGGGGCACTCTTGGCCGAAGCCAAGGCGTCGCCTGCCATGGTGTTGACCGACAGCGAGCCCATGCTCCATGTTCGGCCACACACGACGTTTCCCGTCGCGCTTGTGTACCGCGACCAGAACGCCGGTGGTGGCCGCGTCGGTGAGGGGTTCGCCATGGGGGGCGCTGTTGTCAGGCCGCATGCCGAGGATGCTGAACGGGCGGCTGACCTTGCCACGCGGCTCGCGACACTCGCCACGTCCGTCGATCTCTGCGAACCCTTCGAGCGGATTCGTGCCGCGCTCGACGAGGCGGCGCGGCTGTGATGCCGACGAGCGGGAGGAGCATCGTGGGGGACGATCGGCAGGGGCACGGGACGTTCGCCGTGCGGACGTTCGCCCGCGATGCGCTCGCGCTTCCACCAGTAGCACTCTCCGCATGGCGGAATCTCACGATCCTGGCGCCGCCGGCGCTGCGGCTCCCTGTTGGCCTCGTGCCGCCAGAGGTGCGGTCGATCGAGGTCATGCCACCTCGTCCGAAGGTCCAGAGCCATTTCTTCACAAAACCGGCCACGCCGCCACCACCCAGGCCTGAACGATCTGTCCCGCCGCGGCCTCGCTCCCAGCCAAGGGCGGGAGGCCAACGCACGCGAATCGGGCCGCCGCGGGACGTCGTCAAACCCTCTGAACGGTTCTTCTATTTACTACAGCCCGACCTCGACACGATGCTCCGGGGCTGCCGGCTCGGATTCCCACGGAAGCCGTTTCCGTTCCAACTCGAGGGCATGGCGTTTCTCCTCCCACGGCATGCCGCCGTGCTTGCCGACGAGATGGGACTCGGCAAATCGATGCAGGCCATCTCTTCGATTCGGCTCCTCGTGCGGAGCGGTGAGGCCTCCCGGGTGCTCGTGGTTTGCCCAAAGGGGCTCGTGAGCAATTGGGCGCGAGAACTTGCTGACTGGGCCCCCGAAATCTGCGTGGCGGTGATCGACGGCGAGCCGGCCCGACGACGTTGGCAGTGGACGCTTCCTGATGTGCCCGTGAAACTCGCTAACTACGAAGTGCTTGTCCGCGATCGGGATCTCGTGGCGCAGCTCGGCCTTTCGTTTGACTTGGTCGTGCTCGACGAGGCGCAGCGGATCAAGAACAAATCGAGCCAGACGAACCGCGCCGTCGTGAGTGTCGCCCGTCGGCGGAGCTGGGCCCTCACGGGTACGCCAATCGAAAACTCTTCGGACGACCTCGTGGGCCTCTTTGAGTTTGTCGAACCCGGTCAAGTGAACGACCGCATGCAGCCGAAAGCGATGGGCGAGGCTGTTAAGGATCACATCCTCCGACGCACGAAGGACAAGGTGCTCACCGAGATGCCACCGCGGCTCGACCGCGATGCCCGGATTGAGCTTGGCCCCGAGCAGCGAGAGACCTACCGGCAGGCTGAAGAAAAGGGTGTCTTGCGGCTGGCGGACATGGGACGTCAGGCCACGATCCAGCATGTCTTTGAGCTCGTCCTTCGGCTCAAGCAAATATGTAACTTTGATACCGCCACGGGCGAGAGCGCGAAGCTCGAGCGGCTCACGGCTGAGCTCGAGGAGGTGCAGGCCAGCGGCCGCAAGGCACTCGTGTTCAGCCAGTGGGTCGAGACCCTGGGACGACTCCGGGAGAATCTGTCGCCATTTGGCGCGCTCGAGTACCACGGTGGGATGTCGACCGTCGCCCGCGATGAAGCCATCAGGAAATTTAAGGATTGCCGTGAACACTCGGTGCTCCTGCTCTCGTACGGCGCCGGAGCAGTGGGGCTCAATCTCCAGTTCTCGCAATACGTTTTCCTATTCGACCGCTGGTGGAACCCTGCCATCGAGGATCAGGCGATCAACCGAGCTCATCGGATTGGGGCCGCCGGCGCCGTGACCGTCACGCGTTTCCTCTCCGTGGACACGATCGAGGAACGGATCGACGAGGTTCTCCGCCAGAAGCGGGACCTCTCCGAGTCGATTCTCTCCCAGGCCGATGGGCCGACGTCCGCTGGCCTCTCGGCAGAGGAAATCTTCAAGTTGTTCGAGCTTTCGGTTCCCCACCGAGCCGCGGCCTGACGGCGACGCCACCCGGTTCACCATCCCACGTGCAAGCACGTGGGCTTCTATGGGCGAGGCTGCCGCCATGGTACAAAATGTCGGAGGCGGGCTTGGTTGTGGCCGCCTCCTATCAACCTTGAGGAGCCTGTCACGATGAAGCGACGTCACTCTCTATCGAGTCGCCGCGGTTTCCTGAAGACCGGCCTGGCAGCAGGGGCCGCGGTCGCCGCGCCCACCGTCATTCCCTCTTCTGCCCTCGGCCTCAACGGCGCTGTGCCGCCGAGCGAGCGGATCGTCGTGGGCGGCATCGGAATTGGCCGCCGCGGCGAGTATGACCTCGGCTGCTTTCTTCAGCAGCCTGATGTCCAGTTCGCTGCCGTGTGTGACGTGAAGGAAGGGCGTCGCAACCATGTGAAGGGCGTCATCGACAAGCACCACCGCACCACGGCCTGCGCGACCTACCGCGACTTCCATGAGCTGCTCGACCGAGATGACATCGATGCCGTTTTGATCGCCACGGGCCCCAACTGGCACGGGCTCATGGCGATGCAGGCGGCCCAGGCTGGCAAAGACATCTACTGTGAGAAGCCCTGCACGAAGAACATTGCCGAGACGCTTGTTCACCGCGACACGATGCATCGTTGTGGCACGGTTTTTCAAGCCGGGACGCAGCGGCGGAACCTGCCGCACTTTGCCTTTGCCTGCGAGTTGGCCCGTACCGGTCGGCTTGGCAAGCTCAGCCGCGTGTATGCCCATCCTGCCGGCATGAAGGCATCGACGAGCGGCTGGCTGCCTGAGGAGCCTGCCCCGAAGGCGACGGTCGATGACTGGGACATGTACCTCGGGCCGGCGGCCTGGCGGCCCTTCCATGCCCGAACCCTGAAGGACGGATTCAATTTTGAAAAGGGGGGCGGCCTCGTCGGCGGTGGCGTGCTCGAGTGGGGCTCGCACTGCGTTGACCTCTGCCAGTGGGCCGTGAACGACCGCCCGCCGCCGATCGACTATGCACCGCCGAAAGGTGATCAGCTCGTCTGTCGCTATGACGACGGCGTCGAGCTTGTGTTCCGCGAAAAGGGATGGATTCCTCTCGGCTCCTGCCCGGTGCGGTTCGAGGGAAGCGAGGGCTGGGTAGAGGCAGGCGACAGCGGCAAGATGGTGCTCTCATCGCCTGAGTTGCTTGCTGGCCGCAAGGTTGAAGAAGTGGGTGGCTATCCCGCCACGTTCCACGTTCGTGACTTCCTCGATTGCGTGAAGACACGCGGCAAGCCGAAGGGCAATGCCGAGGCGGCTTGCAACGCCCATCTCGCCTGCCACGCGGCGAATATCGCGATCTATCTTGGGCGGCCTGTGAAGCTCGACCTCGAGACGTACACGTTTATTGATGACGAGGCGGCCAACCGGCTGCGATCGGAGGCGCGGCGCGAGCCGTGGCACGCATGAGGAGGACAGCGATGATGACAACCCTATCGATCCTGCGAGTCCTTTCGCTCGCGCTGGTGGTCTCCACGACCGCATGGGCGGCAACGCCAGGCCCCGCCTCCAGCGAAACCGAGCTTCTCGCCGTGCTGCGAAGTGATGCCCCCGAGGCCGATAAGGCAATCACCTGCAAGTTCCTGGCAGTGAACGGCTCGCCTGCGGCCGTCGCCGATCTCGCCCCGCTCCTTGCCAATTCACGACTGGCGTCGTGGGCCCGGATTCCGCTCGAAGCCATTCCTGGCCCTGAGGCATCGGCGGCGCTCCGCGAGGCCGCTCCAAAACTCGAGGGCCGGCTTCTGTGTGGTGTGCTCACGTCGCTTGGTGTCCGTCGCGACGCGGCAGCCGTGCCACTCCTTGCTGGGAAGGTTGCTGCTGACGATGCTGAAGTGGCCGCCTGCGCCGCCTGGTCGCTCGGTCAGATCGCGACGCCCGAAGCATCGGCGATCCTTGCCGGTGCGCTTGAAAAAGCCACCGAGCCTGCGAGGCTCGATGCGATCGCGCAAGCCGCAGTGCTGTGTGGGTCAAACCTTCATGCCGCTGGCCGCGTTGATGACGCCGTAGCAATGTACGGGGCCGTGCGGGCTGCCGATGTCTCCGAGCAGCGACAGGCCGAGGTGATCAGGGGCGCGATCATCGCCAAGGGAGCCGCGGGGATTCCGCTTCTCATTGAGACGCTCCAATCACCAACGAAGCGGCTGGCCAACATGGCCATCTTTACCGCCCGCGATCTCGGTCGCGGTGAGGCCGCTGATGCGTCACTTGCTGCCGCCGTGGATTCGGCATTACTGAAGGAGATCGCAAAGGCCGCTGGCGACGGCGCCGTGCCCCGCGCCCAGGTGCTTATCGATGTGGTCGCCGAGCGAAACGCCGGCGGGGCGAGCGACTCTGTGACCAAAGCGCTCGCAGGCCTGGCTGGACCTCAGAATGCAAAACCGCTTCGGCTTGCGGCGCTCGAGGCCCTCGGTCGGACTGGCAATGCGACGGTAGTCGTGCCGCTGCTCATCGCAGCGGCCGATGCTGATACGGGCATCGCGGATACCGCCCGCGCGGCCGTCACGGTGCTCGAAGGTGAGGCGGTCAACAAGGAGATTGCCGCTCGGCTTGCCGGGGCTGACACGGCAGTGCTGCCTGCCCTCCTCGAGCTCGTGGGACGTCGCCGCATCGCCGCCGTTTCAGCGGTGCTGCCGCTGGTGAATCACGCCGATACGAACGTGCGTACCGCGGCGATTGTCGCCCTCGGGCCCACCGTTGATCTTGGTAGCCTCGACGTGCTGGTCGTTGCGGCTACGCAGCCGAAAAGCGAGGCCGAAGGGGCCGTCGCCCGCACGGCGCTGCGTGAAGCGAGTGTGCGGATGGCTGACCGCGACGGCTGCGCTTCAAAACTGGCCGTGGCTGTCGAGACGGCTCCAGGCGAGGCGAAGGTGATGCTGCTTGATGTCATCGGCGAAGTGGGAGGCGCGAAGGCGGTGCAAACGATGGCCACCGCGGCACGGTCCGGCGATACCGCTCTCGAAGACGCTGCCACGCGGCTCCTAGGCAAGTGGATGACAGCCGATGCGGCGCCGATTCTGCTCGAGCTCGCGACCGCCGAGCCAGGTGGCAAATTCAAGACCCGGGCGCTCAAGGGCTACGTGCGGATCGCACGGCAGTTTGTTCTGTCCGACGCGGAGCGGGCTGACATGTGCCGCCTGGCGCTGGCCGCTGCGACGGCAGAGGCTGACCGAAAGTCGGTGCTCGAGATCCTCGAGCGGTATCCGAGTGCCGAGGCGCTTGCCGTGGCCGAAGAGGCCGCGAAGACGCCTGGCCTCGAAGCCGACGCCAAGAAGGCCGCGAACACGATTCGCGGAAAGATGCAGCCCGGCAAGAAGGCCGGGTGACATGGTGGCGTGTGCACCCATAAAAGCCCCCGGCGATAGCCGGGGGATGGCGATACGGAACGGTGCATTCTTCGCCGCCATCGTGTTGACCCTCGCGGTTCCCGCGGCAGCGGCTGACGTTGTCTTCGAAAAACAAATACTCACGGAAGCCTTCGTGGCCGAAGGCTGCGCCGTCGCCGACTTCGACAACGACGGCCATCCCGATGTTGCAGCCGGTAACACAATCTGGCACGGCCCCGACTTTGCCCGCCGCACGGAGTACACACCGCCGCGGGACAACCCTGCTGGTCCGGCCAAGACGCCCTACGACCCTTCCCGCGGCTACTCGAACTACTTTCTGATGTTTGCCCACGACTTTGATCGTGACGGCTGGCAAGACATTCTCGTCTATGACCTTCCGGGGGAGCCAGCGTTGCTCTTTATCAACCCGGGTGGCGAGGCGAAGCCGTGGGCCAAACACGCGATTTTTGACCGAGCCGATGGCGAATCGCCAGGTCTCGTCGATATTACCGGCGACGGCGTGCCCGAGCTCTTAGTGCAGTCGAGCGGGCCCGATCTCGGTGGCAGGCTCGGGTTTGCCGAAATCGACAAGACTGATCTGTTTGGCAAGGCGATGTTTCGGCCCATCACGCCTCGCACACCCGAGAATGACAAGAAGTATTTCAGGTACACGCACGGTGCCGGTGCGGGAGACGTGAACGGTGACGGACGCATCGACATCCTCACGAAAGAGGGCTGGTTCGAGCAGCCCGAAGCGCTTGACGACGGCGCCTTGTGGCCGTTTCATCCCGTCGATTTTGCTCCTGGTGGCGGCCTCGGTGGTGCCCAGATGCTCGTGCTTGATGTCGATGGTGATGGCCGAAACGATGTCGTCACGAGTTATCACGCACACGGCTACGGCCTCGGCTGGTTTCGCCAAGAGCCGGACGGTTCCTTCACGGAGCATCGCATCCTCGGCAACCGGCCTGAAGATAACCCCCAAGGCGTCTGCTTCACGCAGTTGCACGCACTCGCTGCGGCCGACATCGATGGCGATGGTCTCACCGATTTCGTGACGGGCAAGCGGCGCTGGGCGCATGGCCTACGCGGTGACCCCGAACCAAACGCGGCTCCTGTCCTCTATTGGTTTCGGCTCGTGCGGGACGGCGAGGGAGGGGCGACCTTCGAGCCCCACCTCATCGACGACGACAGTGGCGTGGGCACGCAGGTGACCGTGGCCGATGTCAACGGCGATGGGAAGCCCGACATCGTCGTCGCCAACAAGCGAGGCGTGTTCGTGTTTCGACAGAAGCCTCGCCTGGCCGACTGACCGATGACCTGCCGCTACGACTACGACGTGATCGTGATCGGCGCAGGCCATGCCGGCGTCGAGGCGGCCTCGGCGGCCGCACGGCTGGGGGCTCGCACGGCCCTGTTGACGACCAACTGCGACACCGTTGGTCAGATGAGCTGTAACCCGGCGATCGGTGGGGTTGGGAAGGCGCAGCTTGTCCGTGAGGTCGATGCACTCGGCGGCGTCATGGGGCGGGCGATCGACGCGACTGGAATCCAGTTTCGCGTCCTCAATCGCTCGAAGGGCCCGGCCATGCATGGGCCCCGAGCCCAGGCCGACAAGAAGCTCTATCAGATGGAGGTGAAGCGGCTCATCGAAGAGACGCCGAATCTCGATCTTCGGCAAGAGACCGTCGAAGATTTTTTGACCGAGCCATTGGCGAGTATGGGCGCAGGGAGCCCGCGGCAGCGGATCACGGGCGTCCGTGTTCGTGGTGACGCCGAGTACCGCGGGACGGCAGTCGTGCTCACGACCGGCACGTTTCTTCAGGCCGTCATGCACACCGGCGAGGCCACGACCGCGGGTGGCCGAGCGGGAGAAGGGACAACCTCCGGTGTGAGCCGATCACTTTCCGCCGCCGGCATTGGCATCGATCGCTTCAAGACCGGCACGCCCTGTCGCCTCTCCGCCACCGGCATTGATTTTGCCGCGCTTGACGAGCAGCCGGGCGATCCTGAGCCACAGCCGTTTTCGTTTCTCACCGACCGAATCGAGAGGGAGCAACTCGTCTGCTGGATCACGCGGACAACACCGGAGATCCACGAACTCATCCGGGCCAACCTCCACCGCGCTCCGATGTTCACCGGTCAGATCGGCTCACGCGGCCCACGCTACTGCCCGAGCATCGAAGACAAGGTGGTGCGGTTCCCCGACCGCGAAGGTCATCAGCTCTTCCTCGAACCCGAGGGGCGGCACACGCGGGAGATCTACGTCAACGGCATCTCGACGAGTCTGCCTCGGGATGTCCAGGACGAAATGATTCGGCTGGTGCCTGGCCTCGAGCGGGCTCGCATCATGCGGTATGGCTACGCGGTCGAATATGACTACTGTCCTCCCGACCAGCTTACGGCCACGCTCGAAAGCAAAGCCGTCCGCGGCCTTTTTTTTGCGGGCCAGATCAACGGCACGACCGGTTACGAGGAGGCGGCCGCCCAAGGAATCGTCGCGGGTGCGAATGCTGCGCTCGCGGTTGCGAGGCGTGAACCACTCGTCCTCGATCGCGATCAGGCTTACATCGGTGTCCTCCTCGATGATCTCGTGACCCGTGGTGTCGATGAACCCTACAGGATGTTCACAAGCCGCGCGGAACATCGCCTCGCCCTTCGTCACGACAACGCGGACCGCCGGCTCACGCCGCTGGCCATGACGCTCGGGCTCGCCGACTCCACGAGAGGCGATCGCGTCGAAGCAAAGCTCGCCGCGATCGAAGCTGCCCGGGCCATGCTTTCGACACACCGCGTGAATGGCACGCTTATTGTGGACCTCCTCAAGAGGCCCGACTTTGGCTGGGACGATGCGGTCGCCGTGGTCCCCTCGCTTGCAACCATCTCCCGCGAGGCGGCCACGCAGGTTGTCACTGACATCCGCTACGCCGGGTATCTTGCCCTCGATCGCGAGCGGCTCGAGCGGCACCAGCGGGCGCACGAGAAAGTGATCCCCGAAGGTTTTGATTACGCCGCCGTCCGCCACCTCCGCGCAGAGGCCCGAGAACAGCTCTCGCGGATACGGCCGCGGACGCTCGGCCAGGCAGGCCGCGTGAGTGGGATCACACCGGCCGACTTGGCCCTTGTCGTCTTGTCACTCGAAGGTCGCGGAGCTCCATCGCATTCAAATGTGGACAATCGCCATACTCAGACATAAAAGCCCCCGGCGCAACCCGGGGGATGACGGGTTGACGACTATCCCGCGTTCCATCCTGAACGGGGTAGCCCAACGACCCGCAGTCCCCACGCTGGCGCGAGGGGCTTCTATGGTGACTCGCCCCCATGAGTGACGACTGCCCCTGACATGAGGATCGTTCATATCACCGCCGGTGCGGGGGGCCGGATATGCGGCTCATGCCTCCACGACAACGCGCTTGTGCGGGCGCTCGTCGCCCGGGGTCGCGATGCGATTCTCGTGCCGGCTTACGTGCCGACAACCACCGACGAAGTGAACGTGGCCATCGACCACGTGGTCATGGGGGGCGTGAATGTCTGGCTTCAGGAGCATGTGCCGCTCTTGCGGTACACGCCGTCCTTTCTCGATCGGCCGCTCGACTCACGGAAACTTCTCGGATGGCTTTCGTCGCGAACTGGGTCTGCGAAACCAGCCGACCTCGGGCCACTGACCGTTTCGACGCTTGAGGGGGAGCATGGCCGGCAGCGCAAGGAAGTGCGGAAGTTGGGCCGCTGGCTCGCGAGGGAGAAGCGGCCCGACATCGTTCACCTTGCGAACGTCCTGCTCACTGGCCTTGCCCCCGAGATTCGACGCGCCACCGGTGCAAAAATCGTCACGAGCCTCTCCGGGGAGGACGTGTTCATCGATCAGCTTCCAGAGCCATCGCGGAGCCGTGTCTGGGAGTTGCTTCGTGCCCGAGTCGGCGACATCGATCATTTCATCGGATTCAATCGTTTCTTTGCCGACTTCATGGCCGAGCGGATGGGGCTGGCGGCTGCACAGGTGAGCGTGGTACCGCATGGTGTGGACCTCGCGGCCTTTCCTGCGGAACCCCCCGACCTTGTGGCCCGTCGGCAGGCCCGCGGCGGAAAACTTGTCGTCGGCTTTCTTGCGAGAGCGTGCCCCGAGAAGGGGCTCGATGTCCTCGTACGAGCCCTTGCGATCCTGTCGCAGGACCGCGATGTTGAGGTTCTCGCAGCCGGTGCCACGATTGATGCGGAGCGGTCGTATCTCGCCAGATGTCTGGCGCTCTCGAAGGAACTGGGTGTGGCCGACCGCTTCACGTGGCGTGGGCAGGTGGATCGCGCCGGAAAGCTCGCTCTCTTGAGTGAGATCGATCTCTTTGCCTTGCCGACAACGCACCCCGAAGCAAAAGGCCTTTCAGTGATCGAGGCCCTCGCCGCTGGCGTCCCGGTGATCGCCTCCGATCATGGCACGTTCCCGGAGCTCCTTGACGACGGTCGGGCAGGGATGCTCCACACCCCGGGTGACCCGGCTGACCTCGCCCGCTGCATCGCCACACTTGCTGACGATCCGGCGCGAGCTGCCGCCTGTGGTCGTCACGGCCACGCGCTCGCCCGCAGCCGTCACTCATCCGAAGCCATGGCGGTAGGCCACGAGGCCATCTACGAGCGGCTTGTCGCGATCCGCTGAGCAGCGTTGGGTGGAAAAACTTTCAATCGGTGGTGGAATCGTGCGGATTGTCCGATCAAGGGTTTTGTAAATTCAGGGTGCTTGGGAGAGCAGGGGAGCGGTCAGAGTTGCCCTAACCGTTACGGCCGGATGTCGTGAGGCCCATTTTTTGCGGCGTCAGTCTTTGGCATGCCGCGTGCGTACTATTTCTGGCACCGCGGGAGGTGGAACCCGCGAGGTGGCCCGGTTGGTTCGCGGATCTTAGGCACGTCGCTCGGGTGTGGCGACACAATGCTCCTTCGTCCTTCCATCAGGGAAGGCAAACAGGAGCCGCCGGTTTTCCGCGAACCGCCGGGCTGGCTGGGCTCAACGTTCCGTCAGTCCGCAAGCGCCGCGACGAAGCTTGTCGTCATCGCGGCAAACACCGGTGCGACGCGATCCCATTCACGGTCGTCGGCCTGCCAGAGGAATAGATAGATCGCGTCGGCATTCGCGAGCGTTCGAATCTGTGCGGTATTCGTGAGATCGAGACAATAAAAATTGAGGTCGAAGCCGGCGATCGTCTGACCAGCGATCGTCTCCTCACCCGGCTCGCAGTCGAGCTCGCGGTATTCATCCCGCATCTGATCCACGACCGCAGACGCGAGCGTCGTAGGGTCTCCACCTGCCGCGTGGCCACTCACCGACCAGAATGCGCCGCCTGGCGAGTACACGGTGACGGCCGCATACCGCTCCTCGGAGTCGTCGGTCTCCACCGTCCAGTTGTCTGGGTAGTCGAATGCCAAACCAAAGCGGTCAAAGTGCATGATGCGTCTCAACGTGGGTCAGCCATTTTTACCAACTTTCGGTCCGTGGTACCGGTCTGGACCAACGAAAGCCGGCCCGCTACCGTCCCGACGCCTTGGCCGGTGATTCGGCCGGCGTTTGGAACCCGTTTCGGTCGCACGATGTGTGGCCGCCCGCTCGCATGGCCCAATCGTTCGGATCTGCTGTCGCCCTTCGCAGGCCACTAGCCGCGCATGTGGCCGACTACGCGATTCCCGCCGCCATTCTCCTGGCCGTTGCGGTCGTGCTGGCACCGGTGCCGGCGGGGCTCGTCGATCTCATGTTGGCCGCGAACCTGACCGTTGCCGTGCTCGCGCTGCTCGGAGCCATGGCCGCTCGCACGCCCATGGAGATGGCGGTTTTCCCGACGTTCCTCCTCGGGGCCACGCTGGTCAGGCTCGTGCTCAACATTTCCACGACGCGTTTGATCCTCTCCCGCGCCGCCGTCGATGGTCCCGCCGCAGCCGGCGACATCGTGGCCTCATTCGGAAGCTTCGTGGCGGCCAACGATCTCTTCGTGGGAGGCGTTGTCTTTGCAATCATCGCCGTTGTGCAGTTTGTTGTCATCACGGCCGGCTCCACCCGCACGAGCGAAGTTGCCGCCCGCTTCACGCTGGACGGCATGCACGGCCGGCAGATGGCGATCGATGCCGACGTGCAGGCGGGGTCACTTACGCGGGAGGAAGCCCGCGAGGCTCGGTTTGAGCTCCAGCGGCAGTCCGACTTTTTCTCCGCGATGGATGGTGCGAGTCGGTTTGTTCGCGGCGAAGCGGTGGCCAGTGTGGTCATCACGCTTGTGAATCTTGTCGGTGGCCTCGCGATCGGCGTGTTCCAGCATGGGATGGCGGCCGACAAGGCGATGGGCGTCTATTCGCTTCTCACGATCGGCGACGGACTGGCAAGTGCCGTGCCATCGCTGCTTATCTCGGTGGCAACGGGCCTTCTGGTATCGCGGTCGACCCAGGCTGTGGACCTCCCGGCGGAATTGGGCCGGCAGCTCACGGCGAAGCCGCACGTGCTCGTGATCACAGCGGTCTTCCTTGGTCTCCTCTCGCTCTCCGGGCTTCCGTTTCTGCCGCTGGCAATCATGGCGGTCTTGGTCGCCGTCGCAGCGGTCGTGACGTCCCGCCGTCCAGCATCCGACAGCGTGTCAGACTATGCGCGAAGCAGGAGCGCATCGGTCGCGATTCCTGGCAGACCGCAGTCATCCGCCCAGCCCGGCCCGCGACCCTCCGCATCCACCGTCGAAGCCGACGCGATGGCTGAGGAGCGAATCCTGGTCGAGCTCGGGGGCTCGCTCTTGGGCCTTGTCCCGGAACATGATTCACCACTCATGGTGCGTGTCGAATCGCTGCGAACGGCGCTCGCAGCGGATTTAGGGATTGTTCTTCCAGCCGTTTGTTTTCGTGACGATCTTCGCCTTCCCGATCGCGGCTATCGCATCTCGATTGCCGGCGATGTGGTTGCCGAAGATGAGCTGCCCGTCGGCTGTCGGCTCGTGGTTCCGCCACCCGGTGAGAACGTGCCCGAGGGGCAGACCACGACCGATCCGCTCACCGGTCGCACCGCCGTGTGGCTTGGTGAGGCAAGGGCCGAGACCGCCGCGCTTCGCGGAGGCACCATCTGCGACATGGCAGGCGCCGTTGCTCGCAGTCTCGAGGCGGCTGTGCGACGGCATGCCGATCGACTCCTCTCACGGGAGGCAGTGAACCGGCTTGTTGAGTCACTTCGCACGAGCCAGCCCGCGCTCGTCGAACAGATTGTGCCCGGTGTCCTCTCGATCGCTCGCATCCAGAGGACGCTCCAGTGCCTTCTGCGGGACGGCGC
>JBGTKO010000291.1:0-5680 GCA_041744595.1 Pirellulales bacterium
GCCCGGCGAGCCCCGCCACCCGTCACGAGCCTGCCGACGGATGTCAGCAGACGGCGGCCGCAATGAATCTCATAGGAGCGGTCGTCCCCGCCGCCCGGAAGGTGGACATGAATCGTGGCCACGGTCAGGACACGCCCACTCGGACAAGATCGTCGGGCGTGACCGAGATCACGCGGGCGAAGCCGGTATGCTGTCGCACGTAATCCAGGCCGGCCGCATCGGATGGACTGGCATGGAGCAACTCAGCCACACGAGCCTTGTCTGCCGCCGACCAGTCCTCGTAGTCCGAGGGCCAAATGGTGTGCTGCTCCACGACGAGCGCCTCACGGTAGGGGTCGAAGGTGTTTGCCATGGTCAAGTTCTCTCGGAATGATCAATTTTCTGACCGTACCACACCGACGGCCGAGAGCAAACCGGGCCTCAGTCGGGGCACCTCAGTGGTCGTGGGGGTCGTGGTTCTGGCCGCGGCCCTCGGGGCTTTCGCCGTCTGGTTTCAGTGGGAGCAAACCCGGCGTTGCCTCAGGTTTTTTGGGCCGGAAGTCGCAACTGCCATCCAGTCGTCACCCGTTGTCGAGATTTGGGGGATCGAGTCGGACGGTACACGGTTTTGGACGACGTCCAGGCAGGACGTGTCGCAGGCGAGTGGGCTTGCCCATTTACGGCGTGGACTGATCGAGGACTTCAACTATGAGTGGGGAGATGGCGACTCGGTGATGGCCGAGTCCACGACGCTTCCGGCGGAAGACTGGGACGTGGCCTTCGCGTTCTTCGCGGCAGGCTCGCAGGACCGTTCGCCGGTCATTCTGGTTGTCGATCTTGACGCCCCTGGGAGCCTGACGGTGGTTGGCCGGCCCGGCCGGGTCACCCTTGGGCGGCTCGGCCCGGGCCTCGCCAAGTGGGTGGCGGCGACACAATCGGCAACGATTTCCAGCGAAAAATCGGCCTATTGAGAGGCCCCTATCTTTCCCTATCCTCCGAGGCCCTGCGGGCTAAGACTCGCGATTCCTGGAGGATGACCCCATGCGTTCCATCGCCGTTGCCAACCAGAAAGGTGGGGTGGGCAAGACGACGACATCGGTGAATCTGGCCGTCGCCCTGTCCAGGGCTGGAAACCGTGTCTGCCTCTTGGATCTCGACCCTCAGGCCCATGCCACGCTTCACGTGGGCGTCCAGTCAGGGGCCGCAGCCGCCTCCGCATTTGACGTATTGACGGGCGGGCGGTCGCTCGCTGACGCGCTTGTGCCGGTCACCGAAACCCTGGCTGTCATCCCGGCGCACATCGATCTCTCGGCGGTCGAACTCGCCCTGGCTGGCAAGGCGGGCCGCGAGTCGATACTCCGCGATCGCGTCGCGGCCGATCCTCGGTTCGCCGGAACCGCCGGACCAGGCAGCAGCTTTGACTATCTCGTCATCGACTGTCCGCCGTCCCTGGGACTTTTGTCGCTCAACGCCATGGCAGCAGCGTCCGAGGTGCTTCTGCCACTTCAGCCACATTTTCTCGCGCTCCACGGCCTGAGCAAACTCCTCGAGACGATCGAACTGGTTTCCGAGCGGGTGAATCCGCGGCTCCGTCTCCTGGGCGTCGTCCTCTGTATGTATGAAGCTGGCACGCGGCTGGCGGTCGAGATCGGCCGAGACGTCGAGGCCTTCTTTTCCGATACCGAAGCGGCCCATCGAGCATGGGCCGGGGCCAAGCTGTTCGCGACGCGGATTCGCCGAAACATTCGGCTCGCCGAGGCCCCCAGTTTCGGCCAGTCGATCTTCGACTACGCATCCGGCTCGCATGGAGCCGAGGACTATGCGGCCCTGGCGGCCGAAGTGGCTCAGGTGGCCGCGGGCGGCTTGGTCATGGACAGGCGGGTTGCCTGACTCGCAGAGGACGGTGGCAATTCTGCTTGTTTTTACCAAAATTAAGTTACGATTCTCATAACATGACCCAGAACCTAAAACAGCTCGTCAATGGGGGACGCTGGGGCCGCGCCAGTTGGTGTTCCCTGGTGGCTTGCCTCTGGCTTGTTCTTGCTGGCGTCCCGATGCTTGCGAAAGCCAATGACGGCTTTCGCGCTTTGACGCCGGGCGTCCTCACCCTCATTCCGCCCGACACCGCCATCGACGACCCGCTTCAGCGTGGATCGCTCGTGGAGGTGACCGAGGGGCTTGCAGCCCTTCAGTGGGTGCCGAAGCGCGGGGCGACCAACACGACGCTGGTCAGTAGGGCAGTCCGAGTCGAATACCCGCGGGACATCTGGTGCCTCGAGTTCACGTTCAAACCTCCGCGGACGATCGCGGTCGATGTTCCGGCTGGTGATGGAAAGATGCGTCGAACCAGCGTTCTCTATCTGGTTTACCGAGTGAAGAACGTGGGTGGACGACGTGTGGTCACATCGCCACGGCCTGAGGCTCCGGGTGAGCTTGATCCGGTCGAACGAACCGTAGAGTCGTTTGAGAAGCCGGTCAGGTTTCTGCCCCAACTCGTGCTCGAAACACGCGAGGGGATTGCAGAGGGCGAGGGTATCTCGTCGTACCGCGCCTATCTCGATCGGCTCATGCCATCGGCGATGGACGCGATCCGCCAACGGGAAGATCCGGCCCGCGTGCTTCTCGATAGCGCCTCGATTTCGGCCGAGGAGATCGCTCCCGGCGAAGAGCGGTGGGGTGTGGCCATCTGGGAGGCGATCGATCCTCGGATCGACTATTTCTCGATCTATGTCCGCGGGCTGACGAATGCCATCCGATGGCGGAAACGGGAGGGCAGAAACATCCAGCCGAACGACCCGCCGGGCGAACACATCGAGCAAACGCTCAAGAGTCTGCGGCTCGACTTCTGGCGGCCGGGTGACATGGCCAGTGAGAAGATTGCTGTCGGCTACCGGGGTATGTTTGAGCGGATGGCACTCGGCGGCCGTGTGCTGGCGGCGCTCGGATGGCCTGGGCACACAGACTCTCAGCCTCAGGTCGGGCTCCAGCGGTTGGGAATCAAGTGGGATGACCAACGCCTTCGTGAACCGGCGGGACTCGGGAACGCCAGCCTGTCACCGCTGGTCGGTCTTCTTGACACGCTGGCGACGGTCCAAGACATCGCTCTCCGCAGCCTGGCCGCCCGCGAGATTTTTGGCGACGTCGGTGTCCGTGCTATCGAAGAGCTCGCGGCCGCCGCTGCGGGGCCCGTCGAGCCAGAACGTGATCGGCAGCGGAGGCAGGCCATGCAGCCGCTCGGGCTGACTCCTGCGGATGTGGAGGCCAAGCCGCTCCAGTCGCTCGCGAAAATCGCCCGGGCGCTTGAATCGGTGCCCGACTTGGCCGACCGCCGGGTGAAGGCCGTGGCAATCTTTGGTCCGGCAGCCCCTCGGCTTGAATGGCTGGGTCGAGCTGTCGTGATGGCCCGAACCCTGGCAGCAATCGATTTCAGCGAGGCAGATCCCGTCGCGATGGCTACCATGGACGCCCGCGATGCCTTCGAGTCCATCTCTGATGCGATCGCGTCGGCACCTGAGCCGGACAAGCTGGCGGAAGCCCTGTTTGGCCCGGAAGGGCCGGAGCTCCTCGCCGAAGGCCGGGCCATGCACGAGGGGGAAACCCATTCGTGGGGCTTCCGGTACGAGGACTGAGAGAGTATTCTTCGGGGCTCTGGTGGATTGTCGGCCCATGATGGCCGCCGCTGGCAAGGACACGTGGAGGTTGCAGCGATGGCACATAAAAAAGGTCAGGGATCGAGCCGAAACGGTCGAGATTCCAACGCGCAGCGGCGTGGCGTGAAGAAGTTCGGCGGCCAGTCCGTCACCGCAGGCAACATCCTTGTCCGCCAGGTTGGCACGAAGTTTCATCCCGGTGCGAACGTGGGGATGGGTTCTGACTACACGCTGTTTGCCCTCACCGATGGTGTGGTCATGTTCGACCGCGAAGGGCGTCGCGTGAACGTCGTCGCTGGCACATCGGCCTGATTGCGGTTTCGGCCGATTTCTGCAAAGGCCCCGACGTGTTCGTCGATCGAGTCCAGATCGAAGTGACCGCGGGCGACGGCGGCCGAGGCATCTGTAGTTTTCGACGCGAGAAGTATGTGCCGCGTGGTGGTCCCGATGGTGGGGATGGTGGCCACGGCGGGAGCGTGATCCTGCGGGCCGAGCCAGGAGTCGATTCGCTGGCGGCGCTTTCCCAGCGAAAGCAGTGGAGGGCGGAGCACGGGTCCGCCGGCGGCCCAGCCAACCGAACCGGTCGCTGCGCCGAGGATCTCACGCTGCTCGTGCCCCAGGGAACCATCGTGATGGACGAGGGCACGGGGCTGGTTCTCAAGGATCTCGCCACGGCAGGCCAGGAGATCGTTGCCGCCCGTGGTGGCGCCGGAGGTCGCGGCAACCAGTACTACAAGTCGTCAACAAACCGCGCGCCGCGGGAATGCACACCTGGGGAGCCGGGCGAAAGTCGCCGCCTTGTGCTCGAGCTCAAGGTCATTGCCGACGTGGGGCTCGTGGGAAAGCCGAACGCGGGCAAGAGCACGCTCCTCGCGCGTCTTTCGCGGGCTCGCCCGGAAATTGCAGACTATCCGTTCACCACGAAGTCACCGATCCTCGGCATGGTCTCGATCGATCGCGAACGGGAGTTCGTGTTGGCCGACCTGCCCGGCCTCATCGAGGGAGCCCATGCCGGCGTTGGCCTAGGGCATGAGTTCTTGAGGCACGTCGAGCGGGCTGGCATCCTGGTCCACGTGGTCGAGCCATGCCCTGTCGATGGGAGTGATCCGCTGACAAACTACCGGGCCATTCGGGACGAGCTCGTGATGTACGATGCTTCGCTCGGAGCACGGCCGGAGATCGTTGTCGTGAGCAAATGCGAGCTGCCCGGAGCCGAGGAGGTGCGCGGGGCGCTTGCTGCCGAACTGAGCCGGGATGTGCTTGCCGTCAGTGCGGCCACGGGACTTGGGCTCGACTCGCTCGTATGGGCTGTTACTGCGGAGCTCGATCGTCGGGGGCAAGGGGCATGAATCCATCCGATCCATCGCCTGCGGTCCGGGTTGGCCGCGGGATCTGTTCAGGCGACACAGTGCTGCTGGCCGATGTTGGCAACTCCCGGATCAAGCTTGCGAGACTCGACGAGTGGAAGGCGGGGGCGGCCGCTGGTGGCGTGGGCTTGCCTGCTGTAACCCATCGGCATGACATCGACGGCCGACGGTTTCACCCCGATACGCTCGAGCGATGGCTCCAGGCGGCCGCGCCGGGCCCAGCGGTCATCCTTGTGGCGAGTGTTTCCGAGGCGGTGGCCACCAGACTTGAAGCGGCTGTCGCTGAGATTTCGGCGACGCGGCACCGTCCGATCCGGCAGCGCCGGGTAGGTCATGTCGATCTACCACTCGCGGTGAGTCTCCCGTTGCCAGAACGGGTGGGCATCGATCGGCTCGCCGCCGCGGCGGCTGCAACGTTCGTGAAGCCAGCGGGCAAACCGGCGATCGTGGTCGATTGCGGCACAGCCACGACGGTTGATCTTGTCGCGGCCGATGGCACGTTTCTCGGCGGTGCGATCCTGCCCGGCCCTGAGCTTATGGCCCGAGCGCTGGCGACCGGCACGAGCCAACTGCCCACGGTCGAGGCACTCGGATGGGAGTCCCCGCCACCAATGCCGGGCCGTTCCACCGAGGAGGCGATCACCGCCGGCGTAGGGTTCGGGTTCAAGGGAGCGGTGGCCCGCC
>JBGTKO010000292.1:0-2312 GCA_041744595.1 Pirellulales bacterium
TGAATTCACCATCAGCTTCGGGATCGTGAACGGCGAGACCTTGTCGATGCCCTTGTGGAGGAGCCGCTCCTCTTGCACCTCAAACTCCCAAAGGCCACCGATGCCGGAGCCGATCACCACACCGCAGCGGTAGGGATCTTCCTTGGAAAAGTCGATCCCCGAGTCAGTCACGGCGTCCTTGGCCGAGGCGATCGCGAACTGCGTGAAACGGTCGAGCCTCTTGAGCTCTTTGGGCAACGCGATGTCTTCCTTTTCCGGCTCCCAAGGAACCTGGCCGCCAAACTGCACGCGGTAGCCATCGACAGAAAAGAGCGTGATCGACCCTACGCCGCTCTCTCCAGCAACGATCTTTTGCCAGAAGGTCTCGATTGCCCGGCCGAGCGACGTGACCACGCCCAGCCCCGTCACCACCGCCCGTCGCTTCATCGCGTTTTCCACCGCCGGTCCGTTGCACGCATCCATGGATCGGCAGCCAAAACCGGCCGGCTTCCCCGGTGCGGCGCCGTCTCACAATCCGACCGGCCGGTCCTATCCAGCGGCCGAACCCGAGGCTTGCTGCTTCTCGATGAATTCAACCGCTTGGCCGACGGTCTGGATCTTTTCGGCAGCGTCGTCCGGGATGTTGATCTCGAATTCTTCTTCGAGCTCCATGACGAGCTCGACCGTATCGAGCGAGTCGGCACCGAGGTCGTTGATGAACGACGTCTCGGGAGTGATCTGTTCTTTGCTCACTCCGAGCTGCGATGCCACGATTTCAATCACTCGATCTTGAACGGAAGCCACCTTGAGAATCCTCCTCTCGACAATGCCGGAAACAACACGGACTCAGCGAGTCTTTGAAGGCTGCGTATCTTGCCCGCGTTCACCGCGAAGATATACCCGCTGGGCGCTGGCCATGTCCAGAGCGTGCAAAAGCGGCCGTACGGCGGGCCAGGGCCATGGCTGGCCCGGGGGCGATCTAGCCAATAAGCCCGCCGTCAACCACAAGGGTCTGGGCGGTGACGTAGGCAGAGCCGGGGGCAGCCAGGAAAAGGACGGCGTCGGCGATCTCGGAGGCCTCGCCGAGCCGCTTGGCTGGCACCCGCTTCTTGACCTCGTCGAGGAGGACATCACCCAAGGCCGCGGTCATGTCGCTGGCGATAAAGCCTGGGGCCACTGCGTTGACCGTGATTTTGCGTCCGGCGAGCTCCTTTGCGACCGTCTTCGTGAGGCCCACGAGGCCAGCCTTCGAGGCCGAGTAATTGGCCTGCCCGGGGTTGCCGACCAGGCCCGATACGCTGGCGACGTTCACGATCCGGCCGTACCGCTGCTGCATCATCGGCCGGCTCGCGGCCCGCATGAAGAGGAAAGGGCCGCGGAGGTTGGTCGCGAGAACCGTGTCCCACTCGTCGTCACTCATCCGGGGCAGGAGCGTGTCCCGCGTGACGCCCGCATTGTTGACGAGGATATCGAGCCGACCGAGCTTTTCGACGACCGCATCGACCGTCTGCTGGATCGACTCGGCGTTCATGACATCACACGGGAAAACCTCGGCCTTGCCTCCGGCCCCTGTAATGGCACTTGCCACCTCGGCGAGCTTGTCGGCCGAACGGGCGACGAGCGCGACGGCAGCGCCACTGGATGCCAGGGCCTCGGCGATCGCACGCCCGAGACCCTGCGAAGCACCGGTCACAAGGGCGACTTGGCCCGTGAGGTCAACCTGAATGCGAGCCTGCGGAGCCGGTTGTTTTTTTGGTGCGACTGCGTCCGCCATGGGATGAGCTCCGTACGAGTGCTGAAAAATGTCGTCAATCAAAAACGCCGCTGGTCACAACGGTTCGGTCGATCCGCTTCATGAGGCTGCGGAGCACTCGACCAGGACCGATCTCGGAGACAGAACGAACACCAGTGGACAGGATGTATGCCACGGAGGCATGCCATTCGACAACTTCGACCACCTGCCGCGCGAGGAGGCCGCGGATCTCGTCAGGGTCGGTATGCGGGCAGGCATCGACGTTGCTCACCACCGGGATTCGCGGAGGTTGGAACGTGGCTTTGGCGAGAGCAGCCGTGAGACGCTCGACGGCAGGCTGCATGAGCCGCGTGTGAAAAGCCCCGGCCACCTCGAGTCGAACGCACTTCATCGCCCCTGCCTCCACCGCCGCCACTTCGATTCGATCGCAGGCATCGAGCGAGCCCGAAACCACGACGTTGCCGGGGGAGAGCACGTTGGCCACCTGGAGCACGCCGTCACCGCGGCAGGCCTCGCAGAGGGCCACAACGGCGTCGCGTTCCAGCCCCAGCACCGCCACCATGCCGCTGGGGGACGCCTC
>JBGTKO010000293.1:0-13442 GCA_041744595.1 Pirellulales bacterium
CTCGCTGGTCATCGCGCCATCACGGTCACTCAAAGCGAGGCACTTCGGACAACGAGAAGATGACCACTTCTTCGCCGGTCGCGGTACTGATGTCATGGTGCATGCTCAAGACCTTTACGCCCGCGACCTCGTGGACCAGCGATTCCAGCATCGGGCGTGCCACTTCCAGCAGTTGCTTCCGCACTTGCTTGATGAGATCCCTTCCTTTCTCCGGCGACGACGATTTGCCGAGTTGTCGTTCGGCTGGAGTCAAGACGCCTCGAATGCGCACCACCAGAAGGTCTTTGATGAGGTGGACGCGGATCTGCTCCGAGCTCCATCCCAGATACTCGTCTTGAAAGCGAATGATCCCATCACAGATCGCTGCTTCGCACTCCGCTTGAGTCAGGGTTTTTGATTTGCGCTCGTTCCTGATTCGTCGAGCTTCGTCAATCGGCAGACGCGGCTCTGCTCCGGGACTCGCGCGCGCTTTGGCCCGCTTTGGCGATTGGCCCGCATGTGTGACCACATGATCGACACTCGCCAAGACCGCTTTTATTTCCGTCAGAGGAACGGGCTTGAGGAGGACCAGATCGCACCCGGCCTTCATGGCCGAGGCTTTGTATTCCTCGTCCTTCTGGCCGGTGATGGCCACGATTCTTGTTTGTGCGAAGGCAGGAAACTGTCGAAGGCGGATCGCGAGACCGAACCCATCCATTCCAGGCATGACCAGATCGATGAGCATCAGATCGGGCCGGAAAGCGGTGGCGACTTCGAGGGCCTTTGCTCCCCCATAGGTCACATGGACCTGGTTGCCGAGCTCCTCGAGCAGCAGGCCGAGTGCATCTGCGCCGTCTCGGTTGTCATCAACGACGAGAACCCGGTGAGTCGTGGTGGTCGGCACAGGCTTCTTTCCTCCGTCTGTGTCAGCGGCCTGTCAGGCCGTCTTCATCGGTCTTGGCGGGCAGCGAAAAACGGAATGTCGATCCAATCCCTTCCGTGCTTTCGACGGCCCTCACGCCGCCGTGAGCGTCGGTAAACGTCTTCACGATGGCCAGACCAAGTCCCGTTCCGCCTGGGATCTCCGCATCGGTTTCCCCCTTGGCGAACACCTTTTCCAGGAGCGTTTCGGGAATCCCCGCACCATTGTCGCTGACCCAACATTCAACGGCACGTTCGGCTTCACGGTCCCCGGCCCCGATGATGACTTCTCCACCTGGCGTGTACCGGATTGCGTTGTCGATCAGGTTCTGAAGGACCCGCCTGAGCAAACTGGCGTCTGCATAGACCACCAGGTCATCAGGCACTTTGTTGACGAGTCGAGTGCCGGCGGCCCTAGCCACCGGATGGAGATCCTGAATGAGGGCTTCGACGAGGGGCCACAAATCAAACTCCCGCCGCTCCAGCGTGACAAGCACGTCCGCTTCGAGACTCGTGTTTTCCTCCAGCACCTTGCCGACCAGCCCTTCGAGCTGCTGCACATTGCGGCGCAAGGCTTTCAACATCTGGGCTGTTTCAGGGCTGGTGCCATGCGTTGGGAGTTTCAGTTCCAGGACCCTTCCAGCTAAGGAAATGGCATTGAGTGGGGTTCGGAGGTCGTGGGCCACAAAGGCGAGATACTCTTCCCGACGCCGCTGCACTTCGACCGCCCGCTCTGTGGCATACGTCTGGAGCGCCAAGCCGATGGCATGGTCAAAAACGCGGTTGAGGATGTGAAAAGGCTTCCCTTGCAGGTTCAATCCGTTGTCGTCGGCAAGATCGTGAATACAGCCACGTAGGACGTTGTACTCCGCAACGACCTCTTCAATATCAAACGCATCCTGGAGACGCTGGAGCCCGTGAGCGGGAGGGCTGCTCCCATGGACCGCGTCCGTGATTTTCTCGTCGGACTTCGAGTGGAGTGCCGTAGCCAGTTCGTCCAGAAGATCGGGAATGTGATCGTTGAGCGTCGGAACGTCGAGATGGCGGGCTGAAGACAGTTTCCGGACCTGATGCCGCCACTGCGAGAGCAAGGCGTCGCGGTCCCGTTTGATGAGCGTGGCCATGTCCTCCAGGCAATCGGTGGACATCACAATGCCTTCTCCGCGACGCTCAGCAAGATGTGTTGGAGTGTCTCGAAGTCGGCGGGCTTGACGAGGTGGTGATCGAACCCTGCTTCGTGCGCCCGCAGGCGGTCTGACTCCTTCCCATAGCCGGTGATGGCGACGAGCACGACGTTCTGGAGTCCAGGCTGGTGCCGCACCTGTTCCGCCACCTCATACCCATCGACTCCCGGGAGGCCAACGTCCAGCAGCATCATGTTTGGCTTGTATTGAATGGCCCCTTCGAGAGCAGTCGGGCCGTCGTACGCCGTCCGAACATCATGCCCAAGCGCTTTCAACAGGAGCGTCAGGCTGTCCGCCGTATCCACGTTGTCATCCACCACAAGCATCCGCAAGGAGGGGCCAGGATGCGCGGCCTCTTCCGTGCGAAGCGAAGGCAGTATTGACGAGGCAGCGAGATACGCCGGCAGATGCACCACAAACTCGCTGCCTTTCCCCAAGGCACTGGAAGCGTCGACGCGTCCGCCGTGCATTTCTACAAGCCGGTGCACCAGTGCCAGTCCGATGCCTAACCCGCCTTGCGAGCGGGCCAGGTATCGCTCGGCCTGCGTGAACAAGGTGAAGATCTGGGGCAGGAGCTCGGGGTCGATGCCGACGCCCGAATCCCGCACGCGGAGCACGGCCTCAGTTTCCTCTTGGCGAAGGCTCAGCCAAATATCCCCTCCGTCTTCGGTGAACTTCGCGGCGTTGTTGAGCAGATTCACGACCACCTGTTCCAGACGGGTCGCGTCGCCGTCTATCGAAATGGGGGAAGGAGCGAGGCGCACGTGGAGCGTGTGCTGGCGCTGCTCGATCAAGGGACGGGCCGTCTCGACGCCACGTTCCACGATAGCCCGCATGTCCAGGTGCTCTCGCTGGAGATGAATCCTCCCGGTTGAAATGCGGGACACTTCCAGCAGATCATCCACTAGATGGACCAGTTGCCCGAGTTGACGTTCGATGATCGTGAGGGCACGCTGCTGGAGAACGTTCCCGTCTCGCTGAAGCCGGAGCAGTTGCACGGCATTTGAGATGGGGGCGAGGGGATTGCGAAGCTCATGACCGAGAAGGGCCAGGAACTCATCCTTGCGGCGGTGCAGATCGACCAGTGCTTCGCCCTGCTCATTCGTCGTGCGTTCCAGGCGGCTGCGCTCGCCGATGTCTCGAATGTTGCACTGGGCGATGGGGCGGTGTTCCACCTCATAGACGTTGCTGACAAACTCGACTTCGGCCGTCTTCCCGTCTTTGGTTTGGAGCGGTAAGTGGTCGTACCGGATGTAGCCCGTTTTCTTCAGTTCTTCGTAGGCAAGCTGACTCGCCTGCTTATCGCCGAAAAAACCTATTTCCCAGAGCTCCTTGCCGAGAAACTCCTCGCTGGAGTAGCCGAGCATGTCCGTCATGAACGGGTTGGAGTCGATGATTGTCAGGGTCTTGGCGTCGAGAATAAGGATCCCGTCTCGGGCGGTCTCGAACAGCCGACGATACCGTACCTCTGAAGACTGCACGGCGGCTTCCGCCTTCTTTTGTGCTGTGATGTCCTCAAAGGCGAGCAGAATCAATTCCGGTTGCTTGGAATCCTGAGGGAAGCGGCGAGCGTTCAGCAGCATGGTCTTCGAGCCGAGACGAGCGAAGTCGTGTTCAACCTCGAAGTCCTGGAACGCGGGAGACTCCGAACGAAACAGGTCCGCCAGCAACGTCCGAAGACTCGGGATGTTCCACTGCCCATCGCCCAGCTCGTATAGCAGGCGGTTTTCCGTATCCTCTTTCGAGGCCTGAAACGAGTCGTAGAAGGAACGGTTGGCCGTCTTGACTCGCAGGTCGCCGTCGAGCACCAGGAAGGGCTCACGCAGGGTCGCGATGATGTCGTCGGCGTAGGCAAGGGCCTTCTGCAATACCCATGCCCGGTGAAATTCCTCCATCCCCAAACGATAGGAAGGTCAACAAAAATTTCGCAACAGTGGGAGAAAGACCGAGGAAAAGCAGGGTCGGGGAGAAGGACAGGCACTTGAAACGTGAGCCCCACCTCCTCGAAAGGACCGGCATCACACGGACGGATGTCGCCTTGAAGAACCCCTCCTTCGGATGTGCCTGGTCGTGCTATCAGTCCTTCACACGGGGGCGATGCTCAGGTGACCTTGTGGCGCGAGATAGAAGCCAGCGGCCGAGCTTAGGAAACCATTCGATGAGGCCCGCGATGAGTTTGGCACGGCGAGGAACGGTGAGCTCGGGCACGCGGCGGCGGCATGCGGCAAGGATATGCACCGCCAACTGATCGGGGTCGGTTGGCTTGATCGCGTGGGTGCCACCGGGGGCCACAGCTTCAGTCGGGAGGTCACTTGCGGCGACGTCGGCGGCGTACCGATCGGTGCCACGGTCCGTCGATGGGTCGTCGCTTGCCCGGGCGATCGGCCCCGATGACACGAGCAGAACGTGGCCACCGCGTGGGGTCAACTCGAGCCGAACGGCGTCGGCATAGGCGGCGAGGGCCGATTTGGCCACGGCGTACGGCCCTAGGAAGGGCGTCACGAGCTTGCCAGCGAGGCTTCCTATATAGACGACGTATCCGCGGGATGCGGCGATGTCTTCAGCCACGGCCCGGGTGATCTCGACCGCCGCAAGGAGATTGGCGTCGAGATAGGCCTGGAGCTCCGCACGATCAGTCCGAAGGATCGCGGCTCGCCCTGAACGGCCGACGCAAAAGAACAGATCATCGATGCCGCCTAGGAGCCGCAAGGCCTCGCCCGACACACGGTTCCCCTCACCTGGCTGTTCCAGGTCAGCCGTGAGTCCACGGACGGCATGAGGGACCGGGCCATCTCGCTCGCAGACCTCGAGCGCCCGACGAACGCCCTCCCCAGATCGGCCCACAAGGAGCACATGGCTGCCACCGCGGGCGAGGTGGCGACCCAGCACAAGGCCGAATCCAGCCGTGCCCCCCGCCACGATCACCCGCCTTCCGTGCCACATGATCTGCCCCTTCCGTGTGCGATCTTCGGACGGTCTCGGCCGCGCCTTCCACGTCCCTGCCGGAAATTCCTCTTGGGATGGTACCATCCGGCACCTTCTGGGCTTCCTCCCGCCTTTTCCCTTTCGCAGCCTGGAGACCCGCCATGACGCCTGCTCCATCAAGCCCTCCCGATATTGTTCGCACGAAGATTGTGGCCACACTCGGTCCTGCGTCTCGCTCCGAGGAGGCGATCCGCGGCCTCGTCGAGGCGGGTGTGGATGTCTTCCGTCTGAATATGGCCCACGGCTCGCTCGAAGAGCATGCCGAGTCACTCGCTCGTATTCGCACAATCTCCGACGAGCTACGTCGCCCCGTCGGGGTGCTCGCCGATCTCGCCGGCCCCAAGATTCGCCTCGGCGAGTTGCCGGGCGGCGCGACCGAGCTTGTCGAGGGCGAAGAAGTGGCGTTCGTGCGCGGGCCTGAGACAGGCAGCCCACGGGAATTCACGGTTACCTACGCATCCCTCGTCGATGAGCTCTCGCCCGGCGACTCGGTGATGATCGCTGACGGCACGATCAGCCTCATCGTCATGGCGCGAACCTCTGAGCGGGTTCTGTGCCGCGTCGTGCAAGGGGGCACCGTGAGAAGCCGGCAGGGCGTGAACCTACCGGGCGTGCGGCTCTCCGTTGCGGCGATGAGTGCCGACGATTGGCGGCATGCGGAATGGGCCGCCACAGCGGGCATCGATTTTGTGAGCCTCTCGTTCGTGCGGTCCGCTGTCGAAGTGAAACTCCTCAAGGAGCTCCTGCGAACTCGCGGTTCGGAGGCGAAGGTCGTCGCCAAGATCGAGAAGCGGGAGGCGGTCGAGGCCCTCGACATGATCGTCGATGCGGCCGATGCCGTGATGGTCGCCCGTGGTGACCTCGGCGTCGAGACCGACGTGGCCAGCATGCCAATGGTGCAGAAGCGGGTCATTCGCGTCTGCCAGCGGTATCAGAAGCCGGTGATTGTGGCGACGCAGATGCTCGATAGCATGCACCACGCCCGCCGCCCCACGCGGGCCGAGGCCACCGACGTGGCCAACGCGATCCTCGATGGTGCCGACGCGTGCATGCTCTCGGGTGAGACGGCCATTGGGGAGCACCCGCGGCTCGTGGTCGAGATGATGCGTCGGATCGCCCGTGAGACCGAAAAGCAATACCTCGCCGACCGCTGGCGATACATGGAGGGTCGGTTCATGGCCGAACGGGGAAGTGCCGGCGTGCCGGTGCAGGAGTTTCTGCCGGCGCCAGAGTTTCTCGTCGAAGGCCTTCATCCCATCACGCAAGCAGTGGTGGATGGAGCCAGCCGCATCGCCGGCGAGCTCGACGCAAAGCTTTTTGTGGTCGCCAGCAAGTCTGGGCTCACCGCGATCGCTCGGTCGAAGCGACGTGGGGCTGTGCCCACCGTCGGTGTGTCCGACAACCCGGCCACGCTCCGCCAGATGTCGCTCTACTGGGGTGTCACGCCACTGGCCGGCGCTGCCTCGCCCGATACCGGAGCGCTGCTCGAACATGTCGTGAGCTGGGGGATGGCGGAGGGCCGGATTACCCGAGGCGACCGGATTTTGCTCGTGGCGGGTTCCGGTTTCGGAACGGGAGGCCACAATATGGCCTTGGTCCATGAGGTGTGATTCGCTGAGGAGGATTGATGAAGAAGAAGTGCGTGTTGGCCTATTCGGGTGGGCTCGATACCTCGGTGATCCTTGGGTGGCTCATCGAAGAGGGCTACGACGTGGTGGCGGTGTACGTTGACCTTGGCCAGCCCTGCGAGGATCGGCAGGCAACGCTCGATAAGGCGCGGACCTGCGGAGCGGTCGAGTCGCTGATCGTGGACGTTCGCGAGGAGCTCTGCCGCGAGTTTGCTTTTCCCGTGATGCAGTGGCAGGCCCGCTATGAAGGCACGTACCTCCTCGGCACGTCGATCGCGCGGCCGCTCATCTCCAAGGTGTGTGTCGAGATCGCCCACCGGGAGGGCTGCACGGTGTTTGCCCACGGCGCCACCGGGAAGGGGAACGACCAGTGCCGTTTTCAGTTGGCCGCCGAGGCCCTCGATCCCGCCATCACGGTGCTCGCACCTTGGCGGATCGCACGGTTTCGTGAACGGTTCCCTGGCCGAACCGAGTTGATTGCCTTCTGCGAGGCCAAGAACATTCCGGTGAAGGCATCAAAGGGCAAGCCCTATAGCTCCGACGAGAACTGCCTTCACACGAGCTACGAAGCAGGGCTCTTGGAAGAGCTGACGACTGATGGTTTTGGACTGGTTGAGTTCGGGATGACCGTGTCGCCCCAGGACGCCCCTGACGAGCCTGAGACAGTCGTGATTGATTTCGCCGCCGGTGTGCCGGTCGCGGTCAACGGGAAACCGATGGCGGCGCATGAGATCGTCCTCGCCCTCAACGACATCGGTGGTCGCAATGGCGTGGGCCGCAGCGACATCGTCGAGAATCGGCTGGTCGGGATGAAGAGCCGCGGCGTCTACGAGGCGCCCGGCATGACGCTCCTCTATGAGGCCCACCGGCTCGTGGAGCAGATGACGCTCGATCGGGATCTTGTCCACCTCCGCGATCGCCTCTCCCCCGAGGTCGCCGAGATGGTGTACTACGGCTTCTGGTACTGCGCAAAAATGGACGCCCTGCTGGCGTTCATCCAGGAAACCCAAAAGCCCGTCACGGGCCGCGTGGAGCTTTCGCTCTACAAGGGCAACATGCTCGTGAAGAGCCGTGAGAGCGTTCAGAGCCTCTATGATGCGGCCATCGCGTCGATGGAGGGAGGCGGGTCATACGACCAGACCGATGCCGAGGGCTTCATGAGAATCCTCGGACTGCCGCTGCGGGTGCAGGGGCGGGTTCGGCCGCGGGGCCTCGTCTGATCCCGAGAATCATGTCAGCGAGGGCGGGCATGGGGCGACTTTATTCCGGCGGGTCACCCGCCCTGCCCTCGCCCATCGTTGACGGGCCATCGCTTGGCGTTTCGCGTGGGCTCCTAGCCGCGGCGCAGGCGTCGTCGCTGGCAGCCATGGCCTATTGCTACTTCCTCGCGCCGCAGTTTGCCTGGGTCTACACGATCGTGGCCGTCGGATGGTTCCTCTGTTTGGCCGTTCCGGCAGCGATGGCTGGGCCGAGAGGTGTTGCGGGCCAACGGCTCCTCGCTGCATCCGCGGGACGGCAGCATCTGCCAGGGTCGCCACGGTTCACGTTGCGCGTCGCGTTCCGCTATCTCGTGTACTTCGGGTGGCCCGCCGTGATTGCGGCGACCTTGCCTCCACCCGCCGGGGTACGGTCAGTCGAACCGCTTTCGGCCATTGCCTGCCTGCTCGCGGCCGCGGGCATCCTCGTCGGCGTTTCCGCCGTCGTACGGCCGGGCCGCAAAAACCTTGCTCGCTGAACCTTGATCGTCTTCGTGGCGGTCGCTCTGGCGGCCCGATTCCCTCACGAAGGTGTCCAATGGGCCTCAAACGGCGTTCATACAGACTGAGTGACCGGTGTTGAGCGATTCGAGCGATCCTGCGAAACTACCTGTTCGACGCATTCGCTACGGTTTTTCACAGTTCCGAGTTCGTCTGCAATCATATGTCGAGAAAGTCGTCGCCAGCGCCCGATACCAGAGTCAGCGCGTTGTACGGATCGTGACGATTTTGACAGCCTTTCCAGGAGCCTTGCCGTGGATCGATCCTTTCAGAGCCCTCGTTCACGGTGGCTCGCTCTTGCGATCCTGACCCTTGGATCGCTTCTCGGGCGGGCGGCCGGCGCCGCCGGTTTTCCGCCAAGCGAGAAGGTCTTCCCAGCGACAACTCGAGCCTGGCTGAGCATCCCTGATCCCAAGGGTTTTCGCGAGCGATTCGACCGTTCGCAGTACGGGCAGCTCGTCGCCGACCCGGCCATGGGGCCGTTCATCGAAAGCTGCAAGGAAGAGATTCGTAGCAACAGCAAAAGGCGGTTGTCCAAGCTGGGACTCACGCTCGAGGATCTGGCCGGTGTGGTTGGCGGTGAGATTGCCGTGGCGGCCATCGAGCCTCAGCCCGGCCGCATGGCCACGGTCCTCATGGTTGATACGACCGGGCACGAAGCGTATGCACGTCAACTCGTGGGACAGATCGGCGATCGGCTTGTCACACGGAAAGCCAAGAAGGTCACGATTCCCGACGCGCCGGCCGAGCTCACGGTGTACGAACTCCCTCCCGAGCAAGACGAGCGGCAGGCGACGGCACCTCGCGATCGGCGGGTCGCCTTTGCGTTGGCCAAGTCCGCACTTGTCGTCGGTGATGATGCCATCCAAGTAGGCCAAGCATTTGCGGTCCTCGAGCGGGGTCGGGCCGACAGCCTCGAGACGCTCGCTTCGTTTCAGATTGCAATGGACCGATCCGGCAAGGTGGTACCCGCGAACGCGGCCCCGTTGCGTTGGTTTGTCGAGCCGCTCCCCTTTGCCCGCCTGTGGCAAAAAACCAATCCGCCCCGCGAGAAACGGAAGGGACCAGACCACGTGGCAATCCTCGGCCGACAAGGCTTTGACGCGATCAAGGGTGCCGGAGGCTTCGTCGCCTTCAGCGAGGGCCCGCATGCCTTGCGACACCACACGTTCGTCCACGCCCCGCCGCTGGCTGGCCGCGAGCATGATTCTCCGGAGCGTTTTGATTTGGCGGCGCGGATGCTGCGGTTCCCGAACGCACCTGGCGTGACGCCGCCGGACTGGGTGCCGCGAGATGTCGATGGCTGGATCGCACTCGAATGGGATATCAAGACGGCCTTTGCTTCAGCAGAGACGCTCGTTGACGACATCGTCGGCGACAAGGGCGTGTTTCAAGACGTCATTGCCTCCCTCAAGGAAGATCCGGATGGTCCGCAGATTGACGTTGAAGCCGAGCTCGTGGCCGGCCTCGGCAGCCGTGTCTCGCTCATCAGCGATCATGTCGAACCCCTTGGTCCAGATTCCGAGCGGCTCGTGATCGCCGTAGCCTGTCGCGACGAACCTCGAGTGGCGGCGGCGATCGCGAAGGTGATGGACGCCGACGGAGACATGGAGAAGATCGAGATCGCCGGTCGTACAGCCTGGCAATTTGTGGACAGGTCCCATGCGATCCCCACACTCGAAGTTGAGACCCCTGGCGGAAGCGTGACCCATGCCGACGACACTGCCAGTCGCCGACAGAGACTCCGTGAGCGTGAGGAGAAGCTCCTCCCGCACGCAACGGTCACGGTTGCCCATGGGCACCTTCTCGTTGCCTCACACCGTGACATGCTCGAGAAAGTTCTCGTGGCAGAAGGTGAAATTGATACCCTCGCCGCGGCGACCGACTTTCGGACGATGATGGCAGAGCTCGCCAAGTACGCCCCCGCTTCCGTCGCAGCCCGTAGCTTCGGTCGCGAGGACGATTCGATTCGCGCACCTTACGAACTCCTCCGCAAAGGCTCGATGCCGAAGTCGCAGAGTCTCTTCGGCCAGCTCCTCAATGGAATCCTCGGGGACGGTAAGCCGGGCAGCGTCCGCCCGCAGAAGCTCGACGGAAGCAAGCTCCCCGAGTTCGACGTCGTGCGGAAGTATTTTGGTACCACTGGGGCCGTGCTTGAAACACTTCCCGAGGGCTGGTTCTTGACCGGCGTGGTACTCCCTCGTGCGGGTGAGTCTGAGCCGGGCGTGGCCCGCAATCCTTCGAGTCCTGTGGGGCGATAGGCCTACTTGGGGCGGCCGCGGGTCGATTCGATCACGGCCCAGAACGGATGTTGGCGGTCGGACCGAAGCCGCACGTCTTCCAGCAGGACGCCCGGATCGGCGACCGGGGGCGTCTTGTGCACCTTTTGCCCATCGACTGTCACGGCCAAGGGCTGCGTGAAGTCAACGAGCTCGGGTGAGAGCCACACGCGGACACGTTCCGCGCCGCACCGCACCGTAAGCGAATTGGTCGCCAGCTTCTTCGCTTCGACCGAGAGCGGCCGTGATCCTGCAGCCGGGGGCCACTGCTGGGGCAGCACGACCGACTTTGGCGGCGCCCCCTCGAACTCGAGCCACCAGAAGAAACAATCCCACGGACGGAGCGTCACGACGGAAAACTCCTTTGGGAAAAAGTTTCGTCGCTTGCGGCCCATCCAATCAAAAATGCGCAGGATGTCGTCCGAGAAGTGCTCGTGGCCCCGTCCGCGGTACTCGACATACGTCGTGTCGTACCCCTTGGAGAAGTAGCGGTCGAGGTCGATCGCATTCTGCTGGAGGCGGAGCCTGTCGAGCTCGCCTCCCACGATATACACAGGCAGGGTGCTCGCGTTGGGCCAGTAATGCGTGACGAAACGGCCAGCCGAGGGCACGATCGCGACAAGCCCTGCCCAGAGATCGGGGTGGGCCAGCGCGATATCCCACGCGGCATCGCCCCCTCCTGAGTGCCCGGAGAGAAAAACCTTGTCGGTGTCGATCGAGAAACTCCGAAGCGCTGCTCGGAGGGAGACGAGAACGGCCGCGTGCTCCTTGGCCGAATACTCGTAGGCGGTCTGGTGTTCACGGGCCCAGGCCGGGGCGATCACGATTGTGCCATGCCGGGCGGCCTGCCCTTGACGGACACCATCCGGGCCGGGCATTCCGGCCCACCACGCGATCTGGTTGAGCGGGGTCGACCAGGATGCGTGGAGCGTGACAACTGCCGGATATCGCCGCAGTGGGTCGTATTCCGGCGGCAGTTGCACGAGGCAGCGAATTGGTTCTCCTTCCGGGCCCGGGGTCTCCAACTCGTAGAGCCCTGGTGATCGAGGGGGTGGTGGATCGACAGGAGGCCGCATCCCGGCGGTCAAGGCGGCGAGTGTATCGACCGAAAACGCCTCTTCTTGTCGCATCCGGTCGAGGATGCTGCCGCGGGCCGGCTCGGTGGCAGCGTTCACATACTCCCGAATGTGATCACGGAGCCGCCGTGCGGAGAGCGCGAGCTTGAGGTTGCTTTCGCCTGCGGCCGCCCCTTGGAGCCAGCCGCTGATCGCAATGGCCACCGCGCGATCGGGCGGAAGTTCGGCATCGAGGCCAACCCGCTCGAATGTGGCAAGCCTTTCGAGTGCGCCAAGGGAGAGCTCTCGCTGGATTTCGTCGATCGCTGCGGTAGCCTCCTTGGCAACATCGGTTTCGAGGCGACCGGCACGTTCTCGGAGCGCGGCCACGATCGCCGCGGCCCGATTTTTTCGCTGCCGGTATGCGTCCCGCGTTTCTCGAACCTCCTCGAGGAGCTCCCCGTCGGCGTTCTCGACAGGAAATGATTCGAGAAGTGCCATGACCAGCCTATCTTGGCCAACTTTCGCCCGTGCCAGAAGCTCGTCAAGGAGCTGCCGAGCGGCGAAGCGACCGAGGGTCTTTTGCTCTGCCGCGAGGTCGGCGAGCTCTGGAAACGACTCGAGCACGCCGTCGAGCGCCAGCCTGGCATCATCAAAACGGTCGGCCTGCACAAGGAGCCGGACAACCCGCAGCCGCTCGTCGGCGTTCGTGGGATCGACCTGCTTCGCGATCACCCGTTCGAGCACATTCCGTGGGATCGACGTGGTCGCCAACCGCATGTCGAGCTGGAGGGGTTTCTCGGTTTGGACTCCTTGCACCCTGGTCCAACGAGGCGTAATTTCCGTGATGCCCTGGACCACATCGAGATTTCCGCTAGCTGTGGCGAGCGTCAGCACCCGCCGGCCGAACTCATCAAAAGGCGTGACTCCCAGAATGGCACCCACGCCTGCGACCACACGGCCGCCATTGGCGACTCTCTGGGGGATACGAATCCGCTCCATGCCGGGATCGACGACTGCCTCTTCGACGGCCCGGACCTGTTTCTTCGACACCATCGTCCGGGCAAGCTCGTCATCGCACATGAGAATAGGTTCGCTTGGCGAGACGGGCCGGTGGGCTGCCTCCACCGGGTCGATTGCCACACCGGGGAGTCGAGCGAAACGTCCGTCCAAGACGCGTCCATCGAGGAGCTCGACGCGATCGCCACGGACGATCCCGGACAAGCTCCAAGCAACAAGAACGCAACACCATGCGACGACCCGTCCAAAGAAGATGATCGGATGCCGGCCGTGGTCCATCGCTCGAGACTCCAAAGGCGATTCGAGTGTAGCGGAGGCTCGAGAAACCTGAACAATTGGCTGATTGACAGGGTTTTCGGCCTTCCCGAGAATAATTTTTCAGCCATGCGGAGAATAAGATGGCATCACATGCCGCGACATGCCCCGGAGAGAGTGCGCCATGACCAAACCGACCACCACAACGACAGACCGTAAGGTGAGGAAAGCGTGGCATAAGGCCTGGATTCTTCCCATGGCGCTCTTTCTGATGGCCGTCGGAGCTCCCCATGCGGCTGCGATCTTCGAAAAGGACGGGTATCCATGGAACGTTGACCTCCGGAGCTTCTACGACGAGGAGGTCAAGAAGGCCCTTCCT
>JBGTKO010000294.1:0-1969 GCA_041744595.1 Pirellulales bacterium
GGTGCTTGTCGTGGGTGTGATCGGTGGCACGGGCACGGGCAAGAGCACGCTTGTCAACGCGCTGGCCGGCGCGGAGGTCACGGCCGCCGGCGACGTGGCCCGTCCCACGACCGTGAACCCGGTCGTGGTGACGGCGGCCGACGTCGATCTGTCGTGGCTTCCAGTTGACGAGATGCACGCGCGGATCGTGCGAAGTGAATCGCCAACTGTTGCCAACCTCGTGCTGGTCGATTGCCCCGATCCTGATACGCAGGCGGATGGCCCGGCCGATCCGGCTGACCCACGGCCAAGTGCGAGGAACCGAAACCGCGACCTCCTGGAACGTGTGCTCCCTGCCTGCGACGTGCTCCTCCTCGTCGCCACGGTTCAAAAATACCGCTCCTGGATCGTGGCCCGGGAAGTCGCGGCCTATGCGCCGGGGCGACCACTGCTCTTCGTGCAGACCCACGCTTCCCGCGATCCCGACATCCGCGACGACTGGCGACGGGAGCTCGAGACCCAGGGCTTTGTCGTGCCGCGGATTTTCAGGCTCGATGCGGTTGATGCGGCGGCCCGCGCGGCCGCAGGTCTCGAACCTGAGGCGGGCTTTCGCGAACTCGTGTCTGCGATCGATGGCGAGCTGGTGGGCCGTGCAGCCCGCCGTGTCCGTCGCACCGGCGCCCTCGATCTCGCGAACTGGTTTACACGGCAGGCTCGCGGGCAGCTTGCAGAATTTATTCAGCCGGCGGCCGCGCTCGGCGAGGGCGTCGTGAAGGAGCGGCTGCGACTCGAAGGCATCCTCGCGCGAGGCGTGACCGCGAAGCTCGTCGCGGGAAGAAGTGCCTGGCAGCGACTCATCGCCGACGAGGTGCTCGATCGCTGGCACGGCGGACCATTTGCCACGTTCCTCCATGTGATCGCGGCACTCGGTTCACTCTGGCAACGGATGCGGCCGTCTGGCGGCTTGGTCGGACGGCTGCTCGCCGGGCAGTCACCTGACCTTGCTGCTCGTCGCGGTGGCTGGCAGTCGGTCGAGGAGCTTGGCCTGCCTGCGGCGGAAGTCGAACAGTCGCGGAGCGTGCTTGGCGGACTCGCCTCACGGGCGGCCGTGGGCGAACCGCTTGTGGGGCGGACGCGGCTCGCTCCTGCGAACCTTCCTGCCACGGTTGATGACATGGTGGGCCGCACCGGTGCGTGGCTCGCGACCGGCATCGATCGGCTCGTGGCTGGCCGTCGTGGTCGACTCGGCAGCCGTGTCGTTCACTGGATCTTCGAGGCACTCTTCTCGGGGCTTTTGGTGTTCGTCCTCGTGCGGGCAGGCTGGAGCTTCTTCCATGGCAACCTTTGGGAGGGCCGGCCCGTGTCAAGCATCGGCTTTCTCCAAGAGGCGATCATCTGGGTGATTCTCTGGGGGCTCGTCCTCCGCTGGATGGTCTTATCGCTGGTGCGAGCGGGCCTCGATCGCGATATCGGTATGCTCGTCGCACGTTTGCCGGAAGCGGGCCTTGTCGATCCATTCCTCGCCGACTTCGCAAGCGCCGCCGAGGGGCTTGGCCAATACCTCGAGGAGGGTGAGCGATTGGCTGCTCGAGCCGAGTCGCTCGCGAGGGCGGCGACCGAGCCATCAGGCCTTGGGCGTCTCGCGGCGCGCGACTCTGCTTAGCAGCACGGCCGCGACTGGAGCTGTCGATCAATAGAGACGGCCCAGGGGTTTCCCCCTGGGCCGTGCTCACTGGCTGAACGCAGTCAATAGGTCACTCAGGCACCTATCGACGTTCGATCACTTTGCGGCGACCGTCCGACTCACCTGGGCTACCTTAGCCGGCTTCGAGATCGAAGCCGAGCAGTCAGGAGCCGCCTTGCAGGCCGGCTCGCAGCAGCAGTCAGGCTCGCAGCCGCAGCCCGGATCGCAGCAGCAGTCGGGCTCGGAGCAGCAAGCTGGCTCGCAGCAGCTCGTCCCGCAGCACGACGCCCGACGGCACTTCTTCGC
>JBGTKO010000295.1:0-2314 GCA_041744595.1 Pirellulales bacterium
AGACGCTTGTGGGCGAGACGCTTGCGGGCGAGACGCTGCTTGGCCCCTGCCTGCCGTCGAAGGGCGTCCGCCACCTCCGCCCACCTGCCCCATTGACGGGCGTGCCCCACCGGCGTTTCCACCCCTGCCCTCACCGCGACCGCCACGCTGGTTCGCCGTGGCAATCGTGGCGGCCAGCGAAATCGTCGCCAGAAGAACCGCAATCGAGACCATGTATTTTGTATTAATCGAATTTTCTCCGGTTGGCAAGGGCGTCACTCGCTCTTGCACTTGGTCGCCGGCGGACGACGCACGACGTTGATTTCAAAATCCTCTTCCCGCTCCTCGCCAACGATTCGATCGGTGCCGGAAATCGTGAAGCGATCGGTACCCGCGGGGAGGAGTGTCAGCGTTGCCGATGCCGTTGAGCCATCCGGATTCACGCACGAACTCTTGATGACCACCTCTTCGTCCACCACCGTCCAGTACCCATCGGAAAAGCCGCCGTCGGCGTCGAAGAGCCACGAGCGAATTCGGCAGGCGGCCGGATCCCAACCAATCCGCTGCACCGAGCGACGCGGCGGGGCGTCGGCGGGGTTGATCTCAAACGTACCGAGCAGGAAGTTTTTGTCTTCCGACCAGCGGAAGTCGATCGCAACTTTGCCGTCGGCCCCTTCGTTCATCCATTCGCCCTCGAGCCACGCCAGCGGCTCGAGGAATTCGTGCGGCGTGGGAGCGGGATCATCCGCAATATCGCGGCACGAGGCGAGCTGCCACCCGCGGTCGGACTTCGACCAGACGGCGATGTAGCGAAACTGCGACGTCACCGAGCCATCCTCGATGGTAATCGTGCGAGTGCCGTCTTCGATGGCGATTGGCCCTATCACGCGAACCGATTCCATCTCTGTGGACAGTTTCGCTCCAGGAAACTTTTCAAAGAACGCCGTCAGCAATTCTTTGATTTCCACCTCGCCCTGGTTGACGGTTCCTTCCTCATCGACCAGCTCACCGTCCGGCAGGAAGATGGCCGAGACCTCATCCACACTCCCGGCGTTAAAGGCGGTCAGCAGCCGCGCGCCGCTCTCGCAAACTTCCGCAATCGCGACAGCCTCGGGGCTTTCAGCGGCAGCCTCGGGGCTTTCAGCGGCAGACTCTGGGCATTCAGCGGCGGCCTCGGGGCATTCAGCAGCCGCCTCTGGCAATTCAGCGGCCACTGCCGCACTGGTCACCCATGGCAGGCTCGTGGCCGCCAGAAGAATCCCGATTAGTCGAATGCCCATCACGTTACCCTCATGTGAAAAGATCAGAGCCCAGGCGGATCGGAACGCAGCGAGGCAAATGGCCGTCGGCGAAATGCCTCGAAAAACATCTTCAGACATCCTACGGAGTTCCCTTCGCGAAAAAGCAAATGGGCCTGACGACTGCCGTGAGCAACCTGAGGACTCGAGACAGAACCTCTTACCGCTGTCGCACCAGCACGAGCCACGGGATCTGCTCCCCGGTTCGGAGCTTGACCGGCCAGGCCGCGGTGGCCGCGGCACGATCGTGGGGCCGCACAGGGTCGGGAACGTCTCCCCACCAGCCGGCAGCTACGGCCAGCCGGCTTCCGTGACGAGTGGTGCGACGGAGAAGTGTGGTCAACCGGTCAGCCCGCTCGACGGAGTCTCGATCGAGCCACGCCAAGTCTGAAGGATCCTCGCTGGCCCGGACTCCAGAACGCTGACCGCGGGAGTCGTAGAGCACGAGCCCACGTCGGTTTGTTTCGCCGATGCGACTCTCCCTGATATCAATCAGAAACGCATCGCCCACCTGGGTTTCGATCTCGGTGAAGTCCCCCATGGCGAGGCTCATCGAAAGCATCCCCACGACCTGCGATTCGGGATGGCCATGGTCGTGGCTCCAGATCGGCACCGAAAACGCCACCGACAGCTCCTCGGTGCCCTCGCTGAGATAGACCGCCGAAAGAATCTCATGGCGAGCCGGCCGAAGCTCGTCGCGAGGGGTGCTTGGATCCAGGTCGTGCGGGCCGCCGTGAAAGTAGGTTCGGTAGCCCCACCAGTGTCCAATTGTTTCGGCGGAGTAGGGGGAACGGGCGACCTGAATGCCGTTTTCATCCGTAATGAACAGGCTCTGGAATCGCAGGGACCGTTGGTGTCGGGCAAAGTAGCCGTCGAGCCAGGCCTGGAGCTGTTGTCGCTGGTCTACCACGAGCTCCCTGGGTTCTTCCTGAGAGGCAAGGGCTTCCCGTAGGATGGGGCTCCGCGCGGCGTCGGCAAGCACCTGCCAGCGATGCTCGACTTCAGCGGCGACGATCTTGGCACCGAGCTCTGCCGCC
>JBGTKO010000296.1:0-5101 GCA_041744595.1 Pirellulales bacterium
GCGAACCGGTGGCACCCTCCGTCGCGGCTGCGGGGCGGATACCTTGCCTCGACGCGGCCCGCCCGGCGGACGTCGAGTGGCGAGCTGCGCCTGGATCACATCGGGCACAATCTCGTCGAGCGTTGGCTGAATCTGACGACGACGGGCTGGCCAGCTTCGCTCCTCGTGGTGTCGCGTCGTCGTCACGCCCGAAGGCTTGTCCACCACCACAACGTCGTCGTCGAGGTGAACGATCCGCACGTCTTTCGGGCCTGGTGGCTTTGGAGCTGCCGCCTCGAGCACCTTCACGACCTCGCCCTCTTTGAGCCGCCGCGCGATGTCGGTCGCGATATTCCCATGCACGAGCACATGCCGGCCAAGCACGAGTTTCTGGACTCGCGACCAGCTCGCGCCAGCGAGTTCGGCCCGAAGGAAGGCCGCGAGCGTCGTGCCAGCGGACTCGGGAGTGACGTGGAGGACGGTACCGGACTGCGGTTTCATTCTGCGAGCTTGACCTGTTTTTCAGCGGTTTTACACTCTGACAGGAGGTTCTGCCTGCGAAACCTCCTTTTTGTTCCAGGAAAAGTCGAGGAGGTTTTTGATCCGTGCCCGGTACCTGTGTCATCGGTCTGCAATGGGGTGACGAGGCCAAAGGCAAGCTCGTCGATATTCTCACCGGGCAGCACGACGTTGTCGTCCGCTACGCCGGCGGGGCCAATGCCGGCCACACTGTCGTCTCCGGCGGCCAGACCTGGAAGCTCTCGCTGATCCCCAGCGGCATCCTCCGCGATGGGATCGACTGCGTCATCACCGGCGGCGTCGTGCTCGATCCTGCGAGCGTCATCAAGGAGATCGACGGCCTCGAGGCGCGAGGCGTCACGATCGCCGGGAAGCTCCAGATCAGCGACCGGGCGCATGTCGTCTTTCCTTGGCACGTGGCCGAAGACCATGTTCTCGATGCGAGCCTCTCTGGCGGCGGTGCCATCGGCACGACCGGCCGCGGCATCGGTCCCTGCTACCGCGACAAGGTGGGCCGTGCGCTCGCGATCCGTCTGGGCGACCTCTATCAGAGTGACCTCGCCGATCGGATCGCGCATGTCACATCGTTCAAGAACCGGATGCTCGAGTCATGGCAGCATGAGTCACCCGCACCGCTCGATCCTGTCGCCATCCACCGGGAGTATGCCGCCTTTGCCGAGAGGCTCCGGCCCTATGTGACCGACACCACGGCCTTTCTCCTCGACGCCGTCGAGGCAGGCCGCCGCTTGCTTTTCGAAGGTGCCCAAGGAGCGCTCCTCGATGTCGACCACGGCACCTACCCGTTCGTGACCTCGAGCAACTCGTCCGGCGTCGGCGTGGCTGCTGGGTCGGGTGTTCCGGGCCGCTGGGTCGAGCGTGTCATCGGGGTCGTGAAGGCCTACTCGACTCGCGTGGGCGGCGGACCGCTTCCGACTGAACAAGAGAACGCCGTCGGCGAACATCTTCGGAAGCGGGGGCGTGAGTATGGCACCGTCACCGGAAGGCCGCGGCGATGCGGCTGGTTTGATGCCGTTGCCGCTCGCTACACGGCGAGGCTCTCCGGCGTCGATGAACTGGCCGTGATGCTACTCGATGTGCTCGGCGGCCTCGACGAGATCCTCGTCTGCTCGGCGTACGAGATCGATGGCAAGCGGGTCACGCAGTTTCCGAGTCAGATCGCCGACCTTGAACGCGCCGTACCGGTGTACGAGCGGTTCGCCGGCTGGCCCGGCGAGCTCGATACCGTGCGTCGCGAGGCTGATCTTCCGGCCGAAGCCCGTCGCTACGTCGCGGCCATCTCCGACTTTGTCGGCCGGCCCGTGTCGATCGTGTCAGTCGGCCCCGACCGCGAGCAGACGATCTTCTGCGACGCCCCTTCCTCTGTCTCGCCAAAGGCATCATGGCAACGACCCCAGCCCAGTCCCGGGGCCGGAGCCTGACGGCGGAGGCCGCACCGCCGACGCCTGCCACGACCACGGTGCCAGTCGTTCCGTCGCGGCGACTGCCTCGTCACGTGGCGATCATCATGGACGGCAACGGTCGCTGGGCGCAGGACCGTGGGCTGCCGCGGATCGAGGGGCATCGCCAGGGTGTCTCGAGCGTGCGGCGGGTCACCGAGCACTGTGTCAGGCTGGGAATCGAGCAGCTCACGCTCTATTGCCTGTCGAGTGAGAACTGGCGGCGTCCGCCTGCCGAGCTCGCATTCCTGATGGAACTACTCGGGCACTACATGGTCGAGGAACGCGACCTCCTCATGCGGCAGCGGGTGCGGCTCGCGGTCATCGGCAGCCGTGAAGGTCTTCCGCCAGACACGCTCGTGAAGCTCGATGAAACCGTCGCGATGTGCGCGGGCAATGATGGTATGCGGCTGTGCCTGGCGATCAACTACGGTGCCCGCGGCGAGATCACGGCTGCGGCGCGGACACTCGCTCGCGAGGTGGCCGCTGGTCGGCTCGACCCTGAATCGATTGACGAGGAGGCGGTGGCCTCACGACTGACCACCGTCGGCATGCCCGACCCTGACCTTCTCATTCGCACGGCCGGCGAAATGCGGGTGAGCAATTTTCTGTTGTGGCAGATCAGCTACGCCGAGTTTTGGGTAACGCCCGTCGCCTGGCCCGATTTTGCGGAACCGCATCTCGATGAAGCCTTTGAAGCCTTCGCTGCTCGCGATCGACGCTTTGGAGGGATCGGCCAGTCGTGAAGACCACGTCGGCATCGCCGCCCAGCCCAGGGTCGCTCGTCCAGCGAGCGATTTTCGGTTCTCTGGTCGCCGCCGGGTTCGGCGGGATCGCGTGGGCAGATGCCACGGGGTTTCTCGATGCGCGACCAGGCTGGTGGCTCGCGCCGTGTGCCGTGGCCATTGCTGCGGGAGGCGCCGTCGAAGTCGTGCGGATGGCAGCCGCCCGCGGATTGTTTCTTCGACCACTCCTCGTGCCGGTATCGACCGCCGCCGTGGCGCTCGTGCCACTCGCCGACACGCTTTCGTCGCTGTCAACCACGAGCAGCATGGACCTGCTCGCGCTGTCCCTCTCGGGCGTCCTGGCGGTGATGTTCATCGTCGAGATCGCAGCCTACCGGAGGTCGGCAAGCGCGGTCTCGCGGCTTGCCGCTGGATTCGCCACGACAGCGGCCATCGGGCTGCCGCTGGCATTCATGCTGCGGCTTCGTCTCCTTCCTGATGCTTCAGGCAACTCGTCCCTCCTTCCACTCGCGAGCATGCTTGCGGTCGTGAAGGTGGGCGACATTGCCGCCTACTTCGTCGGCTCGTTTGTCGGGCGGAATCGGATGACGCCGCTGTTGAGTCCGGGCAAGACATGGGAAGGAGCTGCCGCGTCGCTTGCCGCGTCGGTCGCAATCGCGTGGATCGTCCTCGTGGCCCTGAAACTTTCACCGGCGCGACAACCCTGGGGCGGATGGCTTCTCTATGGCTTGGCCGTCGGTATCGCCGGCATGCTCGGTGACCTCGCCGAGTCGCTCGTCAAGCGAGAGCTCGAGGCCAAAGACTCCGGAGCCTCGCTCGGGGCACTTGGCGGCTTCCTCGATCTGGCCGACGCCACACTCCTCGCCGCCCCCGTGGCGTGGGCACTCTGGGCCGTGGGAGGCCTGGCAACCTGACCCCTGGCAGAAATGCGGCCAAAAACGATGCCGCGGTGGCAGGAACCCAGATCGCCCCGCACCTTGAGCTATAGTATGAAGTGTTGGACTCGTCATTCCGTCCCCATACGCCGCCGGTACAAGCAGCCGCTGCGGTCTTTCGATGCCCCGTTCCACCATTGCGGTTGTCGATACGAAGCGGCTTGGCACGATTTTCGGGCCCAAAGACGCTCACCTTCGCCGGATTCGGGACGTCCTCGGCGTGGGTATCTCTGCCCGTGGTGACGCAATCCACATCGAAGGCGACGACGACGCAGTGGCCCGTGCGACTGAGGTTTTCGAGGAGCTCGACCGGATCGCCCGCGACCGAGGCAGCGTCTCAGGCGACGAGGTCAGCCGGCTCCTGGCAATCGCGACTGGCGAAGAGCCGCCGCTCCGGCATGAACCGATCGAGGTACAGCGACCAGGTGGTCAGCTCTCGCCCCGTTCGGCCGGCCAAGCGGCCTACGTTCAGGCCATCCGTGAGCATGACATCGTCCTCTGCACAGGCCCGGCGGGGAGCGGCAAGACGTTTCTCGCGGTGGCACTCGCGGTGTCGGCGCTGCGTGCTGAGCAGGTTAAGAAGATCGTCCTGGTGCGACCGGCCGTCGAAGCAGGGGAGAGCCTCGGGTTTCTGCCCGGTGATCTCCAGGCGAAGATCAATCCGTATCTGCGACCGCTCATGGATGCCCTCCGCGAGATGATGGACTACGAGCAGCTCAAGCGGCTCACGGAGCAGGACGTTGTGGAGATGATACCGCTTGCCTACATGCGAGGCCGCACGCTCAACAACGCCTTCATCATTCTCGACGAGGCACAGAACACCACCGTCTCGCAGATGAAAATGTTTCTCACGCGGCTCGGCATGGGCTCGAAGATGGTGATCTCGGGAGACACGACACAGATCGACCTCCCACCCGATCGCACGAGCGGGCTCGTCGATGCGATGGGGCGGCTCCACGGCGTGGATGGCTTCGGCCATGTGCGGCTCGGCAAGACCGACATCGTGCGGCATCCACTCGTCCAGCGGATCGTGGAGGCCTACGACCGGTAACGCTATGCCACTCGGTTCCCCAACAACCCGTCGCCGCAGCCGTCGATCTGGTTCGCTCGATCTGCCTCACGGCTTTTGGCGGATGCTGGCGGAACGGATGGCACGGCCCGATGTGCTCCTCCGGCTGGGGCTTTGTCTCGCTGCGTCGGTGGTCCTGCTCGTGCTCCTCCAGGGCTGGTCCGAGCCGTTTGGTTACCGGCTCAACGCGGTGCCGGTTCATGGCGCGGTGTCGCGGGTGGCGTTTGACAAGCCAGACCCGGACGCCACGCGGCTCGCCCGCGAGCGGGCAGCGGCGCGAGTGAGAGTGGTCTACGCGCATGACAAGGCACCGATCGTGAGGCTGAGAGACGGCCTCAAAAACCGGGCGGCCGAAATTGCCGCCGCTGACTCGCTCGCGTCGGTCCCCCGCGAAGC
>JBGTKO010000297.1:0-6471 GCA_041744595.1 Pirellulales bacterium
GCCCAGCGAGGCGAACTTCTCCGGGTACTTCAGGAACTCGACCACTTCGGCCAGTTCCTCCTTGGCCTCATCGACACCGGCGACATCGGCGAACGTCACCGTCGTCTTGCTGCCGGTGAACATGCGGGCGCGGCTCTTGCCGAAGCTCATCGCCTGGCTGTTCGAACCTTGCGCCTGGCGCATCATGAAGATCAGGATGGCGCCAAAGATGATCAGCGGCAGGAAGTTGATCATCAGCCCGATCCAGTTGCCGAACGCCGGCGGGCTCTTGTACTTGATCGCGACGGAGTTCGGCTCGCTGCCACCAAGTTCGACGCCGTTTTCACTCAACGTCCGCTCGATGTCTGTGTTGTCGCCGACGCGCGACTTGTACTTCTGCTCGTCGTTCTCGAGCCGGTAGGTGACCGATTTCCCGGAGATCTCCAGGCTCTCGAGCGTCCCGGCGCGGCCGGCGGCCACGACTTCGCTGAAGTCGACCGTCTTCGTGTCGTCGCCGTCCCGGAAGAACGAGACGACGATCGCGATCACCGCTACCAGGATCAGAAGGTAAATGAAGCTGTTCCGCAGCCAGCGAGAACTCATGCGCATACCTAACCTTTACCCCCAGGGAAGCTGTCAGGCGGAGACGGGGGGCGTCTGGATGGAGTATACCAGAGCATCTTGCCGTCCTGCCGTCTTGTTTGGGCCGGGTTGACACGGCGCGGGCACGCCCTCGTCAACTTGCTGTTCGCGGAGCGGCATCCACCCGATCACATAGGCTCGCGCCGCCCGCCCGGATGATCCAGTATGGGTTCCGCGGCGCCCCTCACCTATCGGCGAACACCCTATGACTCACTCCTCGTCCGATGCCAGCGTGCCCGCGACGGCCCAATCCTCCCGCGCCACATCCCGGAAGACGACGATCGTCTGCTCCGGCGTCGTGTGGGCGATGTTCGCCACCGCTTCGGTGATCGCTCGTGCGAGTTCCTGCTTCTGGGCGTGCGTCCTTCCCGAGAACATCTCAACCCTCACGATCGGCACGTTCGACCTCCTCCTGAATCAACGACGCGTTACAGACGCCCCATCGTAGCCAGACCGGGCGGCGTCGAGGCAGCCACGGCCGCGGCGATCGCATGCGGCGCGTGGCTCGTGGCCGCGAGCATCTTGTCATGCTCGCGTGGGTTCATCACATACGCCGTGGCTCCAAGCGATGACCACACTCCAGCCACGGCCTCGACGTCGTCAGCAGGGGTCGCGGCGGCAGGTGTGACGATGGCGACACGGCCCACGAAGAGCTTGGGGTCTGACGCCTCGGGGCCGCGGCGATGACTCCCGGCGAGTGGATGTGATCCGACGAAGCGGCCCCGGCGACGTTTGCGGCCGCGCTCCCACGCGGCCACGATCGAAGCCTTCGTGCTGCCGGCGTCGGTGATGAGCGTGCCGGGGCACACGGCCACATCGACCCGCTCGAGGATGTCGGGAATTGCCGCGACTCCGGTGGCAATCACGACGAGGTCGGCCGCGGCTACGGCGTCGGTGTCGAGAGAGATTTCGGTGACCGCACCGGCCCGCTTGGCCCGATTCAGCGACTCCCGTGAGCGGCCTACCCCGATGACGGTGTTTGCAAGGCCACGCGTGAGGAGCGCCCGGCCAATCGATCCGCCGACGAGGCCAACGCCCACGATCGCGACGGTCGGCCAGGAAGCGGTCATGGTATGAGAGGGGCGTGTGACGATGAATGTCGGCGGGTTCTAACAAATAGACGCATCGCGTGAAACGGACGAGCGAGTTTTCGGGGCTGTTTCATCGGCTGACGGGCATCCATGCCCCGCCGGAGCCCTGCACCTCCGGGACAGGAAAAATCCGTGTGGCATTCGTACCGCATTGTCCTGCCCCAGAGGTTCAGGACTCCGGGGGGTGAATCCGCGAGGCACTCGTCTCTCATTCTCTATGCCCCGGAGGTTGTGGCCCTTTCGGCCGCGTTATGATGATGGGTATGAAGCGTTCTCACGTCGTTTGTTGGGTGATCGCCGTCGCAGCGATTCTGCTTGGAACGAGCGTATCGGGTCGCGCTGACGACGCCCCGGCCGAGACGCCGGCGGACCGGATGGCGACGATGGGGTTTATTCGGTATCGAGGGGCTTGGCGGACGGCGCAGGAGATCGAGCTTATCGAGCGAGATGAAGCGGCCCACCTCGCGAGCAGGCAGTGGTTTGGCCGTCTCGAGCGTCTCCGACGATCCCTCGACAAGGCTTCCGCGACGCAGGCTGCCGAGGAGATTCGTGAGATCTCTGATCCGTTTGCGGTGGCAGCCCTGGCGTCGGGATTGACCACCGAGCCGGTCTTCCAGGTGCGGAGCTGGTATCTCGAATCGCTTGCTCGGATTCGCACGCCCGATGCCCTCATGGTGCTTGTGGCCACGGCCCTCGACCATGCCGATCGTGAGACACGGATCGCGGCCACGGAACAGCTCGTACGGGTCGGTTCACACCAGGCCGTTCCGATCCTCGCATCAGCTCTCGCGAGTGCCGACAACGCGCAGGTGAACCGCGCTGCGGAGGCTCTCGGGCGGCTCGGTGACTCGTCGGCGATCGTGCCGCTGATCGCCGCGCTCGAGACCAATCATGTCGTCATGACCAGTGGGGCGGCCGAAGGCTCGACGAGCGCGACGTTCACGCCGGCGGGAGGTGGCCTCTCGATGGGCGGCGGCCGAAAGAAGAAGATCGTGCGGGTTCGCAATGACCGTGTGCTCGAGGCCCTCGTAGCGCTCACGGGTGCGAACTTCGAGTGGAACGCTGCGGCATGGCAGGCGTGGCTCATCAATGAGCGGGCGCTGCCGGCCGACTTTGATCCACGGCGCGACTGACTGCTCGACACGCGATCAGGCGACGCGGCCGGCTGGCGGCGTGGAAGCCCGACGCCGCGGAAACCATTCGGCGTCGAGCATGAGCAGCGCCACGCGGTTTTCGAGATTCGGTCGAAAGACCACGAGCAGGAGGACCGGCAGCCACCAGGCCATGAAGAGGCCACCGTTGTGGGCCTTCCAGAATTGGGTGCCGAGAAGCACGGCAGCCGTGCAGCTCATGAGCGTGCCGAGGTTCTTGGGTGACGGCCAAATCGCAAGCGTCGCCATCATGGCGATGAACGCGGCGAGCACCGGCAGACGAAACACGCCGTCACTTGACGGCAGCGCCCAGAACCCTTCGAGCGACACATCGCTTGGGAAAATCCAGCCGAACATCTGCCGCAACTGCCCGAGAAACACCGCCGTGTCGGGCGATGTGAGCCATAGCGCTGCCACGAGCGCCAGAAGGGCAGTCCCAACGCCGGCCGCGAACCGCCGCACGCCCCGCTCCCAATAAAAGCTGCACCAGAGCGGCAAGAGAAAGACCGGATAATAGATCGTGCCGATGGCAAGGCCGAGGAGCGCTCCAGCGACGAATGGACGGCGGTAGGCGACGACGGCCCAGAGGACGAGCGCTCCGGGGAGCACATGATCCACGCTGCTATTCATCCAGGCCGTGTAGGGGAGCAGCAGGTAGAGGACCGCGGCGGCGATCCCGAGCTTCACGCTCTCGAAGTGTTTCCAGCCGATGACCACCATCCCAGCGACGATCGCGAGCTGCGAGAGGATCGCCATCACCCGGGCGGTCGTCTCGTAGATCGCTCGGAGTGAGGCTTCGTCGGGGGCTGGCTCGGCGGCGGTCGCGAAGAACCGCTGGGTCGAAACCTGCGGCAAGAGAAAGAGCAGTGGGTAGCCGGGGCCATACCGCGCGAGCTGGTCGGCCTCTCGAGGATTGGCCGGGTCTTGTTGGGCGGCCGGATTCCGCAGACGAGCCGCGGCGGCAGCGCTTTCCACGTCCTGCTTTTGAGGCTTCGAGTTAACGACGTTTGCGAGCAGGAACACCAGGAGCGAACTTCCGAGGAACACGAGGCCGCCAGTCGTGAGGTTGGGCTCAAGCAGCGGCCGGCGAACCATCATCGAGTCGAAGAGCATTCGCACGAGGAACGCCCCGGAGACGGCGAAGATCCAGGCGAAGCCAAGCGTGCGGGCCGCGATCTTGACCGACTCCGTCTCCCCGACGTACTCGAGCGCCACAAGGCCCGGCGCCAAAAAGATGAGGCCCAGGAGGTCGAGGTTGCGGACACTCCAGACGCGGTTGAATTTGAAGAACAGCGCGATCGACAGCAGCGACGCCAGGTAGAACCAGGTCGTGAGCCGAACCGGATAGTATTGGAAGAGGATTTCGCTCATGCCGCCGGTGGCCGCCGAATCAGTGGGCCAACCAACCCATTAGCGTACGCTCCTGTCGTGGCCAAACGCAAAAGCTACCGCGCCAGCGGCCAGATGAGTGGCGCCAGAGCGATCGTCGCTGCCATGACGAGGAGGTTCAGGGGCCCGCCGTAGCGGACATAATCGGTGAACTTGTAGCCACCCGGCCCATAGATCATGAGGTTGGTCTGGTAGCCGATCGGCGTGCCGAAGCCACAGCTTGCCGCCACCGTGATCGTCATGATGAAGGGGAGTGGATGAACCCCGAGCTGCTCGGCGGTCTGCCAGGCGATCGGGAAGTTGAGCACCGCCGCGGCGTTGTTGCTCATGAGCTCGGTCGTGAGCATCGTGACGACATAGATCGTCGCGAGAACAAGGAGCGGATTGTTTCCAGCCGCGGCCACGGCGGCTTCGGCGATGGAGCTGGCAAGCCCCGTCGTCTGCATCGCCTGGGCCAGGCCGAAGCTGGCCGCGATCAGGAGAAGAGCATTCCATTCGATCGATCGCCGAGCCTCGGTCGAGGTGAGGCATCGCGTGGCCACCATGACCCCGGCAGCAGCCAATGCCGCCGTGACCATCGGCAGGAGATCCATGGCCACGGCAAACACCATGCCGGCGAGCACGGTGCACGCGATCCACGCTCGGTCATGCCGTGGTGGTGATGCGCCCGTGATCTCGCTCATGAGGTAGAAGTGGCGGCTCGTTCGCTGCCGCTGGAGGAAGGCAGGCCCGGCCTCGAGGAGAAGCGTGTCGCCGGGCTCGAGGGTGATGTCGCCGATCTTCGTTCGCAGTCGCTCACCGTCGCGGGCAACGGCGATGACGACAGCGCCGTACGTCGATCGAAATTGGCCATCACGGATCGTGCGGCCCACGAGCGGGCACGTACTCGACACGACCGCCTCCACGAGTTGTCGCTCGCTTCGCGCATCGTTGAGTTTGAACACCTGATCGGTCGCTGGCCTCAGCCCGCGAACCTTCTGGAGCTCTACGACCGAATCGATCACGCCCACAAACACGAGCCGATCTCCTGCCTCGAGCCGTTCGGTGGGCGAGACCGCTGCGATCACGTGCCCTGCACGATCGATCTCCATCAAGAAAAGCCCGTCGAGATGCCGCAGACCGGCCGCCTCGATCGTGCGGCCTACGAGGTTACTCCCAGGCTCGACCACCATCTCGAGTGAGTATTGCCGGGGGTCGTCGCTTCGGCTCATCGGCGGCCGGCGGTCTTTCAGAAGAAACCGGCTCGCGGTCAGGCCATAAAGAATGGCCATGGCAAAAAGGGGTAGCCCGAGCCAGGTGATGTCAAACATTCCGAGTGGCCCGGTGAACTCCCGTCGGCCCCAGGCCTCGGGGAGGCCGGTCCAGGTGAGGTCGAGAACGCCCCACGGCCCGTCGATGCCTTTCGCAAGGCGATCCTTGACAAGGCCTCCGATGATGACGTTCGTGCTCGTGCCGATGAGCGTGCAGATGCCACCGAGAATGACCGCCGTGTTCATTGGCATGAGGAGTTTCGACACACTGAAGCGATTCTTCTTCGCCCATTCGCGAATGGCTGGCACGAGCAAGGCCACCACCGGCGTGTTGTTCATGAACGCCGAGAGGATGCCAGGGCCCACCATCGTGCGAAGCTGTGCGGCGGCCAGCGACTTGGGCCGGCCGAGGGCGCGTTCGACGATCACGGCAAGCGCACCGGTTCGCTCAACGCCCGCGGCCACGACGAAGAGGCCTGCGACGGCGATCATGCCCTCGTTGCCCATGCCTTGGAGGGCTTCGGCCGGCGCGAGCACGCCGCTGAGCATGAGCACGACGAGCCCACCGACCATGATCATGTCGGGAGCCCGCTGGACGAACATCAGCCCCAGGAGCGTGCCGATCACGACCGTTGCCGTGAGGGTTGCCTGCCAGTTTGCCACGAGGGCCTCGAACGTCATTCCGGCACTCCGTGTGAGGGCGGCGTGAGGCCGCGGGCCCTGAATTTCCCGGGATGGGCCAAAGGACGCAAGGGCAATGGCTCTGGGTTGGTGGCTGACTGGTCCGCAAGGCTTGGGGTCGGGTGGGGCGTATTCGCTCCGCGGATCGGATGCTTCACCGAGGCTCGGGGTTGGCCGTGCCATTTCGCGGGACGCTTCCTACGGGCATCCTGCCCTCCGGGCGCTCGGAGAAAACCTCGCTTCGCCATCCTGGCTGCGCTCAGTTTTCTACGCCCGCTCCATGGCACG
>JBGTKO010000298.1:0-10293 GCA_041744595.1 Pirellulales bacterium
GGGGCGGCATCGCGACGCGATCGTCGGATGGCTGCCTGACTCGCTCCCAGACAAACCCGTGGTCGTGTGGAAGCGGCCCATGTTCAACGAAGGGCTCGGTGGCGTGGCGGTGGGCGAGGGCGTTGTGCTCGTGGGAGACCGCGATGCTGACGACCGGCACGACGTGTTCCACGCGGTCGATGCCAAAACGGGCGAACGTCTCTGGACGCTCGACTATCCAGCCGAGGGCCGGCTCGATTACGGCAACTCGCCCAGGGCTACGCCGCTGATCCATGAGCGCTTGGCATATTTGCTCGGCGGGTTCGGCCACCTGCACTGTGTACGCCTCTCCGATGGCCGCGTGGTCTGGCAGCGGCATCTTCGGCACGACTTCGCCGCGGTGTCGGAGCTCGTCTGGGGTGTCTGTTCGTCGCCCCTCATCGTCGATGGCAGGCTCATCGTGAACCCAGGCGGGCCCGAGGCCTCGGTCGTGGCACTTGATCCGTTGAGTGGCGACGTGCTTTGGAAGTCGGCGGGGGGCGTGGCCGCTTTCTCGTCGTTTGTCGACTGCACATTCGGCGGCCGCCGCCAGGTGGTTGGCTTCGACGCGGCAAGCCTCGGCGGATGGGATGGCGCGACGGGAGAGCGGCTTTGGACGCTCCGTCCGAAGGTCACCGGTGACTTCAACGTCCCCACGCCGCTGGTGCTCGACGGTGGCGTGGTGATCTCGACGGAGAACAACGGAACACGATTTGTGGACGGACACGGTGTTCGTGGTCCCATCTACGCCGGCCTGTCGCCTGACATGCACTCGCCCGTGGTGTGCGGTGACCGCATCGTGGGGATCGTCAAGGGCAAGGTACACTGCGTCGCAGCGAAGGATCTCTCGCCATTGTGGACGAAGTTTGATCGATCGCTCGCGGGTCACGTGTCGCTCGTCGCCTCGGCCGATCGGGTGCTCGCGTTCACGGAGAAGGGCGAATTCGTCCTCATCGACCCGCGGGGCGACGAGCTCAGAATCCTCGACAGGCTTCAGGTGCTGCCGCCTGGGCAGTCGACGTATGCTCATCCGGCCGTCGTCGGCGAGAGGATCCTCGTCCGCGGTCCACGACGGTTGTCGTGCCTCGCCCTCACCGCCGATGCCGGCGTGGCAGCGACAAACTGATCGCTGGATCGTGCGACATGCCGTCAGGCATCCAGCGAAGACGGGACATGCACTGGGCGTCGCCGGCCTAACCCGCGGACGCTAAGGTGCGTTGCGCCGCTGCCTGGCCGCTTGGAGCGGATTCCGCGGAACGGACTAACGCCGCAAACAGGCCGCCTTGAGCGACGAGGTCGTCGTAGGAACCGAGTTCGCTGATCCGCCCATGTTCAAACACGAGAATTCGATCGCAGTTCTTCAACGTCGTCAGCCGGTGGGCAATGATGATGGTCGTCCGATCTGAACTGTCGATCCTCAGCGCATGTTGCACATGACGCTCGCTGATATTATCGAGCGCACTGGTTGCTTCGTCGAGGATCAGAATCGGCGAGTTCTTGAGCAACAGGCGGGCGATGGCAACCCGCTGCCGTTGACCACCGGAAAGGTTTTGCCCGCGTTCAGTGACTGGCGCCTGATACCCGCCGGGCATTTGCAGAATCTCGTCATGCAGATTGGCGAGCTCCGCGGCCCGCTGAACGGCCTCCTGGGTGACGTCGTGATTGCCATAGGCGATGTTGTCGTACATCGACCCTGAAAAGACGAATGGGTTCTGGCCGACATAACCCATCAGCTCTGCCAGCTCAAGCCGGCTTACCGCGCTGAGCGGCTTGCCGCCGAGCAGGATCTCCCCCGCCTGTGGATGCATCAGGCGAAGCAGCACTTTGATCCATGTCGATTTGCCGGAGCCGGATCGCCCCGCAATGCCGATGGTCTCGCCATGGTTGATCGTCAGGCTCAGGTGATCGAGCACGCCGCGGGTCTTTCCGTCAGCAGTGAGATATTCCGCGAACAGATTCTTCACTTCGATGATCGGCTGGCCAATCTTGATCGTCAGGCCGCGGTTCTCCGGAGTGTTGAACGCGCGATCGAGAGGCGTGCCTACCATCTTGAGCAAATCACCGACCCGCAAGCTGGCTTCGTGTCCTTCGTCCAGCACGCGATGCACTTCATTGAGCGGGGCCATCACGTTGAGAAAGAGAATCGAAAACGTCAGCACGTCGCCGACGCTGATTTTTTGATGAATGGCGAGGTAGGTGGCCAGCCCTAGTACGAGAATGTGAAAGAAACATTCATTCAGGCCCTTGGCGCAACCAAACAGCGACATCTGAAAGTGATGCCGCACTTCGCGATTGCGGCGTTTCTCGGCGGTCTGAAAAAGCCGCAGCATCTCCGGGTCATAGGTATGCGCGACGCGGATGTACTCGGCGCCGCTGAGTTGTTCGACCACCGCGCCATCAATTTCCTCGCAATCACGCATCAGATCGAGACGCACACCCTTCTGCGAACGGAGTTGGTGTATCGTCAGATAGATTGAGAGCGGAATCACGCCCAGCATGATCAAACCCAAGGCCGGCTGCTTGGTGAGCGCGGCCAGCAAAGCAAACAGGCCGGTGAGCACGGCCGGCAAGCAGTCGAGAAACATCAGCCGGACGAAACGGACGAGACCATCGACGCTGCGAAAAATTTTGCCATGCAACGTGCCGACCTTTTCACCCGAGAGCGATGTCAGATCGCCACGTAGCGAATGCCCCACGAGCTTCAACTGCATATCGCGGTTGAGTCGCGCCACACTCGTCTCGACCATCGACCGCCTCGCCACATGCAGTGCTTCCCGCAGCACGTAAATCGCCGCCAGCCCGCCGAGGATCCAACCCACTGCCCAATACATCTGCGAATCTGTGTACTGGTCCTTCGCACCGGCGTGAATGCGATCGACGAGTTGACCGAGGAGGATGGCGACGCCGGTGTTTGCGGCGCTCGTCACTGCCATGATGAGCGTCGCGGCGCCAAGGGTCAGCCGATCTTCGACGGCGACAAAAGGCCAGACTTGTGTCGCGCGCCGCGCGAGGAGTTTCAGTTCCGCTGTCATGCGTGGCGGAGCTTCCATAAACGAATTCGCCTCTCAAGGATGACGAAGGAATGATGCCTGGAAAGGAGAGCGTCCCTGCGGGGATGCTGGATTCTTACTCCGTGACATGCACGTTGTCTGCGCGTATCTTTCACGCTGCGTGTGCGAGTCCATGGAAATGGAGTCTGGCACACGCTCCGAGGACGCTTTGGCCTTCTGAAGTCACTCGCCAACTGCAACATCGTCAACGGCCGCGTCGCGGGCTCGGAGGAGCCGGCTCAGGGGAGCAGCTCCTGCGAGCGGCGGAGTTGCTCCGCGTATTCCTCGACCAGCACCCGCTGATGGGTGCCGTCCGGCAGGTGCCGGAAGTCCCATAGGCCGCTGTTGTGCCAGTGGTCAACGTTGTCCCAATCATGGCGATCGATGACTGGGTACAGGCAAACAGCATCAACGGGCGTGCCCGCCTCGCGGGCCAGGAGCACTTCATCGGTAATCTCAGCCAGCCACGTCCCCCGGCCAATGCCGATGTGACTCGTCTCGGCGATGTACAAAGGACGGCGGTATCGATTCCAGACGTTGCCGAGCAGTTCGTGTAGCGGAACCCAACGCTCGTCACGGGGGTTCTCCTCCCAGATCAATCGCCCGCCGTTGCGTTCCCATTGATTGGAGAAATAGAAATTGACGCCGATGATGTCCAGATAGCGCGGATGGCCCCCCAGTTCCTGGTGCGTGTAGCCGCCAAGCATATCCCAGGCCTCGAACTGGTACGCGGTCTCCTCGGCTGCCTCCTGGGCTAAATCCGGACGGTCCCGCGGAGAAGTGACGTGCATGATGGGATCGATGTGCACCATTCGGGCCTGCGGATCCACCTCCCAGATCGCATCGCAGGCAGCCAATGTGGCCCGGATCAGTTGCTGCTTGACCAGGCGCCCTTGATCCTTCATGTACGGATAGAAGATCCCTACCGCTCCTGCGGCCCAGGCAAAAAACGATATCTCGTTGATCGGCGCGTAGAGCGCGGGCCCGTCCTGCTCGGCCTGCAGATATCGGGCAACGGCCCCCGCATAGGTGCGAAAGCGATCGACAAACTCGGGTGAGAGCAGGTCCACGTCATCTGGCCAGCCGTAGTGGCAGAGCGTCCATATCACCTGGATGTCCTGCGCACGGGCCGCCTGGACAAACGGCGCGACGGTAGAAAAGTCCAACTGTCCCTGTCGATCCACGAGATGCCAGCGAATCGACTCGCGGACCGTCTGAATGTGCTGGTCGCGGAGCAGTCGGTAATCGGACTCCACGTGCCGGTCATGCTGCGTCGACCGCACCATGTCTCGTCGAACACCGGCCAGATTGATGTGGCATGCGGCCTCAAAGCCGCCATGCCAGAAGGACCTGAACAACTGCGAAGTCGTTCGAATTGCCGCGTCGTTCCTCACATCCATCGATATTCCAGTGCACCAGACACCGAAACTCTATGCGGACTGGTTGCGGCAGGCAAACCCGGAATGCTCCCAGGCGACCATTCGGCCGCGGCATCGGCGTCGAGAAGCCCGCGGCGGCGGAACCACCGAATGAGCCGTCTATGGATATCCGAATGAGCCATGCATAGAGTTGAGACGTCTCAGTCTGCACGAATCCATACCCTGTGACGGTATACCAAGAAATCACAACTCTGGATCTGTCGCTATCGCCATGATTCCTACCTTCATCATTACCCTGTGGCTTTGGGGATTACTCTCCTTAGGCTTTCTTGCTGGTGGAGTTTATGTGATTTATGAGTGGTATCAACACGTCTGGCGCTACGATGAGACGCTTGATCGCGTTGTCTTTGACCCCCACTTCGGCTTGAACACGCTCACCGCCCTTTTGATAGCTGGACTGATTTTGCTTGTGTGGGCGTTTGCCGGCCGCATCCTCATGCGTTTATTCCTGGGTATTGGGCAGCGATCAAACGACAGGATGGATCCGCCCCGAGAGAATCGCAGCGGTGTGGTCCATCGCTTGGCTCGTCCTAATGGCTCGACTCTCCAAGTAGAAGAGTACGGTCCAAAGACGGCACCTACGCTAATCCTGACACATGGCTGGGGCCTCAACAGTAACGAGTGGAACTATCTCAAGGAGCAGTTAACGGACCATTATCGTCTGATTGTCTGGGATCTGCCCGGCCTGGGGCTGTCCACCCAACCTGCTGACCGGAATTTCTCCTTGGAAACACTGGCACTTGATCTGGAAAGGGTGCTCGGGTTGGCCGGGGATCGTCCTGCTATTTTGTTGGGGCATAGCATTGGGGGCATGATTACCTTGACCTTTTGCCGCCTGTTTCCCAAAGCACTGGGCACGCGAGTGGCCGGTCTCATTTTGGTCCATACGACCTATACAAACCCCGTGCGCACAACCACCGGCGCCCGTTTCTTCACCGCCATCGAGCGTCTCCTGATTGTGCCGATGCTCTACCTGACCATCTGGCTCTCACCACTGGTGAGAGTGATGTTTTGGTTAAGCTACCTCAATGGCAGTGCCCACCTCTCGAGCAAGTACCAGGCGTTTGCAGGCACTGAAAGTTGGGAGCAACTCGACTTCGCGACTGCTTTTCAACTCCAATCCTCCCCGGCCGTGTTGGCCCGCGGCATGTTGGGAATGCTTGCCTATGACGCCACGGATACGCTTGCCACGATACAAATCCCAACCCTTGTCATCGCAGGCGATCGGGACCCGGTGTGCCGGCCAGAGGCAAGCGAACGCATTCATCAGGGCGTGAAGGGTTCTGATCTTGTGTCGCTGAGTCCGGCAAAGCATCTGGGCTTGATTGAACAGCCCGTGCGTTTTGCCAAACTGGTAAGCGAATTTACGCGCACCTGCTTCAAGGCGATGCCATCCAGCCAGTTGAAAGGATAGGACGGTCAACGGCCCACGCGGGGCATCTGAACTGACGTCCTGCGGTTGCGAAGGGCTCCTCATCAAGCCATTCAGAGCGGGTTGAGCCAAGGATGCGTCGCGACAGCGACAGTTCGGCGCAGAGATCGCCCAGGGAGATGGCATCGGCTGACGTACCCCCGCAGGGCCGCCACGCTCATCGTGGGCGCCGCGGCGGGAGTCCTCAAACCAGTCCACCGGCGGCCAGGCCGCGGTAGTTGATCCAGCAGTGGCTGAAGAAGTAGGTGAAGAGCGAGCCGCTCCAGGAGGCGACAAACGGCGGCATCTTGCCGTGCGAGCTCGAAAAGACGTCGTGTCACCACCATCTCCAGTCGCATGGACCACGCCATTGGTCATGCACACATGCCGATTGAGCGCCGAGCCCGTCCCCCCCGTCCGATGCGGCTCCTGCAGCCACGATTCTCTAGTGGCCTTCTCGTGCTCGTCGCCTCAATCAGCAAATTCTTTGCTTTCTCACCAAAGTGAACTATGCTGAGATTGGTGGTGGAAAAATGTTGGTTTTGACCAATGCTGGCCCACCGCCAAGGATCGGATTGATCGGGAGACTTGAGTAAGAGCAACCTGGCACCGGCCAGGAGGCTCGTTCAAAAGTAAACCGATGTGGAGCAACGCGACTGAGCGTTGCTCCACATCGGTTTTTTTTATTTGCTCGTAGAAAGAAACCCATGACAAACGTGACGTTGGCAGCCCTCTTCGCTCTTTCTCGACGACGTCGGCGAGCTGCCGCTGACGGTCCAGGCCAAGCGGATTCTCTTCAAGGACGAGGTCCGAAACGCTCGAGTCGACCGCTGCGATTCGAGCGGCTTGAAGATCGTCGAATGCTCGCAGGGATTCTCGGAACCGCAGAGAGTTTTGCGGTTCTGGGCGGCTCAACGGTGACCAATACCGGTCCGACCACCATCGTCGGAGATCTGGGTGTGCACCCCGGCAGTTCGATCACAGGCCTTGCGAGCATCACGCTCAGCGGAGCTGTGCATATAGCGGATGCGGTCGCGTTGCAGGCGCAAAGTGATGTCACGATCGCCTACAACGACCTCGCAGGCCGAGCATCTGATGCCAACCTGACTGGACAGGATCTGGGGGGACTCACGCTTGTGCCGGGTGTCTATACGTTTTCGTCGTCAGCCCAGTTGACGGGAACAGTGATTCTCGATGCTCAAGGCGACCCCAATGCAGAGTTCATCTTTCAGATCGGCAGCTCGCTCACGACCGCCAGCAACGCCTCGGTTGCCCTCATCAATGGTGCCGTCGGTTGCAATGTGTACTTTCAGGTCGGGAGCTCCGCGACCCTTGGGACGGACACGGCGTTCGTAGGAAATATTGTCGCGCTGACGAGTATTACCTTGAATACGCGTGCAGCCATTGTGGACGGCCGGGCCTTGGCTCGCAATGGCGCCGTGACAATGGATACCAACGTCATCTCCGCCGGCCCCTGTCAGGAAGGCAGCATCGCTTGGGAGAAGAGGGATGCCGCCGGCGCGCTGCTGGGTGGAGCTCAGTTTACGATCAGCCCCAACCCGCTGACCGGCGTCGGCGTGCTGACGATTCTGGACAACGGTCCCTTGGATGCCAACCCTGTGGATGGGCAACTGCTCGTCCTCGACGTGCGACAGGGGGCGTACACGATCACCGAGACCGTGGCCCCACCTGGCTACGTGATTGACGCCAATCCGACGCGGGTCGTGATCGTCACGCTGGGGGCCTTACATCAGGTCATCGGCGTGCAGGGAGTAAACGATCCGGGTGAGACGAACGAGTCGGACTTCCACAACAGTCTGAGTCCCGTTCCTGTGGGCAGCATTGCTTGGGAGAAGCGTGATGCCGCCGGCGTGCTGCTGGGTGGGGCTCAGTTTACGATCAGCCCCAACCCGCTGACCGGCACCGGCCTGCTGACGGTTCTGGACAACGGACCCTTTGATGGCAACCCCGCGAACGGACAGTTTCTGCTCGTCAACGTGCCGCCGGGAACGTACACGATCACCGAGACCGTAGCCCCATTCGGCTACGTGATTGATGTCAATCCGACGCGTGCCGTGACCGTCACGGTGGGGGACCTCATTCAGGTCATCGGCGTGCAGGGAGTAAACGATCCGGGTGAGACCAACGAGTCCGACTTTCACAACGCAAGACGCAATGTGATCGTCATCGGGCCAGGCAAGAGCGCGAATACGCCGGAAATCGTGAGGGTGATCGACGCGGCAACCGGGGCCGTGTTGACACAGTTCGCACCCTACGGGAATACCTTCCAGGGCGGCGTGCGAGTGGCCACGGGTGACCTCACCGGTGATGGGGTCGATGAAATCGTTACGGCTCCCGGGTGGGGCATTGCCGGCCGCGTTCGCGTGTATGACCAGAATGGCAACCTGCTCACATCGTTTCTGCCGTACGGCCCGACGTTTCAAGGCGGCGTCCAGATCGCGATTGCTGACGTCACTGGCGACGGTGTGAACGACATCATCACCGTTCCGAGTTGGGGACCATCCCGAGTCAAGGTCTTCGAGAACGTGCTCGTCGGTGGGCTCCCCACGTTCAATGCAGCGAATCCCTACCGAGACTTCCTCGCATTTCCCTCGTCGTTTATCGGCGGTGCGGCGGTGAGTGCGGCCGATATGGGCAGCACCCCAGTGCCCAACGGACCATTCGTCAACACGCTGGACCAGAGGGCGGAAATCGTCGTTGGCAGCGGTGCCGGCATCAAGACCACCGTGAAGGTATTTGATGTCCGCGGCATGACGGTGCCCACGCCGACCGTCGTGCCCACGGCTACAAGAAGTTTCACGCCCTTCAGCACCACGACGACCGTGTTCAAAGGGGGCGTGTCGCTGAGTGTGGCGAGGATCAACGCCGATCCCATTCCAGACATCGTGGTGGGTGCCGGCGTCAAAGGAAACTCCAGGGTGGACGTGTGGGCTTGGAGCAATACCCCCGCGGCCACATTGGCCAGCTTGTCTGCAAACGGCATCGGCTTTTCCGCGTTCACCGGTGCCAGTCGGCAGTCGCCGGTTCAAGTCGCCGCGTTGGACCGCAATGGAGACGGCATAGCCGAAGCGATTGTCGCCGCACAGGGACCGGGAGGGACGACGCGTGAGATCCGCGAGTTCACGATCACCAGTGTCTCGCCGCTTCAGGTTTCGTCGCCCGAGGTGGTTCCGGGCAAATACCTTGGCCCCTATTTCGTCGCAACTCTCATGAATCTGTCGCCGGCCTTACCTCTCTCCGGGATGCTGCCGACCACGTTCTATGTCGTCAACGATGCCGCGCCCGATCAGACCTTTGAGTACACAGCCAGCGGGACACCGGTCGAGAATTATGCCCTGAACGCGGGCAATTCGGCTCCGCGCGGCGCGGCAGCCACGATCGCCGGCAACAAGGTCTGGGTTGTCGATGCCAATCGCCGCGTCTACGTCTACAACACCAGCGGTGGCCTCCTCGGATCATGGACTGCCGGCACACTGGCCACCAACGCCACGGTCGAAGGCATCACCACCAACGGCACCGACGTTTGGATCGTCGATGCAAGAAGCGACAGGGTCTTCAAGTACTCCAATGCCGCCAGTCGCCTCTCGGGCCGCCAGAACGCGGCCACGAGCTTCAGGCTGAACAGCGGTAACACGAGTCCCAAGGACCTCGTCACCGACGGCAGGCACGTGTGGGTCGTCAACGACGCCGTGGTGGATAGGGTGTTCAAGTACACGCTTGCCGGACGGCTCGTCGGCAGTTGGACGATCACTGGCGGCGGAGGTTCTCCGACCGGCATCACGCTCGATCCCGGCGCCCCGAGCCACCTGTGGATCGTCGATAACAACACCGACCGGGTGTATCAGTACGACAACGCCGTCGGCCGCATTTCCGGCTCGCAGGCGGCTTCGACCAGTTTCGCTCTCTCCGTCGGCAATACCAACCCGCAAGGCATCGCCGATCCGCCGCCGGTGTCGCCTGTTGTGCATGGAGGCACTGCCAAACGTGATCGAGTCAATCCAGCCAGCGTTTCCCTCTTTCGCCGGCTCGGCCAATCTCGTTCCATGCTGACCGGCAATGTCGCACGACCGAGTGAGCCTTTGCTGCGTACTCTGCGACGTGCCTAGGCAGCAGGCAGAGGTTGCCGTCTGACTCACCAGCGACTTGAGAGATGGTCAACAGACATCGCGAGCGAAGGCGGTGATTTTTGGAGCCGAGCAGGGGCTTGGTCTGGCGAGAGCCCGTCGCCATCGTTTTGCCGGTTTCGGCGGCCGCGCTCGTTTTGAGAGATAGCGGGGTCGTGGTCGGCCCCGCGGTCGAGCGAGTCCGACCGTGGTCGCCTGCCGCGCACTTGGTCGATCATGTCATCCCACCG
>JBGTKO010000299.1:0-23195 GCA_041744595.1 Pirellulales bacterium
CCGATCGCTGTTTCGTCCAGAGGTCTACGACCAATGGCCACGTGGGACGCCGAAGATTCCCAAGGAGAAATGGCGTCAGGCGATACTCGACCACGTGATGGGCCGCTCGATTCAGGAAGACTTGTGCGGGACGTGCACCAGTCCAGGACTGGCAGTGCTTGATGAGTCAGTGATGAGTCATCGTGTGGGCAAGTCGCCGCTTGACCAAGTGGTAGGGGCACCGGATACACGGGTGGTTTTGCGGGATGATGCCGATATGGCAAATCCAGTCGAAGTTGTTGGGATGCTCGGGGCTGCGGAAGACGCTGAGGTGATCAAACCCTTCGGCGAGAGCAATAATCCACACTTGGCGATGAAGACAGCGGTGGCACTGGTACGGTTGGGTGATCGAGAGTCGGCCAATTCGATCCTGATGCGGGTTGCGACAGGCAAAAGGGACGATGGCAAGCTGTACTACGTCATCGAGGCGCTCGACACGATGCGGCGGCTCAAGCACCCGGCCTTTGAAGAGACGGTCCTAAAAGTCTGGGAGGACACCAACGATGAAGCGAAGAAGCTCGCAGACGGCCAGGTTCTCCAGTGGTGGGCAGACCTCACCGTGCTGGAAGCGATGGCGAAGCCAGAAATCCTGCGGTGATGAACGCGACAGAACTGGCAACCAGTAGTGTTGCGATATTGGTCTTGAGATCAGGCGTTGACCGAGGATCCGCTTGCCGCTCGATGGGCTGCCTCGCGTTGTGACCGAGACCACGCCGCCCGTATTGCCACCACACTCGATACCGCTGCGCAGGCAAAGTAGAGCGTGACCTGGACCGTCTGCGTGAGCACAGTGCCGGGAGCCTTATCAGGAAACCAGGCCGCGGGGTATGGTGTTGGTCCGCCAAGCCAAACCCACGCCCCTGCGGCCCATGCGATGGTTTCGGCGACGGCGACGATAATCGCCGCATCCAAAAAGAGCCGATTGTATGGCAGCGGCGGTCGCGGGCCCGCACGGTAGACGAGGACCATGATCAACCCCAACGCGATGCCAGGTAGGACCGTTGCTGCGAACGCGTACGCGGTGGCAAGGGATCGAGCGCCAACCAAACCGAAGAGTGGCTCGTGATGCAGCGTGAAGTGCTCGGGCGACACGGTCACGATCAGGTGGTCATGCACGATGGCAAACGGGACCATCACCAGCCACACGGCGACGATCGTTCCGTAGGTTTTGAGTCGTGAATCCAAGGGGTCGTTACCGGGGGTTTCGGCCAAGGTATCACCGCACTCCCCGGAGCCAAAACGCTCCGCACTTCGATGTCGGAGCCTATGCCCCAATCTCCTCCCGTCGTCCAAGCATCCATGGTTCCGGGTGTATTTTGCCGAGCCAGTCAGCAACGGTGGGTATGCGGCCAAGGTCTTCGATGACGTGCTGCTCTCCGACAAACCGCACGGGAAGGATGCGGCCGGTCGAGAGGGTGATCGTGTTGCCAAAGAGAGCCTCCAGCATGAAAATCCCCTCGCTGTGATGCCGTAGAGCCCGATGTCGAAAGTCTGCCATGTGGCTCTTGGACGCATCGAGCCATTCGTGCAACTTCAGGTACTCGTCAGGATCGCCACCGAATTTGCGAGCTGAACTGACGGCGTGGTGGTAGGCGTGTGCCATCAGAATGAAAACTCCTTGGTGCTGTCGTTGGTCACGGTGTAGTTCTCCTGGTGCTGAATCGAGAGGCAGCGCTTGGCAAGGTCGATGATGATGTCGCCTTGGCTGCCCTCGTTGATCTCAAAGCCGTAGGGCAAGAATTCTTCGACAACATTCTCGATCTCGGCGTCCAGTGCGGGTTCTTCTGAAGCGGGCGAGACGGCTTTGCCAGCAGCATCAAAGTAGTCGACGAAATTGATGGCACCGGAGTCACCATAGCCGGAATACTCGACTCGCACCCTGGCTACACCAAGTCGCTCAAGAGTTGGAATGACGTCGTTTCTCAGTTGTTCCATGGTGTCTGCGTGCTCGGCCTGTTCGCTTTTTTGCCGTTCATCCATCTCGCTGTCGATGTCGTTGCTCGTCTTTTTCTTATTGGACCGGGGCATGAGAGCTCCTTGGGAATGAAAGTACGTGGGCGTGTGCCATCAGAGCGTGTACTCCAGGGTCGAGTCGTGGTGCTGCACGTAGTTCTCTTGGTGTTCGAGCGTGACGGTGCCTGCCTGAACGTCGATCGTGATCTCGCCCTGGCCACCGTCGTTGATCTCAAAACCGCTTGGGAGAAAATCATTGAGCACATCCTCGATCACAGGAACAGTGGTCGATCGGGGCTTTGACACCTTCACGGGCTGGTTCTTGGCATCGAAGTAGTCCACGGTCTCGATGCAGCCAGAGTCACCGTAGCCTGAGTAGTACGCCCGGACGGTTGCGACTCCTCTTCTCTTGAGCCGCGGAATGATGTTGGCTCGGAGCGTGTTCTTGGCGGCATTGATCCGGTCGTCTTCTTGCTTCTGGCACTCGGCAAGAAGCGTCGCCATGTACTCGTCTTCGGGTGTTGCCATTGATATCTATGTCCTGGGTGTGTGGATGGATGAATGCGGGCGATCATGCTGCGAACTCAATGTTGGTTTCGCGAGTCACCTGGAACTGCTCCTTGTGTTCGATCTTCACGACGCACTTCTCGACAATGACCGTGAAGACGCCGCGGTATCCGTTGTTCTCTTGAAGGGCCCTGGGCGGCAACAACGCATTCAGGCAACCCTCGATCGCGTCCAAGAAGGGCCACGGGAGACTGCGCTGCTTTACGAGCTTGTTCGCCGCATCTCGAAACCGCATGCCGTAGATCACCGGTGCGCGTTCCTCGTCGGCGTACAGAGCCTCGCACGAGCTGACGGCGAATTTGATGAGCTGGGGGATGATGACGCCGCGGAGACTGGCTTTGGCCCATTTCAGCCGGTCGTCTTGGCTGAGTTGCGATGGTGAAGGAGCCGGGTGATTGGATTCCTCGGGTGGATCGGGGCGGCTGGGTTTTGCCATTGATATCTATGTCCTGGTGTTGGGGGTGAAAGCGGGAATTCACGGTGGCTCGGATTTTCAAGCCACCGTGAACCGGCCTTCCCGCTCAAATGCTGGCCGGTCGCGTTTCGGGCTTTCGGGTCTTCAGGCGTGGGCACCTATTGGCCCTGCTGAACCTGCGGACCGACGCTGCTCCTGCCATAAAACTCGGGCAGCAACGTCTCGGTACCAGCTACGCCAAGGGCCCGCTCAAGTTCGCGTGTGGCATCCCGGCATGAGCCTCCGGCAAAGCCCGAAGTTTTGATGCTGGTCGTGCCTGTTGGACTCACGGTGATTTCGATCTTCTTCTGGGTAGGAGTGCTCGTCATGCAGCACCTCCCACTCGAACGGTGACGCGGATCGAACCGTCATGGAGCCGGGTTTCAGAGCACGTATGCCCCTTCTTCCTAGCTTCGATCTTGGCCTTCTCGACCGCGTAGCCCTGAAGAAACGAGTCCAGGTGCTTTTGCTCGCCCCAGTGTCCGCCGTAGTTGTCGTACTGAAGCTGGCCGGTCTGGAGATTGCACACGACGGGATAGGCCCACCGCGGAAGGTAGACACACAGACCCGTTGCAGTAGCCGAGAAAAGTTTGGTCGTGGCGTGTTCGGGCGGTTCGAGTTGGAGGCGATTGCAAGCTGCTCGTACGGCTTGCTCATCGCGTACTTCGGTTTTGATTTCGACGACGTGGCTCAAAGGTGGTGGTCTCCTGTTTGTGTGGGGTGATGGGGTGCGGGTTCAGAATGGCGGCGGATCGTTCGGGTCTTCGTCGTCATCGTGTGGTACTGCAAAGTCCGAGTCGTCCGAAAACTCATTGCCCGGCCCCATCAAGACAGGCACCCGACTGGCACTTGAACGACTCGGCAGCAGAGAACCCGATGGCGCGTGAGCCGGTTCGTACGCGGCAACTTCCATCGCGAGAAAATCAATCGCGTCACTGATCTCTGCCTGGTCTTGTGGGCTGGTTCTCGTGACGCTCCAGAGAGCCAGTCCCGCCACAAGAAGAACGGCCACAGAGATCACGATCGGAGTAGTAGCCGAGAGCGCTGCTGCCCACTGTGAGTCCTGGGCGTGCATTTCAGTCAGGGTCGTGATGTGTCCAGCGAGGTTTTGGCGTTCGTCCGATAGGTGGCTAAGCAGTTCGGCCACACGGGCGTTTTGGGCCGCTTGAGCCGATGCCTGTTCGGCCTGGGCTATCGTGGTGGCACTGGTGACACGAGCAGCTTCTTGGGCGATTTCGGTGGAGCGTTCAAGCTGCGTCGTGTCAGAGCTCCAGAACCAGTCGAACCATCCGGCGTGAGCTGACTGGGCGCTCAATGCCAGCATTCCGACGATGGCGATGATGATCCACGCCGGCCAAAGAAGCCGTAAGAGCCAGGTGAGCACCGAGAACACCAAGGTGATCATGAATTCGAGGACGGCCATGAGAAAGCCGCCGAGAAGCGAGAGCATGGAGTTCATCTCCGGTGATGTCGGGATGGGGAAGGACGACGGCTTTGGGTTCGGCCAGCATGGGGACTGGCAGCATCGGCAAGCCGTGTGATGAGCCGACGACAAAGAGACTGGAGTGCCCGGCGAAGTTTGGTTTCGCGAGCAAGGAGCAAGGCCAAGCCTGCTGCAAGAAGAGTCAGAATCACCCCGACGAATAACGTCATACGGGGCCTCCTTTCGAGGATTGGGTTGGAGAGAACAGCGGCGACAGCGCGTACAGCCGCAAGAACGGCGCGGGGACTGGAAAGGCGAAGCCGTAGAAGGGGCGTCGCGGAAGAAGTGGGAACCGCCAACCGGGATCAGCAGGTGGCGGTATGAGTCAGCCGAGCGTTGATGGCTTGGTTGTGCTCATGGAATATGCCCGGATTTTGTTGGGAATGAAGGGCGGAGCGGACGTCGGTGAACTGGCACCGGTGGGCTCGTTCACACACTCAATCCTGCGAGCATCCGGAATGGGGCCGCGTCCATTGATATCAATGACGAACGGTTAGAAATGAGACGACATGGCAGCGCCGTTGACCATCCGAAACCAGCGGCATACGCTTGACCATATGACCACGCTTGCCGAGATTGAATCCGCTGTTGTTGCCCTCTCGCCGGCCGAGAAGCAGGAGCTCATGCTGTTCTTGGCGTCGCGGCTGAGGTCGGAGGGAGCAACGCTGCCGGAGCCTCGTACTTTCACGCGGGAAGAGATGGCCGTCTGGATCGAAGAAGATGAGGCAGACATGCGGCGCCTGCGGAAGCGGCCGTGAGGCTGTTTCTCGATTCGAGCGTGTTGATCGCCGCGGCGGCGTCCGCGGAGGGGGCATCGAGGGCTGTCTTTCGTGAGGGGCCCGTCCGTGACTGGCGGCTGCTGACCACACCGTATGCCGTCGGGGAGGTGACGAGGAACCTTGGCGCGTTTCCAGTACAGGCTACCGCGATGTGGCTTCGGCTTCGCCCCCAACTGGTGCTGGTCGACGATGTTCTGACGCTCGATAAACCCGTCGTGTTTCCGGTTGAGAAGGATCGACCGATTCTCTTCAGCGCTCTGGCCACGGCGGATGTGCTCCTGACGCTCGACCGTGCCGATTTTGGTCGCCTGCTTGGGACCGCTTTCTACGGGTTGGAAATCATGACGCCCGGAATGTGGCTCGCGCATGGCCGCTCTTCGAGTGGTCCAAAGGCTTCCTGAAAGCAACGCTCTTTGGCCCCTGATGCTTACTCGACGGCGTGTTTGTTTCGCCCCATAGCTCGAACTATTCTCCGGGGGTAGTGTCCACATACCCACAGGAACCGAAGGCAATGGCGAAGGCGAAGGTCAACAGAAGCGACGTGATCAGAAAGATTCTCCAGGACATCGGAGCCGTGAGTAAGGATGCCCCCGGGGGTTGGGCAAAGACCGTCAAAGCCAAGCTCGAAGCCAAGGGCATCAAGGTGTCGGATCCGATGATCTACCAGTTGCGAACCAAGGAGATGGCCAAGGCCGGGGTCGTGGTGAAGACCAAGCGAGGGCGAAAGAAGGCTGCCGCAAAGGTGAAGGCAGTCAGTCTCGCTGGTGGCTCTTCAGCTCCGGCGCCAAAGACAGAAGGGAAGTACGACGCCCTCTTCGCCGTCAAGAAGCTGGCGAATGAGCTCGGCGGCCTGGAACACGTGGAATCGGCCGTCGCAGTTCTGAAGCGGCTCGGCTAATAGCTCGCCCGAACAATCCCGCACAAGCCCTTCCTGGTTCGACTCGCGAGAGAGGGCCAGGGAGGGTTTTGCTGTTTCTGGGCTCGTGGGTCAAAAGCCGGGGTGCCTGTCATCGAATGCCGCTCAAGGTCGATCCCCATGACCTTGAAGCCGCGGCCATAAATATCAAGTCAGGATCGGCCAGGCTCGTTTTTCTGTCCCTCGCGAAAATCCGGCGGCACTTTTATGACAACATAATCCGGAGCCGTCATCCTGCATTCCCGACCACTCGACACGGCGCCTTTTTGCCGACCCTGTTGAGTGACGCGTGAAATCCGGCCTACCCGCGTCGTCTTTGATATCAATGAGAATCGCCCACTTGCCCCCCTGACCCTCTTTCCGCGACCTCATACACGGCCACAGGATAAAAATCCGATATGCCGCCAACGACACGCAAAACCCCAACCCAAACCCCAGCCCAAATCCCAAGCCCGACACCCCCACCAGAAAGTTCTCCAGCAAGATCCGGTCATGCGGGAGGTCATGGCTGCTGTCGGGCCTCTTCCGGGCTTCTATCGTGAACGCACCGACTTCGAGACCGTTTGCAGGATCATCACCGGGCAGCAGCTTTCATACGCAGCGGCAACCACGATCTGGAAACGCGTGCGGGCCCTTCGTGAACCCTGGCATCCCAACACAGTAGCCCGCATCAAACCCGCTACGCTCACGACATGCGGCCTGAGCAGAAACAAAGCCAAGTTCATTCTCGAAGTAGCCAAACGCGCCACCACCAACGACCTCGACTTCACGCTGATACGGGATTTGCCCGATGAAAAAGCCCACGCCCAACTCCGCTCCATAAAGGGATTCGGGCCCTGGTCGGTAGAGATGTTCATGATCTTTGCCCTCGACCGCCCAGATGTTTTCTCTGTGGGTGACGCCGGGATACGAAGGGCCGTGTGCTCGCTCTACCAGGTGCCGAAAGCCAGATACGAGTCCCAGGTGCTCAAGCTCGTGGAACCCTGGCGGCCATACAGGAGCTTTGCGTGCAGGTATCTTTGGGGCTGGCTCGATGTTGCCGCTAGAAAATAGGCCGGACGAATGTGTGGCAGATTCACGCTCTATTCATCGGCTGCCCTTATCGCGGACACATTTAGCGTTGAAGTTCCGCCTACGCTCCCCAAGAGATTCAACATTGCCCCCTCGCAGCACGTTCTAGCCGTCCGAGAAAAACCCGCTGCCACAAAGCCAGCCACCCATGAACGTGAACTCGTGTCGCTGCAATGGGGTTTTGTTCCGTCGTGGGCCCGTGATCCGCATTTGGCAGGCCGGATGATCAACGCACGCTCAGAAACAGCCGCAACCAAACCAGCGTTCCGAGCCAGTTTTCGTTCGCGGAGGTGCCTGGTCGTCGCAGATGGTTTTTATGAGTGGCAGACCGATCCCGATACAGGCAAAAAGCAGCCCTGGTACGTGCGTTTGCGATCCGGTCTGCCATTTGGGATCGCCGGCCTTATGAGTCACTGGGAAAAACCGGGAAAGCCAGTTATCGAGTCGTGTGCGCTTTTGACCTGTGAACCGAACGAGCTCATGGCGGCTATTCACGACCGTATGCCTGTCATAATCCCGCCAGAAAGTTTTGACGCCTGGCTCGATGTTCAGGAGCACGCCGAAGGCAATGTATCGAAGCTGCTGCGGCCCTTTGATACGGACCAGATGACTGCGTATCGGGTCAGCACGCTCGTCAACAGCCCAAAGAACGATTCAGAAAAATGCGTGGTTGGGGGTAGGTGAGCGGGGTGTGGGTGTTGGTTTGGCCTGGTTTGGTTTGGTATGGTCGGGCTTGGTGCGGTTTGCTTCGGTCTAGTTCGTTCTGGTTCGGCCCATCCCACCACGCGTTTCTCTGGCAGCCCGGAAAGTGGTGCAGAGGGGGAGGAGATGGAAATACGAGGGGCAGGTGGGTGAGTACCGCGTTTTGGGATCGTAGAGGGGCGCGGACGGAGAGATAAATTCGTGACGCCAGGGGAATTTATGGCTGGAAGTTATCGACCGCGGCATTGATATCTTGGAAAACGGCGCCGAACGAAAAATCACGTCGTATTGGGCATTCGCGGCTAAAAATCACATTCTCGAAATTTCTGTTAATAAAAAACCGACCGTGGAAACTTTTTCGCGATTGGCTCAGTGTGTGTGGCGGTTGGTGGTCGCTCGGGGATGTGTGGTTTTGCGCCGAGATACGTGGTTTTCGGGGATGTCGGGGGAATTTCAGTCGGGTTTGTTGTCTCGACCCACAGGAAACACGACCGGGAATTTACGTCCGCGTTTGATCGGGGCCAGGGCGTTCAGGAGCGTTGAATCACCGAATGGTCTGCTCGGGGCGGTTGTTGTTGTCAGGGTGGGCATGCGGGAAGTGCGGCGACGCGGAAGCGGAGCCGGCTTCCAATCGCATCAATGGCCGACCGATGCTCTTGATCGGGCGACCAACCGCAATTTCTCGGAGCGTCGTAGCCGCTTGATCGCCGCCTCTCGTTTCAGGGCGCTCGATTTGGACCGTTGAGGCTCTGTGTAGGCCAGCGTCACGGGGAGTCGGCTACGGGTATATCGTGACGCCTTGCCGGAATCGTGGGCCTTCAGACGCTTCGACAGGTCGTTTGTGACGCCCGTGTAGAGCGAGCCGTCAGAGCATCGCAGGAGGTAGAGGAGCCAGGGCATGAGGATGCTTGGGTAAATCAGAGCTCCTTGTAGACAGGATCCCACAGGACGAGCAATGGATTGACCAGCCAGCCGTAGCCATTTCGTGGCGTACAAAATTCCCTGCTTCTCGATACGTCTATTGCCTGGTGGATCCAGTTTTCCGATCCGTGAATTGCCATCATGTCAGTGCCCAGCTTGCGCAGGCGCTCTTTCGCTTTGTCTTTCCAACCACTGGATTGATCGCTCTTGTCATTGCCTTGAAGTCGCTTGCCCAGCAGATCTTGGCCAATGTAGGTTTGACCGTGCGCCAACAATTGCATCGCCAATGCTACGGTTTCCGTCTGCGAGGGATCTTTCAGGTGCTCAGCCCATCTTTCGCTCAGAGGGGTATGTAGGACTTTTAGTGGAATCTGCCGGAGAGCCTTCAATAAAGGGAGGCCATGCTGTCTCAATGCCGTGGGTCGGCTGCCAGCCTTAAGCGGGGGCAATGCCCGGCGTACTGCGGAAAGCAAGGCATGGAGAGCGGTCGCGGTGGTTGCATGCCCCAGGAGCGTTTCCCATCCCCACTGGAGGTGAGCGCAGGCAAGCACATCGGAGGCCGCCTTTTCCAGTCGCTTCTTGGCCTCCTGCCTGATTCCCCTGCCGCGGGCACCTTTTTCCGGAAAGGCTTTGCTCACTCCGTCGTCCAGCGTTGGCAATAAGGTGTGGCTCACGAACACTTCTGCGCTCTGTCGCTGGAATCGCACCTCTCTCTCGAAATTAGGACCGGGCTCTACGGGTGAAAGCCAGTTGAGCCCTGGCTCGGTACTCAAGCTCTTGGCTGTCTCGTTCGCCTTGCTCTTGCGTTTCGCTACTTTCGCTGAAGGCTTGGCTTGCTCTCTCGGACGGGCTAATTCAAGCACGACAGGCAAAACCGACGCGTATGGCCCTATTTCGAGGCAATTTGCCAGCTTCCGACAAGACGATTCCCAACGATCTTTCAGCGCCGTGAGACGTGACTGAATCAGGTCGTGGTATGGCTTTGATTCGTTTTTGGCTTTCAGCCAGTGTGAGTTCCTCTCGAAGAACTCGTCATCGGGGGCAAACTCGGTTGCGTCGCGGTCTGGGTTTTCGGCGGCGTGATGACAGTCGAAATAACTTTCCCTAAAAAGCGTGTCTACGAAATCATGCAGCTCGACCTGTGCTCTCCGCAGGCTATCGTCGGCCCGAGCCTCCTCGCAGACCTTTGCGAGCTCTTTGCACCGGTCAACGAAAACGGCCTGCCAGGTATGTGGGTCGATGGATGCTGCCAGGACTGGCTGAAATGGGTGATCGGGAGTGACCACACGCAGCATGGCCTCAAGGGTCGAAACCAGGGGTCGAATCTGTTCTTCTGGGGGGCTGTCATCCATGGTGGTGTGTGGCACTTCGACGGAGGGGGGCATCGACTACTCAATTACGACGTATTTGAACGCGATAAAGAGTAGTCGAACGCAACATTTGCGGCGAACGAAAAACGCGGTAGAATCCGGCAAATCCGGAGAAAAGACGGCAACCTATCGTGGCGTCTGAGTCGAATTTGGGACCAGGAGGTCGTGAGTTCGAACCCCACCGCCCCGACTCGACGATTTCCAGAATCACTGGTTCCGGCCAGCCTGTCGTTTGCCGCGAGCGAAGACGAGCAGCCAGAGGACGCCTGAAAGCCGAATCCAGCGGCGATCCCGAAACCAAGTGCGGGCCGCCCGATCTCGAGGCAGTAGCCCACATAGAGGCTCGAGGCCATGTCGCCGACGGCGTTGGCGCAGGCAAGGATGCCGAAACCGAGGCTTCGCAGTTCTTTGGGAAGCATCCCAGCCGCAACGGCCTTTTCGAGTGTTTCTTCCACGGCGATGTACACGCCCGAGAGAACGATCGCTGCCACGAGCCATGCGAGTGAACCGCCCATCGTCGGAAGGAGCAGGTTCGTGCCGACGCCGACGCCGTAGCTTGCGAGCAAGACCGATCGCCTGGAGAGGCGATCACCGAGGTGGCCGACCGGGTACGCCACTGCGGCGCTCACAAGGTTGTGAACCACGTACAGCGACGCGGCCAGCGACAGGCTGCCCGGCACCATGCCACCGTCCTCGCCAATCGCGCGTGCCGCCAACCACACGAGGAACGTGCGGGAGAAATCGCCAAGTCCGAAAAGAAACACGTCGACGAGGAAGAGCCAGAATGCCCTTCGAAATCGCGGTCTTACCGTGACGGCCAAGCCATTTGCTGGCGAAGGTGCGTGCGAAGCTGAATCGCCTTCTTTCTCAAAAAAACGCTCCGGCTGCCAGTAGGCACGGAATGATGGTCCACAGAATGATCGTGCGAAACTCTACTCCCGCTCGGCGCAAGAGCACGGCGAGCAATGGTCCGACGACGGCCCCCAGCATGTCGCGGGCGCGAGGCCGACGGTCGCCAGATACAGCGGCAAAACCGCCGTACACATCTCATGGCTCACGTCCGACAGGAACGTCGCCAGCACGATCGCGAGGACAGTCCGCGTGATCCAGGGCCTGCCGCGATGAGAACCTACGTCGGTCACGTCTGTCTACCGGTACGCTTCCGTAACGATTGCGTCGATGAAGCCGAGCAGGATGTCGGTGTTTTCCTTGGCAGCCTTCTTGTCTGCCTTTGGCCACTGAGTCATGTCAATCGCCTTGCTCTTGCCAGGGATCGACGCCGGAGCGGTGATCTTCGGAGCGAGATCACTGCTGGGTAGGGTGTAGATGAAGAAGGGGTCCTCACAGCCAAACCGCTTTTTCCACGACGCGGCCAGGGCGGAGAGCTGCTCCCCGAAGAATTTTCCCTCATCAGCCTGGACTGTTCCAGGACCAGCAAGGAATACGATTCCCTTGAAGCTGCCAGGCGTGAGCGACTCGACCATCACGTTGTAGTTTTCAGAGGCCGTCGTCTTCACTTCACTCCCGAACTTCGGATAGCTACCCCAAGGCTTGTGGTCGAGTACAGCCTTCGTGCGGATGATCGCGGGGACATCATGACCCCAATACCTCTTCCACATGATGACATACCGCTTGGCCTCGGCGGCATACTGCGGCGTGCCTGGCACAATGCTCATGAGCTGGTCGTAGTCACTGGCGAGACTTGGTGCAGTCTCGAGGTCTTCCGCCTTGATCCATCCGGCAAGCGGAGGATTGACGGCATCTTTGCCACCCGCCACCTGCATGAAGACAATGCCGACCGGCTTGCCCGTCTTCGCCGCGATCCGCTTTCCGAGAGCCCCGGCAAATCCCGTAGCCGGTTCCCACACAGAGCCAAACCGGTTGTCGGCGGCCGTGGAAACGGACACGCTGAACCGTGACGGCCGCGGATTGCTGTCACGCTTCGCCTTCCGCGTGAGCATGCGGACGTTTGTATCGGGGGCGCCGGCATCGACGGTCATGTCGGGCATCGATGCCCCGACGTACCAGACATCACCGACAACGATGTCTTTGCAGGTCCGCTCGACCAAGACTTCGCCGTCGATCGTGAGCGACGCGGTCAGCGTCTTGGGCTCCGCGGAGGCCTCTATGGCAGGAAACTCTGCCTTCCACTCGGTCATGTCAGCGTCGACGGGAATCTCCCAAGACATTTCTCCGCCGTCCTCGCGACCATCTTTGAGACTCACATGAACGACCGCCTCGCCGTCGGGAAGCTTGCCGGTCCACGGATCGCGGCAGGCGCCCCAGATGACGATCGGTTGTCCGGCCTGGAGGACGGCACCGTCGCCGAATTGCGTGCTCAGGATCGGGAGCTTTCGATATTCGTAGCGGACACCGGTGGTCGAAGGATCGACCACCTCGCCATCGACCTTGAGGTGGTCGTCTGGCCAGTCCTTGCTGGTCACGAGATTGTGGTCATAGACGATGAAAGGCGTCGTCGGGAGCAACGCCTTGTTGTAGAGGTTCGGCTGAAATCCGATCCCGGCACTACCATAGGAGACACCCCGAGGTGACTTGACCTTCGGTGACGAAAGCATCACCCGCGACCCGTCGATCACGGCCTTCGCCGGATACCAGATGCGGTTCTCGTCGGCGATGAAGAAGATATCGAGCTTTTCGGCGCCGTCAGGAACGACCTTCGGCATCGCGAGGCCGTCTTTCATATTGCTGAGCGTTTCAGCCACGACGAGCCCGTCACCAGCATGGTCAAATTCCACGATGAGTTTGTCGCCCTCGACCGTATATGACTTGTACATCGGACCGTCGGTCACCACCTGCTTCCCGTAGTGATTTCTGAGGGCGTGCAGGGCCAGCCGCATGCCCGGCAGAGCTTTGTTGGAGTAGTGGATCGCGCCACCGATGTCGATCTGACTGGCCATGCCAGTGTGCGGGATATCGCGGGCGAGCCATGTGCCGAGCCGCATCTCCGACGTGGAACCGAAGCTCGGTTTGTCGATCCAGTCGTCACGCTCGGCATTGCCGGGCGTATAGAACTGATGGAAGTAAACCGGGAGATCTGGCCGGTCCCACACGAGCCGCCAGCCCCGGATCATGGCGTGGAGATTGTCGTAGTAGACGATCCCCTCACCCATGTTGGCGTAGCCCTGGTTCCAGATGCAGCCCCGCATGGCGTAGGGCGCCACTGGGTTCATCCGGGCGTTGAAAAGCCAACTCGCATCACGATTATCGGAGAGATTGCCAGGGGTTTTCGTGGAAATGGCGACATTCCGAGCGATCGCCTCGTTGATGCCGCGGTAGAACGCATCCCAGGCCGTTTTGTGTTCCGGCGTCGCGGGATCTGACTCGAGGATCTTTCGGTACAGGCCCTTTGTGTAGTCGCTCGTGCCATCTCGAAATCCCACGCGGGGCGTCCAGGCCTGAATCGAGGTCTGGCTGAACGAGCAGTTGAGAATGCCGATCGGAACATTCAGCGACTGGAAGAGCGAATACGCAAAAGCGTACGCGATGCCGCTGACTTCGCCCGGTTCGGTCCTCCACTCGTAGGTGGCATGTTCGATCGGATGGAGCACCGCATAACGGTTCGTCACCTGACCTTCACGGATGACAGGCTGCTTTTCCGTACCGGCAGCGACCCGCTCATGAATCCCTTTGAGAAGGACTCGGCCGACATCGCACTTGGCGACCGGCCACTGCATATTGGACTGCCCGGAGGCAAGCCACACCTCGCCCACGAGCACATCCCTGACCGTGGCGTCGCCCCCCTTGTCGTCGGTCACCTTCAGTTCAGCCGCATCGAAGCTCGCGACGAGTGGATCGAGTGACACCATCCACTTGCCGTCGCGGCCCGCCTTGGTCGTCTTCGTTTGGCCCGCGAACTCCACGGTGACCATGCCGTCTGGGGCGGTCCAGCCCCAGACGGGCACGGCCATCTCGCGTTGCAACACGGCGCCATCGACAAAGGGCGGCCCTAGCTCGAGGGCTTGGGCTTGCACCGCAACGCCACACGCCACCACCATCACCAATGCTCGGGCAGTCACAGTCGTCATACGCATGCTCCAGTTGCCTTATTTGCCCTGGAGAAGCTTGACCATCGCTTCGCCCATACCCAAGCCGACATTCATGTAGGTCTGGGCGTTACCGCCGTAGTGGGCGTTTGATGACCCACCCTTCGACAAGGGATTCGCGTAGACGGTAGCGACGTTGCCCTTGAACTCAGGGTACTTTCCGCTCTCGCCATCGACCGCGAGCATCGCGTCGAGAATCTTGCCGTCGTTGCCGCCGTCGCCCTTCTTCGTCTGACCGAGTGTGGCCAGCACGAACGGTGCGTTCGGTGCGTTGAAATCGTTTCGCAGCGCCTTAATCAAGTTCACGAGGTTCTGCTCGTAGTGAGCGGCGTGACCATCGTCATACCGATCCTTGTCACCCTGCCACCAGAAGAATCCGGCAACCTCATAGCCCTTGGCATCGGGGTAGTAGGTGTTCAAGTCCTCGAGCACCTTCTTGGCATTGGCGATGTCGTCATCGTACTGCTTGCCGGCATACCAGCCGATCGGCTGCGGCTCGGTGCCCTTCTCCCACTTCGATGGCGACTCCTTATAGCCGGCGTAGACGTAGGTCTTCTTCTCTTTGGTCTTTTTATCGACCCCCTCGAACTCATAACCCTTGGATCCCGGCGGCAAGAGGTCCCAGCCGAGGCCACGGTTGCCGATGCAACTCTTGAGAATCATGACGGGCTCTTCGAGGAGGTTTCCGACATGATGACCGATGCCGATCTCCGGACCGATCGCCTTGCCCTTGATCGTCATCCACTCGTTGGCATGGACGCCCATGCCGTCCCCCTTGCCAACCATCACCCGCACGTTTCGAACGTCATTCCGCGTGGTCCACTTGCCCTCGTCATCAACGAGGAACGGATAGAGCCCCTCGGTCTTCACCGCATGCTCGAGCGTGCCGTCTTTATCAGCCCCGTCGATCTTTCCGAAGCCGAGCATGTTGGACTGACCCAGGAGGATGAACACCTTCACGGGCTTGGTCATGTCGGCGGGTTTGCCGTCCGGACGGGGGAGGGCGTCAGCAGCTCCCGCCGGCAGTGCGGCGAAAATCATTGCAAGACAAAGGACACACAGAAGTGAACGACGGAGCATAAAAATCCTCTGGCAGGGGGGATGGGGCAGACACATCGGCTTGACAACATTTCGTAGAGCCTTGGCGAATTATTCCGGAGCCCGTCGGACAACGCAAAAACCGGGGGCGGCTGCCGCGAAACAAACGACTCCGACCTGAATGATAGAGTACGGGGCAGAATGGCGTGATTTTCCGACACGGGAGTGCGGACACCATTTCCTTGGCCGGCTGGCACCCCGCGGGTACGGTGACGCGATGAACCCGTGGCTCGTTCTTTCTGCTGCAATCGTCGCCGAAGTCGCCGGCACACTCTGCCTGAAGGTAGCCAGCACTGCCCCGACTTTTGCCGACCGGGTGACTCCGGGGATTGGCGTGGCTGTGTTCTATGGCTCGACGCTCGTGCTCATGGCCATCGCCATGAAGTCGCTCGAGGTGGGCATCACCTACACCGTTTGGGCAGGCGCCGGCACAGCGCTGGTCACGCTCGCCGGCATCGTCCTCTTCAAGGAGTCGTTCGCCTGGCCCAAGGTCGTGGGCATCGCCCTCGTCGTCGCCGGCGTCATGGTGCTTCATTCGTTGTCGAAACACCAGCCCGACGGCGACCATGAAACCAACGGCCTACCGGCCCGGCAAGAAGCGCCGGAAGGAAGATGAGGTCGGCCACGACCGCCAGGGTCAGGAGCAGGCACAAGAGCGTGCCGAACTGGGCGATCGGCTGGAAACCACAAAACGCGAAGATGCCGAAGGATGGCGCCAGAATCAGCGACGTTCTCGCGATCGGGACCGCGGCACGCCCGAGCGCTGCAGACACTCTCGAGGTCGCCGTCCGCCGCGTCGCACCGAACCGATAGAACCAGGTCAGCAGGTGGACCGTGTCGTCAACAGCGATCCCCAGGGCAACACTCGCGGTCATCATGCCACCGACGTCGAGCCGACGCCCCATCCAGCCAAGCACACCAAAAATGACGACCACCGGAAAGATGTTGGGCAGCATGGCCAGGAGTCCAGCCGCCGGACTACGGAGGAATATGGCGAGCACGGCCGCGATCGTCACGAAGGCCAGTGCAAAGCTCTGAAGCAACGCCTCGAGCAACTCCCGCTGTGCCGCCAGGACGAGCGGTACGCCGCCGGTGCAGACGGTCTCGAGTGGCGGTGACACCCCGAGATCTTCAGCAGCGGCCGCAACGCTTGAGCCGATTTCCTCCCGGAGCCTCCCCTGCCTCTCGGGCGTGAACTCCTCCGACCGGAGTGAGATTCGCCAGAGCTGCCGGCCTCCGTCGCTGCCAATCATGCCCGCACGCATGAGATCGGGAAGCACTCGCCGGAGTCTTCCATCGATCATCCCACGGCGCATGACGGAGCTCGCCGCCCCACGATCCGCCGAACCGAGCAGATCATCAGGCAAGAAGGTCGCGGCAGATAGATTGCCACGGATGTCGTGGTCTTTTCGGAGCCGTTGCTGCACCTCCTGCACCAGGGCGGCCCTTTCACTCGGGGCGGTCTCCGCCTCATCAAAGGCCAGCACAATATCGATCGTTTGGAACGGCCCGATCGCTTGGGTAAACCATTCGAGATCCTGGATCCAGCGACTCTGCTGCGGCAGGAATCTGGCGGGCCGCACCTCCGTCTCCAGCATCACGAGCCCTGCACCGGCCGCGGCAAACACGACGAAGCAGGCAGCCGTGACTCGACGATGAAAGGGGAGCAGGAGCCGGGTCCATCGCACGAATGAAGGCCATTCGTCTTCGCTACCGGCTGGCGTCCGCCCCGGAAACAACTGAAGGAGTGCGGGCAGCATGAGAAACACCATCGTGAAGGAGATGACGGTCCCGGCCGCGGCAAACATTCCGAAGTGCCAGACTGGCCGCACCTGGCTCACACAGAGTGATCCCAGGCCGAGCACCGTGGTCAGCGCCGCCACGAAGCTCGGCAGCCAGCCGACGCTCACGGCGATCGAAGGTGCCGCTGCCGGCCCATGCTCGATGACCGCGTCGCGCCAGTAGGCCGAAAGGTGGACCGCCGCTGACACGGAAAGAACAAACGTGACCACCGGCACCAGCGCCACGAGCATGTTCATGGGCGCACCCGATGCATAGATGACCGCTTCGCTGGCAATCGATGCCAAGCCACCTACAGCGAGCACCATCATCCCCACACGGAAACTGCCGATCGACAGCGACGCGATGAGGAGTGCCACCACAATCGCGAGGTTTGCCCACGTGCCTGCCGTTCGCTGGTTCTCAGTGTCGATGGCGACGCCGATCACGGCATCCCCCGTGAGCCGCACCTCATCCCGAGAAATCCCCGCGGCCAGTGCGGCCTGCTCGGCGATCCAGTTCACGGCCTCACGGCGGCCGTTGTCATCGAGTGGCTGGAGCGTGACGAGTACACAAGTGGTTCGGCCATCAGGCCCCACGATCACACCGGAAAGTCGCTCCGCCGCCTCGTCTGGCTCGATGCCTGCAGACTCAGCCACCCGGTCCCGCATTCGCGTGCCGGTGGAGACCGTTGCAAACCATACTGGCCCCTTGCCTGCTGCCGCCGTCGCGCGATGCTCCTCCACCGCTTCAGCCAGCTTCTCCATAGCCGGATCGTCGAGAACGCAACCTTTCCAGCTTGCGAGCACAGCCTCGTCGGGGCCGAAGACCCGCAGAAACTTCCGGTAGGCGATCGTCACCGGGGAGCGTTCGGGGAGCCAGCCCAGGACGCTGTTATCGCGGACATCATGCGCCCGCAGGGATCCCCAGGCGATCAGGGGTACAAGACACGCAAACGCGATGAGCACATGCCAGGAGTATCGCTGAAAGAATGTGTGACTCATCACGCCGAAACACATCGCGAGGCCGTCTCCCCGCGCTCCACAGGCATCCCGATAGTTGCCGCAGGCTACCCGTCGGGAAGCGGCAAAGTCCATGCTCCGCCCGTTTTTCCCGTGTTGGAGCAGGGCTGTCATGCCGCGTCGAACCCCGTCGGCGGCAAAAGCGGCAAGACAAATGTCACCCGTCAGTCCGTTGCGGCGTCGAGCCAGACTGCGAAGTCTCGCTCGACGCCGGGCCACTCACAGAAGAACATGTGCCCGGCCTTCTGATAGATCTTCAAGGTCGCACGAGGAATCGCCGCTGCGATCCGACGCGACTCGCTGACGGGAACGATCGGATCATGCTCGCCGGCAGCGATCCAGACCGGCACGTTGATTCCGCGGAGCGAGGCCGTGATATTGAGGTCGGGTACGGAAGCCATGACCGCCGTGGTCGAGCGGGGATCGTGCCGCCGATAGGCAGCGTGAAGTTCGGCGAGCATGCCCGAAGGAATTGTCGGTGATGTCTTCGCGGTGCAGGCCTTGGCCACAAACGCGTGCAGCCGTGGCATCGACTTTGCCAAGCCGAGCCCCATTCTTACGCCATGCCGCATGACAGGAATGCGCGCCACTCTCGCGATGGCCCCCGTGATCCCGCGCACCCCTCCCCGAACGATTCCCGCAAGGCTTGCCACGGCAACCACCCGCTTCGGATGATGCACCGCCAGCGCGAGCGCGGAGAACCCACCAAGCGACCATCCTGTGGCGACGACCGGTCGATCCCCTATGATCTCAGCGAGGATTCGTTCGACAGGTGATGCGAACGACTCGTGGGTGATCGACGGTGGCCCCGCCGGGCCGAATCGACCAGGATGGTGGCCGGGCAGCGATACGCCGATCCACGAGCGATCAGGCACCGCCGCCCGCAGCAATGCGCCGATCTTGGGTGTCGTCAGCACACCGGGCAGAAAAACGACCGGCGGCCGTGTGTCACCTTCGAGCAGATCGATTTCTGCCGCGACAGCATGACCATCAACGTCGGTGGAGAGGTGGCGCATCAGCAGGAGGTTGCCACGTCGAACTTTCTCGGCACGATTGTTGGCCAACGGCCACACACTGCAACGACACCATGATCTCGCAATGCTTTTGAAACAGCAAATCCGTGATCGTGAGCGGCGGCTCGACCAGCATCGCGAGGGTAGCCTTACGCGAGCATGCCGCGAAAGCGGTCGAAGAGATACGCCGAGTCGTGTGGACCGGCGGCTGCCTCCGGGTGGTACTGCACGCTTGCCGCGGGTGCCGTGCGATGCTTGAGGCCTTCGATGGTGCCGTCGTTCAAGTTGCGGTGGGTCACCTCGAGCTCGGGAGGCAGCGTCGCTTCATCAACCGCAAAGCCGTGGTTCTGTGATGTGATCTCGACCTTGCCGGTCTCCAGATCCATGACGGGCTGGTTGGCGCCACGGTGTCCAAACTTGAGCTTGAAAGTTTTCGCGCCGCAGGCGAGGGCGAGGAGTTGGTGACCGAGACAGATGCCAAACATCGGCACCTTCCCGAGCAGTCCGCGGACCGTCTCGGCGCAGTAGCCGAGCACCTCTGGATCGCCGGGGCCGTTGGAGAGAAACACGCCGTCGGGCTTGTGGGCCATCACCTCGTCGGCCGTTGACCGGCCGGGGAGGATGGTCACGTCGCAGCCTACGCTTGTGAGATGGCGAGCGATGTTCCACTTCATCCCGTAGTCGAGGGCGACGACTTTTTTGATAGGGGTAGCAGTTGGGCGGGCGGGCATCGCGCCCCCTTCGATGGGCTGAAGCATGGGCGTGGCCCACTCGTCGAGCGATTCGGTCCAGTTGCTTGCGTGGTCGGGCATGACTTCGCCGACAAGATCGCGGCCGACAAGTGGCGGCGCCTCGCGGGCCATTCTCACGAGCGCTTCAGCATCAAGAACTTCGCTCGAGACGACCCCGGTCATTGCGCCGCGGATACGCAGCCGCCGGACGAGTGCTCGTGTGTCGATCCCCGCGAGGCCCACAACACCGGCCTTGGCGAGGTAGTCACCGAGCGAGCCGGTCGCCGTAAAGTTGCTTGTGATGCGGCTTGCCTCTCGAACGATGAAGCCAGCCATCTGAAGCCGGCCGCTTTCGACGTCGTCGGGGTTGACGCCGTAGTTGCCGATTTGCGGCGCGGTCATCGTGAGGATCTGGCCGCGGTAGGAGGGGTCGGTGAGGATCTCCTGGTAGCCGGTCATCGACGTGTTAAAGCAGACCTCGCCGGAGACCGTGCCGGTGGCCCCGAAGGAGTCGCCGAAATAGACCGTTCCGTCCTCGAGGGCGAGTGCCGCGCGTGCCAAGGCCGTATCCTCCACATGGGGTCAGCGAATCTGAAAATCTGATGGGCGGCCGCTGCCGCCCGTGGCCATGATACTGCCCGTCGCGGTGGCGTCGCGGGCGGTTAGAATCATTCCGGCGAAATGCAGTTCTCGCCCGTGTGCCCCCATAGCTCAGTTGGATAGAGCGTGGCTTTCCTAAAGCCAAGGTCGCAGGTTCGATCCCTGCTGGGGGTAGTGCCGCCTGACCGTTGATGGCTCCCTAGCAATCAAAGCGCATGCCCCGCCCCTTGCAACCGTATGGGCCGGGGTTTTGCGCATCCAGTGGATTCTCTCATCGGCCGTGTTGAATAGATTCGGACATCGGTGGCAGCATCATCGACAACGCGTGCGGCAAAGCGACAACCACCGGGCCGACGAAGACGCCAAAAGGTCCTACGAATTCGACGCCGCCGAGGACGCTGAGCAACGCGACCAACGAAACAGCCCGACGCAGGCCATCGCAGGCGTCAGCAATAAGTCGGCCCCCATGGCCATCAGCAGCGTGAAGATCATGAACGTTCCCAACATCCAAACGCTTAAAAACGGTGACAAAGCATACGGGGCCAGGCCAGCGCTCAGCAGCACCGTCGTTTGCAAGATCGCGGTGCCGGTGTAGTGGTACGTCTGCGTCAGCGCTGCGTCGCGATCGTCGGTGCGCTCTCGCTCGAGACGGTAGCGATGCAAGAAATGAATCGTGTCATCGACCGCAATGCCCAAGGCCGTCATCGGAATCATCATGAGGTCGCTGTCGAGCGTGCCGAGCGTCCAGACGAGCACGAACCCCAAGAGCGCCATCGGAAACAAGTTTGGCAACATGGCCCACAAGGCGACGCGCCACGATCCGAGTCCCCAAGCCAGCGTAAGACAAATGGCCGCGAGGCTGAGCACGTTGCCATAGAAGTAGCCGCGAATGATGCGCTGCACAACTGCGCCGACGATTGGGTACGAGCCGAGCACCTCGACCTTCGCGGACGGAAAGGCCGTCGCTGCGAGCGCTTCGATCTCGCGGCCAAGTTGCATGATTTCGATGTAACCGCTCGGCGCCAACTGGACGACGATTCGCAACCGACTGCGGTCCGGATTGACCATCGTACCGACAGCGTCGGCGTTGAAGGCGGCGGCGGCGGCGAGCGCCGAAACGGCGGCGAGCGGTGTCGGTGGCTGGCCGTCGAGCGTATTGAAGCCGATCGACCGCCCCACGGTCGCGTAGAGGTCGAGGATTGAACGGACCGCTCGAACGTCAGGCATCGCTTCGATCGACCGCCGCAGGGCACCGAGCTTGTCGATCGCCTCCGGCTCGATCCACAGAGGACCCTCGGATGAAATAAAGAGCTCGACGTAGGTCGTGCCAGACATGTGCTCGTTAAAAAACGTCACGCTTCGTGGCAAGGGATGATCGGCCGGAAAGCGGGCCGGAATGTTTGGGTCGATTCGCATCGGCACCGCGGCCGCGACAGATGCGACGGTCGCCACTGCGAACACGACGATGATGGTCTTCGGACGGGCGACGACCAGGCTCTGACATCGTGCCAAGAGCGCGGCGACGAGCCGCTGCAGGGCGGAATCTCCACGTCGATCGCCGCGTACGGTGAGCGGCGGCAGGTACGAGTAGACGATCGGCACAAGCGTCAGCGTCAGCAGCAGCCCGACGGCCACGCCGACAGCCACGGTCAACGCGAGGTGTCGCATCGTCGGCGCGCCGACTGTGACGAGCGACGCAAAGCCTATGAAGGTCGTCAAGCTGGTCAAGAGGCAGGCCCCGCCGACTTCGCGAACGACCTTGCGCAACGCCTGCTCGCGCTCGAGCCCGGCCTGCGTTTCGTTTCGGTAGGCGGCGGTGATATACACCGTTTCGGCGGTCACGATGACGAGAATCAGCAGCGGAGCGGCAGCGACAAGCAGGCTCAACGATCCGAACACGACTGCGGCAAATCCGACGGCCCACACGATGGCGATCGCTGCGCAGAGACCGGTGACGAAGACGACCGCCGCTCGCTCGAACAAGAGCCATAGGATGAAGGCTAAGATCGTGGCGCCAAGCGGCATGAGTTGAAAGAGCGTTCGGTCCATCTCGCCGAAGATCCAGCCTTGCAAAGGAATCTGACCGGCGACGAAGATGCCGTCGCGTCCCAGACCGTGACGTTTGGCGACATCTTCGATTCGCGTCCGAAGCGACGTTTGCGCGCTCAGCGGAACGGTCGTCGGCGAGCGCAAACGCAAGATGATGCCCTGGGCCCGACCATCGGCGGATACGAACGCCCCGCGCAGGAGTGGATCGGACGTCGCCTCTCGGCGAATCGCTTCCAGATCGACGGTCGCCTGTTCGGCAGCGGTGCGCGGCCAGTACGGGGCCACTGGAAGAGTCTCGTCCGCCACGTCGAGCGTGCCGGCCAGGAGCTTCCGCCGAACCGCGGCCCGTTTCGCCGTCTGGGTCAGGGTCAAGCGGGACGGCGCGGTTCGCGGGGCGTCGCTCAAACAGGACGCCCGATCGATCTCCGGCAATCGGTTTAACTCGGCGGTCGCGGCGCGTACCGCGTCGAGCATCGTCGGTGTGAACAAACGGTCGCCCTCGTTTGTGGCGACGTAGATCAAGGCGTCGGCGTCGCCGCCGAATTCATCGCAGAGCCGACGATAGCGTTCATACTGCGCCGGAT
>JBGTKO010000300.1:0-11256 GCA_041744595.1 Pirellulales bacterium
CTGAGAGGAAAACGCTTGCGTGTACCGGCCAACCGGTAACGATCCCGTTATCGCGCCATACAAGCCCACGTGCGGCGAATCACGACAAAAGCCCCTGCGATGGCGCATAGCAGAAAACCACCGGGCTCCGGGACTGGCACAGGGTTGTAATTCACTGTCGTCGCATCGAAGCCCAGCGTCTCTGCCAGGATCGCAATATCGACCTCCGTCGGCAGGATGCGAACGCCCGTCACAAGCGACGGCCCCATGGTGTTCGGGTGGTAGTCGAACAACGAAAAAGAGCCAGGGGAGGCGTCGTACGGGAACTGCGTGCTTGGCGACTGAATCTGGAACGTGGTGTGACCGCCCGAGACCGGAATCTGGGCGTTGTTGAATGGCCCACTGCTCACGTTAAAATTTCCGCCCGACACGTTCTCGGAAAAGTTGGGGTAACTCCCGAGGATGCCGAGGGCGTGACCGATCTCATGGATCGCGACGGTCAGCATGTCTGAATTGCTTCGAGCCACTCCAGCAGGGGCATCGAAGTGAACGCGCTCGGCGTTCATGGATACGCTGTTGAACGTCAACGACCGCGTTGACGACTGGCGCCACGGACTATTGTCGTAGGGGGTGGAATCCACAAAGAAGTTGCTCGAACCGTCGTTGTCGAACCGCAGTGTGCCGGAGGTGAAGGGACTGCCCGGCGCGAGAAACCATCCCGTACCACCGGTCGCCAACGTGCCTTCATCATGCGCGGTCCAGTCAACCGTGATGTTCTGGGTGATCGTGCCCCCCACGGCCCAGGACAAGGATGAGTTGCTGCCTGCGAAAGCCGTGGTCCAATAGCTTGCGGCAGCCGTGACAACTGCTTCTGCTTGGGCCCGCGTGCCGCCGCCAAGAATCGTGTGGCCATCAGCCGGGGCATTCGTGTTGTCGAACGTCAGATTGATGACGAGCGCCGCGGGGCTCGCATTCGCCTGAAGGACCAACGCACCACACAGCACGATTCGCAGTATGACTTTCACGACAACCCCTCCTAAGACACGCTCTCAACTGGGCCACCCGCTCGCGATGAGACAAAGCCCATCCGGTCGCTCGATCGCGGAAGAGCATAGCGGGAGTTCCGTCATGGCCGCAACCATCGACCTGGCTCGAGGGCCGCCGGGTAGAAGGCCCGCAGCACGAGAAGCGTCGTGAAGCAGAACGGATACGCCATCGCCACGAGCCCGCAGGCAAGGGGCGACTGCATGAAGAGGAGCGCTGCGGCAAGCGACCCACCCGGCAGGAGCTGCTCATAGACGAGCTGCGCCGGAGGGTCTCGCATACGCCGGCGGTCAAAGACGCGAACGATGTGTGGATGATCGAGTTTCTCGCGGCCCTTCGGGTCACCGCACGCCGTTGCCAGCTTTTGAGAGCCGGCTTTGTCATTACGTATTGTGCATCACCCACAGAATCGCGCGGCGGGTGAGTTCGAGGCTGTTCGCCAACCTGAGTTTGTTCTTGATGCGTTCGCGATACGTGTCGATGGTGGAAAGGGAGAGACTCAGTTGTTCGGCGATTGTTTGAGTGCTCACCCCCTGTCCAATCAGTGTAAAAATCTCCAACTCGCGTGCGGAAAGTCGTGCCTCTTCAGGGAAGGACACCTCGGGCGCTGCCGAGGACGAACTGCGATTGAGCATCCGTTGCATGACGTGGTGACTCAGGTAGACACCCTTGCGTTTGACTGTCCGCACGGCTTCAGAAATCTCCTGATTCGAGGCCTGTTTGCAGACCTACCCCGACGCCCCCGCAGCGACGGCCCGATCGGCATAAACCCCTTCGTCATACATGGAAAGAACGAGGGTCACCGTCGTCGGCGAGAGTGCCTTAATGCGCTCGACCAGGTGCAAACCGTTCCCCTTGGCGAGCGATATATCGACAGTGACGAAGTTGGGTTGGAATTCGTTGAACTTCTCCAAACCCTCCACTGCATCGGCCGCTTCACCACAAATCTCTGTCTCGGGGTCGGAAGACAGGAGCTCCCTCAACCCATTTCGGAAAAGTTGGTGATCGTCGACGATCAGAGTTCGCCACAGCGAGGGAGTCGATGGAGTAGTCCGACGTTTCATAAGGGATGTTCCATTGTTGCGTCTGAGGCAAAGCGATTTACGCCGTTAATGAACAGGTAACGATGGTTCCACCCTGCTCGTTCGATTCTACAAAGAATGTCGCTCCAATCAGACTGGCGCGATGCCGCATGATTCGTAAACCATCGCCCCCCAAACCTTCGACCTGGTTGGCGGCAAAGCCCACGCCATCATCCTGGATGATCAGTTGCTTCCGCGCCGAGTGCCGCAGGTGAATCTGAATCTTTCCCGGCTGGGCATGCTTGACGGCATTATGCACGGCTTCACTCGCAATGCGATACAAGTGCGTCGCCACAAAGCTGTTGGAAACCGGGACCGGTGCGTCGCACTGAAAAGAACAGACAACACCGTACGTTTGCTGGGTCCGCTCCGCAAGATCTTGCAAAGCGTGCATTAGCCCTTCCGGCGCAACCTCGACGGGCATCAAGCCTTTGGTCAAGATGCGAGACTGGCGCTTGGCATCCTCAGCCGCCTCGTGCAATTCCTCTGCCTTGCGTTGCAGCGGCGACTTTATTTCCCGGAGCTTTTCGGCCATTCCGCCTGCCAGCATTGCGATGCCCGCGATTTGTTGACTGAGGCCATCGTGCATCTCCTGACCCATTCGCTGTTGCTCTTGATCCGCAATCATGGCCACCTCCCGCTCCAACCGCTTGCGCTCGAACACATGGCCGAGTTGAACGGCAATGCTTGGTGCCGTTTCGAGAAAACGCTCGTCGCGCAGCATGAGTTCGTCTGAGTAAAAATCCAGCACTCCGACCACCCTGTTTTCCATGGAGAGTGGCAACGCGACTGCAGAACGCAATCCAAAGCGACACGGATGGCTCCTCGCTGAGCGCGGCAAGCGGCTTACATCTTCGATCCACAATGCCTTACCCGTGCGGGCCACGCGTCCCACAAACTCGTCTTGAAAAGTCAGTCGGGTAGCGTCACTGGATTCCTGGAAAAGTGCCAGTGGCAATTCCGCCTGCGGTACGTGCGGAACGGCAATGCGCCAGGTTCCGCTCGAGGCCAAAACCTGTTCTTCTTCCAGCACAGTCCACGCATGTCCAATAATCCAGCCCCGCACTTCGCATATGCGATTGATGGCTGCCTGCAGTGCAGCTTCCACGGTCATTGCCTCATTGGCGGAGATCGCGATGTCGCGAAGCATGGCCATTGCCTTCGACCGAGCATCAACTTGTAACTCCAAAGACTGACTTAAGTCCTGCAGACGTTGTTCGTTCAGACGCAGCAATTCTTCCGCATGTTTTCGGTCAGTGATGTTCACGAAGGTGACGACGACACCGTCAATCCGATTGTCGGCCGTTCGGTACGGCAGAATTCGTCGCAAGAACCAGCGGCCGTTGCGGCCATCGATTTCCCGCTCGATGGGAATGAGGGTCGCCAGCACGGTTTCGGCCTGCGTGAGCAATTCGGGGTCTTCAAACTTTCGGGACAAGTCGCTGAGCGGGCGGCCAATATCGGTGTTGATCAGGTCAACAAGATTTTTCGCCGAGGGCGTGAAGCGGCGAATGCGGAATTGCGAGTCGAGGAACAGAACTGCGATGTCGGTGCTCGTAAGCAAGCAGGAGAGATCATTGCGGGCCGCTTGATGCTCTTCGATCTTGGCCTGCAGTTGCGCATTCACGGTCGACAACTCCTCGTTGAGCGACTGCATCTCTTCGCGGCCCGTTTCCAGTTCTTCGTTGGTGCTTTGCAACTCCTCGTTGACGCTGACGACTTCTTCATGCGACGCCCGGAGTTCCTCATTGCTGGTCTGGAGCTCTTCAACGGTGCTTTGCAGTTCATCCCGAACCCGCCGCAACTCCCAGGCAGAAGCTGGTCCATCGGCAGGTCCCGAGGCGGGCAACTCAGCGGGAGGCATGGCTTCTTCGCCACAATCTTGAAAACTGACCACAAAGTAAGCCGGTTCGGCATCGGCCTCCAAAGGAGAGGCAGTAACCGCGATTCGATGCCGCCTACCGTTGATCTCGGCCCAGGCATCGGTGACAGTGACGGGGGAATTCTGCGTCACGGCTCGTTGCAAAGCAGACTTCACAGCAAGTCGTACCCCATCACGCAGCAGCGCCAAAAGATCCCGTGTCGCTTCACCGCGAGGGTTCGTGAGGAACAGCTCTGTCTCGCCATGAAAATAAACGATGCGTTCCTCGTGATCGACTGTGATTGCCGCCGGCAAATGAAAAGCCAATAACGAGCGGCCAGTACGTTGGGCCAACGACGGTTGGGCTGGGGGCGGCGATTCGATGCGCTTCATCTCACGGTCGAGATGCATTGGGGGACTCGGAAAGTCGACGCTCCCGTGTCGCGTGGGACCGAGTCGGCGAAACAAACGGGCTCGCTTATCCAGGAGCTCGAAGGAACCGCTTCCATCACCCACGGTTTCGCTGGCACCGAGGAACAGCGTGCCCCCTTCGCGCAGGCCGAAATGCAAGAGAGAGAAGACGCGGCGCTGAATATCCGGCTCCAGATAGATCAACAGATTTCGGCAAGAGATGATGTCGAGTCGAGAGAACGGCGGATCCTGCAGGAGGTTTTGTGGCGCAAACACCACGCGCTCGCGGAGGTCTTGCCGGACGCGATACCGTTCGTCCTCGCGCTGGAAGAAGCGTTCCAGTCTCTCTGGAGTGACCTCGGCCTCAATGCCACCAGGATAGAGTCCCTGCCTCGCATTCTGCAGCGTACGCTCGGCCAGATCCGTCGCGAAGACCTTGATGTCAAGTTGTTTGTGCGTTCGTTCAGCTTCTTCCACAAGCAGCATGGCGAGCGTGTAGGCCTCTTCACCGCTTGAACAAGCCGTGACCCAACCCCGCACCGTGGTGCCCGGGTCCCGGCTGGCGATCAGGGGAATGATGGCGCGTGTTCGCAGCGTTTCCCAGGCGTCTGGATCGCGAAAGAACCCGGTGACATGGATCAACAAATCATCGGCAAGCCCGGTTACCTCGGTTGGGCTCTGGCGCAGAAAGCGAGCGTACTCATCGAGCGTTGTGATTCGGCACAAGCCCATGCGGCGATGAATGCGGCGAAGGACTGTCGGCTTCTTGTAGCCGTTAAAGTCTTTGTGCGTCCGCGTCCGCAACACTGCCAGAATTTCGCGGATGTGTTGTTGTTCCTTCGTCGCCAACTGAGCAGATGTTTCGCGGCCCCCGCGGACGTATGGGTGCTCGGCGTACGCGAGCAGGGTTTCCGGCATTTCGGCCGACGAGAGAACATAGTCCGCAAGGCCACCGTCAATCAGATGACGAGGCATGGACGGGTACTGAGCCCGTTCCGGATCTTGCGCAATGCACAAGCCACCCGCCGCCTTGACCGCCTGCGCGCCGGCGGTGCCGTTGCTTCCCATGCCCGACATGATGATGCAGATGGCCCGCTCTCTCTGTTCTTCGGCGAGCGACTTGAAGAAATCATCGACGGGCCGAGAGTGCATCGGCTTCTGCACAACATCACCGAGGTACAAAATACCTCTGCGAATCGTGAGCGTATGACCAGGCCGAATGACATACACACAATTCGGCTCAACGGGCATACCGTTCGCGACTTGCTGGACAGGCATCGAGGTATGGCGCGCCAGAATTTCAGCCAGCAGGCTCTCACGTTCCGGCGGCAGGTGCTGGACGAGCACAAACGCCACTCCGCGGTCAGCAGGCATGGCCTTAAAGAAGTCGATAAATGCTTCCAACCCACCTGCAGAAGCACCGATGCCGACGACGGGAAACGGCAAATGCGGCAGGCCTACCTCGGCATCGAGAGGGTGCGCCTGCCGGTCAGTGTGGTCGGAAGGTTGCCACGCTCGTTCTACGTCGCTGGTTGGATGGTCGTTCATCGTTTTTTCTTGAGAAGACTCTTTGAAGCCGTCGATGCTGCTTCGCCTCGAAAGGGCCATTAGAGCATTGTTGAGAAATGGCTCCAAGGAACACGCGGCTGGCCGATGTCTCGATTGAAGGTGCTTCCGACATTTCAGTGGCACGCTCGCTTTGGTCTGAGGTCAAGTCTCCCGCAGAAGAACAGGATTCTGGCCTCGGGGTAGGAGCTGGAAAGACCGCCGGCTGGAGCCGGCTCACTTCGAACCGGAGGTTCGCACGCAGGCGAAGGCCAGGATGGCTTCGCCCGCGTGAAGCCAGATCCTTGCCCACGTCGGTGAGCCGATCGACCCGCCACCGGTTGCAGACATGCCGTTGACCGTCCGATCCTTTTATCGATATGGCATCGCCAATGCTGCCTGGCGGAGCTCGTCGAGAAGGCGGTAGGTGATGGCGAGCTCCAGAAGATCGGCCAGCGATTCCACGCCGAGCTTCTTCATGATCGTTGATCGTCGCATTTCGACGGCCCGCTCGGTGATCGACAGCTTGGAAGCCATCGTTTTATTGGCCTCGCCTCCCAGCACCAGGGCGAGAGTCTCACGGTCGCGGTCATTGAGCCGACCGATGCGGCCCTCGAGGTTGACGAATCCGGCCTCCCGCCGCCGCCACTCCGTGTCGAGGGCCATCGCAGCCTGAACCCGTTCGAGCAGCATGTGTCGATCAAACGGCTTCTCGAGAAACTCGACCGCACCCGACTTCATAGCGGCGACGGCTGTTGGCACGTCGGCATGGGCCGAGATGAAGATAACCGGCAGACGCTTGCCATCGAGCAGCAGTTGCCGGTAGAGATCCAGGCCCGACTGTCTCGGCATCCGAACGTCGAGAACGAGGCATCCTGTCATGTCGCTCCGGTAATACCGCTCAAAACTGGCCGCACTGGAAAACGTGCGGACTGCGAAGCCGAGGACATCGAGGAGCGCTGCGAGCGAGGCCCGCATCGCCTCGTCGTCATCAACCACAAAGACAGTCGGTGGGTGTTCGCGTTCCGGAGGCATTTGTGGCCGTGAGGGGAAGGGTAAAAGAAACGGTTGCACCATGCTCTGTCGAGGGATCGGCCCAGATTCGGCCGTGATGGTCTTCTACGATCGATCGGCAGATAGAGAGGCCGATGCCGAGGCCATCCGGTTTCGTCGAGCAAAAAGGTTCGAAGGCTCGGTCGGTATCGATCAGTGCAAACCCAGGCCCCGTGTCGATGACATCGACCCGCACATGGCCATCGCCGTCAGAGGTACGGAACGTGATCCGCCGCGTAGACGAATTGCTCGATTCCATCGCCTGCAACGCGTTGTGGACCAGGTTCACGAGAACCTGTTGGATTTGAACTGGGTCGGCCGTGACGGCGTGGTCGAGGGCCGCGAGGATCAACACGATCTCGGTGTTCGAGGTGGCGACCTCGGTGCGGCAGAACTCGACGACATCGCGAATCACTTGGTTGATTCGGACAGGCGACGGGACGGTCGTGTTCGGTCGCACATAGTTCCGCATCCGGCTCACAATCTGGCCGGCTCGCAGCGCGGATTGTTTGGCATCACCGGCAAGTTCCTGGATTCGGTCGAGAAACGGATCCGATGAAGCAGCTTCCTCCAGGAGGACGTCACAGGCTTCCAAGTAATTCGTGATCGCGGCGAGGGGTTGATTCAGTTCGTGGGCCAGGCCGGCGGTGAGATGGCCCATCGTGCTGACGCGGTCGGCATGCTTGAGTTGGGCGGAAAGCTTTTGGCTTCGACTCTCGGCTTCCTCCCTCTCGCGGATCTCTTGCTCGAGCGTTGTCAGTGTGGTTCTCAGTTCGGCTGTCCGCGCGGTCACACGTGCTCCGAGCGAATCGATTTGTGAACGAATGGCCCGCGTGGCCGGCCGTACCACGAACCAGCCCAGGCCAACCAGGAGCGCGACCACGAGGAATGCGATTGCGAGCGCCGATTTCCGCAGGGTACGAACGACGCGTGCTGCCTCGTCCTCCATCAAGCCGACAATCCGATCCATGACCGAAAGAAAGCGAGATTCGTGCTCGACCAGGGTGGCGACAGCAGCCTCAGCAGTGGGGCTCAGTGCCCTGTCTCCGGGTGTCTCGATGATCGTGCGAGCGGCAGCGACCATTGCCTCGTAGTGCGGCTCGAGCTTGTCCCATTCTGTCTTCAGGGCGGTTGTGTCGATGGGCTTGATGCCTGCCCGGCGGTCGCCACGGACAAGGATCTCATGGTCGCTGGTCCATCGATCGAGCGACGTGCGCAATTCCTCAAGTTGCACCTGCTGCTGGGCGTCGTCCCGAGGATCCTTGAGAACAAGGGCCGCCTTGGTCACCCGCTGGCTGAGCATTCGCTGGCGGCCGGCTGCGTTGATGGTCGGTGCGAAGGCATTCATGTGGACGAGCATGGGCTGAAGGATCGCCTGATCGGTGACCACGAGCCCCGCCACCGCCGCCAAGACTGAGACGTAACGCCTCGCCACACGGCGGATGACGCGATGCGCGGAGATGTCAGGAGTGTCGACGGATCGTGATGAGGGCGCGGCCATTCGATGACAAGCCTAGAAAACCGCGTTCCAAAATCGTCTTTCCCAGGCGAAAGAGCCAGTGATCGGGAATAAGCCCATTCGCTGCTCGGAATGCTCACCACCAAACCGGCCTTGTGCTCGCCCGCTAGGCAGCTGTGCCCGCCAGCGGGGCAGCCGGCAGGGTCGCCTGTGAGCGAAATCGGCCGTTTCACTTCGGCTTTCCGAAGTCTTTCCCGGTATGTGCTTGATAGGCACGCTGCTTGCGATGTGACAACCGTGCCGCGATGACGTTGCCATTGGCGGTGGCTCCTGACGGACTCGGCAAATGCCCATCACTGCGCTGTGAAAGCTCGCCATGTATGCATCCGCCAAAGCCACGCGCATCCGATTGCTGGACTTCGTCAGTCCGCAGATGCGGGCGTTCCACATGTCGTGGTTCGCATTTTTCGTCTGCTTCTTTGCTTGGTTTGGCATCGCGCCATTGATGGCGATCGTCCGCGACGAGTTTCGGCTCACGAAGGAGCAAATCGGATGGTGCATCATCGGGTCGGTCGCCATCACCGTGATTGCTCGCCTGGCCATCGGCTGGCTGTGTGATCGGGTTGGACCACGAATCACGTACACCTGGCTGCTGCTGATCGGTTCACTCCCGGTCATGGGGATCGGCCTCGCCGACAGTTTTTCAACGTTCCTCTTGTTCCGCGTCTTCGTCGGTGCGATCGGTGCCTCTTTTGTCATCACGCAGTACCACACGTCTTTGATGTTTGCCCCGAACTGCGTCGGCACGGCAAACGCGACCACGGCAGGCTGGGGCAATCTGGGAGGAGGTGTCACGCAGTTCGTGATGCCAATGGTTTTCACGCTCTTTGTGACCACCCTCGGGTTCTCGACGGCCCTCGGCTGGCGGCTCTCGATGATCGCGGCTGGTGCCGTCATTGCAATGGTGGGCGTGGCCTACTGGTTTCTCACGCAAGACACCCCGGAGGGAAACTTTCGTGACCTTCGAGCCACGGGGGCACTGTCGCCGCGAAGCGGGCAAGGCACATTCCTTGAGGCCTGCCGGGATCACCGCGTGTGGGCGCTCTTTGTCATCTACGGGGCCTGCTTCGGCATCGAGCTCACGATCAACAACATCGCCGTTCTCTACTTCATCGACTCCTTTGAAGCGTTCAAGCAAATGGAGCCCGTCACGGCCCTGAAGACGGCCGGCCTGGTGGCGAGCCTCTTTGGACTGATGAACATCTTTGCCCGCACGCTCGGGGGCTTGTTCGGAGACCGCTGCGGCAACGCTTGGGGTCTCACCGGCCGGGTGCGCTGGCTCTTTATCGTGGTCTTCTGCGAGGGGCTCGCGCTCATGCTGTTTTCGCAGGCAACGACCCTCCTGCTGGCCATTCCAATGCTCATCGTGTTTAGTCTGTTTGTGCAGATGGCCGAGGGGGCCACGTTCGCCGTTGTTCCCTTCGTCAATCGGAGGGCGCTCGGCTCGGTAGCCGGGATCGTCGGCGCCGGTGGCAACGTCGGCGCCGTGCTGGGTGGGTTTCTATTCAAGAGCCCGGACGTCACTTGGCCGACGGCGCTTCTGATCATGGGGGCGGTTGTCACGGTCGGGTCGTTTGCCTCCTTCGCAGTCACGTTCAGTGAAGCCGCCGAGCGGGAAGTGAAGGCAGCAACGGCCGCCCCCGGCGGCGCCGTGCGGCCCGGGCTGGAATTGGCCACCGCGAGCTGAGTCCATGCGGTGAAGGAGACCGTTCGATGATCGCAGTTGGCCGAGACGCCGCACCGTCGACGATGCTTCCGATCCTCGACCAGCTCCTCTTCGATCAGCAGCAGCTCTCGGCGGTCGAGCGTTTCACGCAGCGAGCGGCCTCGGCTCCAGGGCCCGCGATGGCGGATCGCTATCGTGACCTCATCCCCCTGAGCCGCCCCGGCCCGGGCGAGCAGTATGCCTTCGAGGTCGATCTCGACGCATGTTCCGGCTGTAAGGCCTGCGTCGTGGCCTGCCATCACCTCAACGGGCTCGAAGAGCATGAGACCTGGCGAAGCGTTGGTGTGTTGCACGGTGGCACGGATCGCGAACCGTATGTCCAGCATGTCACGACCGCCTGCCATCATTGCCTCGAGCCTGCGTGCCTCGAGGGCTGCCCCGTGTTGGCCTACGACAAGGATCCTCTCACCGGCATCGTTCGACACCTCGACGACCAGTGCATCGGCTGCCAGTATTGCGTCTTCATGTGCCCGTACGACGTGCCGCGTTACAGCACAGCGAAAGGCATCGTTCGCAAGTGCGACATGTGTCACGACCGACTGGCCGTCGGTGAGCCGCCGGCCTGCGTGCAATCATGCCCCAATCGCGCCATCAGGATCAGCACCGTGGCCGCCGACGCGGTGCGAACACGCGGCGAGCAGGGCGATTTTTTTCCGACGGCCCCTGACCCCGGTACGACCCTTCCGGCCACGTCCTATGTTTCGCGTCGCCCGCTTCCGAAGAATCTCGTGCCGGCCGACTATTTCTCCGTCAAGCCGATGCATGGCCATCTGGCCCTGGTCGTGATGCTCGTTCTTACGCAGCTCTCCGTGGGTGCCTTCCTAGTCAGTCAGGTGCTCGGGTGGGGACCGTGGGCCGATTTGGCGGTGAAGACGGCGGTGCGCCCGGTAGCCGCGACGGTCGGCCTGGTCCTCGGGCTTGTCGGCATGAACGCCGCGCTCCTGCACCTGGGCCGCCCGTGGTACGCCTACCGGGCGCTGCTGGGCCTGCGAACATCGTGGCTGAGCCGCGAGATTCTGGCGTTTGGCATTTTTGG
>JBGTKO010000301.1:0-6983 GCA_041744595.1 Pirellulales bacterium
TCATGGCGGCAATGCGGACGGCCAGTGGGAGATTCGCGTCCGACGCTGTCTTGGCAAGGGCCTCGACGCTCCCGTTCCATGGCTTGGAATCGGCCGCCGAGAGCTCACCAATAAGAATCATGGCGTTGACCCGGACGGTCAAATCCTCGGCGGCATCGGTCGCAAGCTGCACCATGAAATCCCTGGTCACGGTGTTGACGGCGTCGAAGACCCTCGGGGCAGTCGCACCGCGGGTGATGATGACACGAATACGTTGCCGCACCTGCACGATGTTGGGCCGATTCGCCGGCAGGGCCAACTGCGGCAGAATGACCCGTTCGAGGAAGGCTTTCTGAACAGCCTCAAACGTGCCTTCACGCATCTGTCTGTCATATTCGCGTGTCTCTTCGGCAGCCTCGACCTTCGACCAGGTTTCGTAGCCTTGGGCCGACGCTCGCGAAGCCTGCCCCGCAGCCGCAAGGCACACCAGCAACGCGAGGCCGAGTTGGCGAACATGACGGAGTTCGAACAAGAACGCTGGGCGCATGACGGTACTCACTGGAATGTCTTTGTCGCCTTTTCGGGCTTACTCGTCTTGAAGGGCAGATGTTCCTCCACGAGCCACGTATCCTTGTACTTCAGGAAGTCCGACTCCGAGTCGGCAGCGGTCACGATGTCGAACTGGCCGTCAGGCCTGAGGAAGAGCATTTCGATGAGCTCCGTGGGCATCGTGGACCGTGAATCGACTCGTTCTTCTTGGGCTCCGCGGATGTCAAGAAGTAAACGATCGGTCGTCACCGGCTCACCGTAGTGTCGCGTGTCGCCGGTGCGGTTGAGGGAAGGATCGACGTTAGCCATTCCGCCGGGGCCGGTGACCACCGACCGCAGTGCGTAGTCGCCTGTCTCGTCAGACCGAGCCTTGACGATCACCTCGACCGAGTCACCCTTGACCTTCAGCTTCCGCGCCGCGTCTCGCGGAATCGTCCGGGCAAGTATCCGCGTGGCATCAGGCACCCGGACCGTCGGGGTCTCGGAACTGTAGGCAGCGAAGAGAAAATCCCCCTTGGTCACGGCAATGTCGGAAACATGCTGAATGGCGAGACCGACATTCGGGTTTTTCAGCGCGAACCGCACCCGATAGCGATACTCCGCGCCAGGCACGACCTTTCGATCGACGAAACGGAAGAGCCGGTTCTCGGCGAGCTGAATGCTTGCCTCAGCCGACCCTTGCGGGAATGCCGATCGTCCGCCACTTCCGGGATCCTCATCGAACCTGACCGGATCAGGGTTTGGTTCCTTCCGCAGCTCGGTAAGCTCTCCAGCGGCGTCTAGGAACTCGATCGCGAGCAACCTGGCCACCGGGGTCTTGTCGATAAGATCGACGCGGACGACAAGGTTGCATGGCCGAGGCTTCTGGTCTTCGAGGTCAAACGACAACTTGCGGCCGAATTCCTCGCTGGTCGCAAAGACGAGCTTCTCAGTCTCGCCGATCGTCGCAGGATCGATCTTGAGCTCGTTGCCGCTCCGGACGCCAAACTTGTGGAGACCGACGTTCCGCTGCCGCTGCGACTCTGTATCGAGCACCACCCCATTCAGACGAGTCTCTTTCCCAATATAGTCGCCCGGCTTGGTCGCGATCTCCGCAAGAGTGGCCTTTTTTTCAGTGGCCGTGTCAACTTTCTGCTCGACATTCTGCGCCCATGACTCGCGAATCCGAGGGATGAACCAGGGATGGAGCGATTCCTCACCCCATGGTCGATCAATGCGATCCGGGAGCGCCGTGGCATACTCGACCTCAGCCTCACTCGGCTGAAGCAAGAAGCCCTCGGCAAAATTTTCCCGAACGAGCCGCCTGTCTCCCGCACCGAAACCCGGGTCGTCCCGTTGGGGCCCCATGGCATTCCGTTCGGCAACGAGCTCCCAGCGAGCCGCCGCCCCCGGAACCACGCGGGTCCGTTCGACGCGGTAGGCGGCCCAGCGGGGGTTGTCCCGTCGCGGATCGCGATAGCTCACGGAACCGAAGCGGCTTGCAAACTCGGCCTGCTGCTTCGCCGCCGGAATCAAACCGGTAACGACGACGAACGGCGCGATCTTGACGGGCCCTGCCTGTGGTGCCGCCCCTCCCCTCGCATCGGGAGGAGCATCCGGAAAGACCGCCACGCCCGCAACCGCTCGGAGGTCGCTGATCGGGTACACCTCCGGCTTCGTACGCTTTGTCAACTCCGTAAACGGTGGCCGGTCCAAGAGTGGGGCCGTGGTTGTCGCGGCCACTTTCACCTGCTCTGGCCGCCACGGTTCAACGCGAGGCAGCAAAGGCAACGTCGGCGGTACGCGAGGAGTCGGCACTGACCGCGACTGCTGGATATTTTCTGACGCCTGCCTCGCGAGATCGGCTACCGCATCGGGGGTACGGGAGCGATCGAGGGCCTGTGACTGGGCGGCGCTCACGCCCCACCACAGCATCACGAGCGCGAGAAGGACCATCAGGGCGAAGACGACCTTCTCACCATGGTGGATGAAAAAGGCACTTGCTGCAGCAGGACTGAATGAAGGTGTCTTCATGGACCTTCTCCTTGGTCATCCCCTCCGGGAGCCGCACCCCCGAGAGGCTTCTCGTCTGGCGGTGTCGCGAGGCCCACAGAGCCGCGAAGCTCGACGGTCACATCGTAGGGACGTTTCCGTCGACCGCCCGATTCTGCACCTTCGAACCGTGCCCCATCCGACAAGTCCATCAACCCGCTCTGGGGGCCCGACTGGTTGCTCGGATTGATGCGCACCTGACGAACATCGATTGGGATGGCGTTCTCAGCCAGGTCTTGCAGGAGGCGATCGACCTTCCGCTGGTCGATCACGACCCGCAGCGTGAAAGGAACGAGATGGACCATCGTCGCATCCTGAGCAGTCTTCAGTGCCGCTGCCGTGAGCGGGCGGCCCTTGAGATCGACATAGATCCACTCACGGAGACCGTCTTCTGGCGCGACCGGCTTGGATTCTTCCTCCCCCTCCTCTCCCGGCATGGCCTCGACCGGCGGCGGAACGGCCCCCCTTCCGCTCGTGAATCCTCCACTCGCCTCGCTCCCGCTTGGGTCAAACCGCGGGTTGCTCGGGCGAGCGAGAGGCCCACTGGTCGGGCCGCTGTCCATTCCTGGATCTTGCGGCGGCATGCCATCTCCTTCTCCCCCTCCCATCGCCGTGGCCTTGGGATCCGTCTTCCACATGATCCTCACGCCTCCCTGCCCACCGGGAACCTCCTCGGCTGCGGGATAGCCGACAGCAAGCTCCTCGACCGACGTGATCGTGGCATCGAATGCCCCCTTCGCACCATCGTTGAGCTTGCGGATCGTGTCACAGAAGAGCCCATAGACCCACAACTCCTCTTGGGCCAGACGCACCTGCGTGGTCGAGGGTTCACGAAGCCATGTGAAGGACGTCAGAAGCCGCTTCTGATCTTCCGACCGCCAGACGAGCGGATCGAGGTGGAGCGAAGCCTCGGGGGAATCGAGATCCTCTTCAACCACGGCACGTCCAGCACCAGGCCGGCCTCCACGGCCCGGCATGAGTCCACCACCAGCCTCGGCGCCACTCATGAGCTCCTTGCTTCCCATCCGCGCAGGGAGCTTTCGGACGACGCGTGAAATATCGTTTTGGTATCGCTGAAGCAGGCGAGACGGGAGCCGCTCCTGCCTGCCTTGCTCGACAGCCTCGATCTCGGTCAGGAAGTCGGGCCCGAGCTCGCCAGGCCAGACACGAAGTGGCTGCTGGCTCGTCCAAAACCGTTCCCACTCCTGGAGGATCGAGTCACGGATGGTGGTCGTGCGACGGTCCAGTTGCTGGACCCAGGCAGCGTTTGGGTGATCGGGCTCGTTCTGAATACCTCGGAGCGCCGAAACGTGGCTATCAATGGCAGACTTCTGCGACGAGATCCGCTGCCTCAGTGAGTCATTCGCCGAAAACACGCTCGGCAGCAGCACGAACGGAACGATCGCAGCAAGTATCCAGAAATGGTACTTCACAAGGCCATCGGCATACGGCTTGGCGGAGTCTGGAATCTGCACCATGACGACGTTCCTTCCTCAGTAGACAGGTTCGGCCGGTGGCTCGGCCGCATGGTGCGGTCTGAGGGTGCCGCCGGGCACCGTGGGCTGCCACACGAATTGCAGGACGAACCTGTAACGGCGGACCTCAATGCGTGTATCGGCTTCGGGGTCCTCGCCGCCCCCCGATGACTGCATCGTGTCTGCAACCGTGCCCAGCGGCTGCGGCGTCGTGTTGACACGGACCCTCGTGACCGGCGTGCGATGCACGATCACCGGGTAGCCGATACCGAGCTCGGAAACGCTGACCTTCTGGCCGGCGTTTGGTCCGGCAGAGACGGTCACGAGACCTCCGTCCCCCAGGAGCCCTTTGACGAGTGTTTCGCGGACAAACTGTTCCCCTTCGCGAGGCTTGTGACGATCCTCGTTATGAAAATGGTGTCCGACGATCTGAACGACCCAACCCGGTCCGCGAGGGGTTTCGGGGGCAGGCGGTTGGGAAGGCTCGACGGGAGGGGCCGCTCCGTCGGCTCCGCCATCGACGCCGGGATCAACCGGGGCCGGGAGAGGCGGCGGCGTGGCCCGCTTTCCTGCCGCGGCGAGTGTTTGCTTCCAATCCCGCTCAACACCAGTGAACCAGACAGCCAAGTCGGGCACGAACTCCATGTCGAGCGACGTGACATGGATCTCGTTCCGGTCGGCCAGATTCGCAGGAACATTGCCCTCCGGATCTTGAGGCAAAAGCTCCGCGACGGTCCTCATGAGGTCGAGGGCCTGGAATCGTCGCTCATACACCTCGATCAGGTAGCGGTCCCAGGCGGCTGTGGTTTGCAGCCGCTGCGAGGCTTCTTCAAATGCTGTTTTCGCCATCGATGATTGCCGTTTGACGTCATCGGAGGCGCTGAAAGCGTTCTGGAATTTGTCCGGCCGAAGGCTGGCCGCGGAGACAAACCAGCCCGAGAAGTTCAGCAGGCCCGCCACGAGGATGGCGACGAGCGCCGCCACCACCCATGGCCGCTTCGCCATCACGAGCCGGTCGCGTGCAATCTCACGGGGGAGCAGGTTGGTGCGGAGGTTTGCGCCGCCAGCCGCCTGGAGGGCGAGGCCGTAGGCGGTGCCGAAGCCCATCCGATTCTCGCGGAAGGCCGGAGCCGAGAGCACCGGCCCGTCGAGCGATGAAAACTTCTCGAGCCTGTGGACCTCGAGCTGGAGCTGCTTCGCGACAAAGTCGGAGAGTCCACGAAGTTTTGCGGCGTTGCCTGCGAGGTAAACCTTTCCGATCTTGGCCGTGCGGTCTGACCCTGAGAAGAAATTCAGCGACCGCTGGAGCTCCGCAGAGAACTGGTTGAACACCGGCCGCATCGCTTTGAACACGGCCTTGGGATCGGTTGCCCGAATGGCGTTCCGCTTCTCTTTCTCGGCTTTGGCAAACGTGTATTTCAACTCTTGGACGATCGCCTTCGTGAACGTACCGCCCCCGATCGGCATGCTCCGCTGCCAGATCTTGAGGCCGTTGGTGATCACGAGATCAGTGGAATCGACGCCCATCGACACGAGCACGATCGAGGGGGGCGGGTCGTCGGGATCGATCGTGGCGAGATCGGGAAGCAGGTCGAACATGACCATGTTCGCCAGCGCGATCGGCGTGAGTTGGAGCGTATCGACCTCGATGCCCGCCGCCTCGAACGGGGCAAGCGCCTTGGTGACCTGCTCTCGCTTCATCGCGAAGAGTGCCACCTCGGCGTCCATGACGAAGCCATCCGCTTCGATGCCGCTGCCGAGCTTCTGCCAATCCCAGACAACCTGCTCCAGTGGAAACGGGATCTGCTGGTTGGCCTCGTACTTGACGATGTCCGGTATCTTCTTGGCTTCGAGCGGTGGGAGCTTGATGAACTTGGCAAGACCTGACTGGCCCGCGGCCGAGACCGCAACGCGGTCCCCCGCAATCTGATTGCGGGAGACGAGCTCGGCGAGCGCTGCCTGCACGAGCCCAGGGGCGTCGGCCTCCGGCTGCGAGAGCATCATCGGATACTCGATGCAGTCGTAGGTCTCGGCGACGAGCTTGCGGGGATTGTCGGGTGAAAGGCGGCAGCGCAGCGCCTTGAGGCTGCACTTGCCGATATCGATTCCCCAGACGTATTGGCTGGTGGCCATGGAGCCGTAGAGTTCCCTGTGAAAAGAGCCAAAGTACGGGCCCTCTCCATTCAATCGTAGGAACGCCCGTGAGGGGGTGTCAAACGGCTCTGGGCAGCCGAGGGCGGCTCCCGCGCGGCGACGCCCACTCCAATCGTTACACTCCTCACCATGCCTCTCAGAAATGTTTCGGTCTTCCTCCCCTGCCACACGCTCGACGACTTCCCGTCCTGGCTCGAGGAAGCCGATGCGGATGCCCTTCTGGTCGCCTGGACATCCGCTTGGCATCCGGCAGTGATCGCAGCCGCTGGGAGCCGGCCGGAGCATGCGAGTGTCGATTTACCTCCTCCCGACGATGACCACTGCGGGATCGTGCCCCCGTTCTGTGAGGAGCGATTTGCGGCCCAGGCCGGCCCCGACGATGCCGGCAGATGGGTGCGACAGGCCCATGGACTCGACGCGAGCGTTCGTGCGATCACCGCGATCCTCGGGGTTTCCGTGGTTGCACCCGAAAACCTTCCTGGCGAATCATGTGCCGAGTCTTTCTTCGCGATCGGCCTTGCGACGCTGCTTGCGGAGCTCCTCGCCTGTCGCATGCGGACAGAAGCCGATCTCGGCACAACCGGCTTTGATGCGGCGGTGGTCGCTGCCGCGCAGGCCGCCGTGGCTGGCGACGAGGATGCCGCCCGCGAGAGTCTCAACGAAGCGTTTGCGTGCCTCGATGCATCGCGTGCTCGCTACTACCCTGTTGACTCCTGGGCGATCGATCTCGTACTCGCGGCTCCTACGACACCCGGCAGCAGGCTTGTCGAGTCGCTCGCGAGCCCGGTGCCGGCA
>JBGTKO010000302.1:0-4762 GCA_041744595.1 Pirellulales bacterium
GAGCGGGAATCCTGTCGACCGCCACTACGCCAACCTTCGCCAAGAAATGCGTCAATTGCTCGAGACGCTCAACGTCGCGGCATAGCAATCAAAATCGACAACAAATTGTCGATCCGAAACCCGTAAGCGGCTATACGAGCGCCACGGCGTTTTTCAGCCGTCGGGCGTGTCGATGAGATGCTGGAGGCGGGCGGCTAGCGCCGGGGGATAGCGGGCCGGCCAGGTTGCATCGATCAGGCCGATGCCAAGCATGTCGAGAAGATGCGCTTGATCCTTGCGGCGAAACGACGTGAGCTTCATCTGCACGAGGGACTCGGGGGCGAGCACACGATAAGCCTGAAACGATTCACTCGCCGTCACATCCGGTGCGGCAGCCAGGTCGTCGGGCCGCACCCGCTCGCCGGCGAAGATCACGTGGACCGCGTCGCGGGCCAAGAGCCCGTCGGGCTGCGTCACGGTCACGCCAATGGGCTGCTGAGAGCTCATGTTGGCCCAAAAATGAGGGGCCATTGAACGGGATGCACACGAGTATAGCCGAGGCCCTCTGGGCTGAGGGCCATGAGGGATCGTCGGTAGGAGTCGCGGTGTTTGCCACGGCCCGCAACACACGCGGCATGTGTCCATCTTCAACGGCATCGGAGATCACGCAACGCCGGGTTCCCAGGCTTTTCTTGGCCCTGCGGCGATTACACGCTATAATCGCCGCAAGAAATGCGGGGATTATGTCATTTATCCATAAGCAACCCGGTTGGCCAGCATTCCGGTGGGATAGCGAAACGCTCGCCTTCCAACTCGCCGCGGTGCGGTACAAGCAGGGCCGACTCCTCGGAAAAATGGAGGCGATCGGCTTCAACTTGCGTGTGGAGGCCAGCCTTGCAGTGCTTACCTCCGATGTCGTGAAGTCATCAGCCATTGAAGGAGAAGCCCTTGACCCCGGCGAAGTTCGGTCGTCGATCGCACGAAGACTCGGCCTCGATGCAGCAGGCCTCCCCAAAGCCAGCCGCGCCATCGAAGGCGTCGTCGAAATGACGCTCGACGCCACGCAGAACCATGCCAAGGCACTCTCTGCCGAGCGGCTCTTCGCCTGGCATGCGGCACTCTTTCCGACCGGGCGAAGCGGGATGTCGCGGATCGCCGTGGGGCAATGGCGGCCCGTCGAGGCGGGGCCCATGCAGGTCGTGTCGGGGCCGATCGGCCGCGAAAAGATTCACTTTGAGGCACCGGCGGGCGATCGGCTCGATGGCGAAATGGAGAGCTTCATCACATGGTTCAACACGCCGCATCAGATTGACCCGGTGCTTCAGGCGGGCATCGCCCATTTTTGGTTCGTCACGATTCACCCATTCGAGGATGGCAATGGACGCATCGCACGCGCGATCGCAGACATGGCGCTCGCACGAGCGGACGGCACCAAGGATCGCTTCTACAGCATGTCGTCGCAGATCGAGGCGGAGCGAAAAGCGTATTACCGCACGCTCGAGCTCGCGCAGCGGGGCGATCTCGATATCACACGGTGGCTGGGCTGGTTCCTGGGATGCCTCAGCCGCGCCATCGAAGCCGCCGAGCACCATCTGGCTGGCGTCCTCGACAAGGCGAGGCTTTGGGAGCGGATCAACCAGCAGCCGGTCAACGAGCGGCAGCGGACCGTGATCAACCGCATGCAAAACGGATTCGAAGGATTTTTGACCACGTCCAAATACGCCAAGCTCGCGAAGTGTTCGAGCGACACGGCGCTCCGCGATATTCAAGAGCTCGTCAAGCGAGGGATCTTGCTTCAGAATGCCGGCAAAGGCAGGAGCACGAGTTACCGCCTTGCGGCTGGCAGCCCCTCACCAAGGTGAGGGACTTGGATCGTGGGAAGGCTGTCGCCTGCCTACCAGGTTTGCGATCCTCCGGCTCATTCGCTGGGGGCTTTTATGGAACAGTTCTCCCCCTCAAAAGAAATCGCCGAAGATAGGCGGGATCTCCTTGACCATCACTCGAAGAGATTGAGCCTCAGTGAGCCGCGTGCCAGAAAAGCGACTGCCTTGTGAGTCATTCTGTGCCTGCTCCCGTTTTGGCGAGCGCGATCGTGCCGGCGTCGTCGAACAACTGAATCTGGCCATTGTTGATGACGCGAGCGTTGTGGAGCGTGAACGTGCCTGAGCCCGTCTTCTGGAGCACGTCATTCGATTCGACGCGGACATAGCCGCCGGTCTGGCCGAGGTTGCCACTTCCGCCCACGGTGCTCGTGACGACCCTCGTGTCGTCCGCAGCCCCGCATGCTCGCGTGCGCGGGACTGTATAGGACCGAGCAAATGCACGGGGATTGACGCTCATAATGGCTTTATGTACAGTTATCGGGTCAGTGGTCAATCTCGAGGCAGCTTGTCGTAACGCCCCATCCAGTCGTCGTTCCAAACGACCGGGGGCAGATTGCTCAGGCTCAGTGTCGATGGAAGATGGTGCTCTGGAGATTCAAAAGAGGCGAAACGATGGATCGAGAGATATTCACGGGTACGATTCGGGCATACCGACAGCGATCTCCTTACCGACCTTTTACCGTTGTGACGGTGGCCGGAAGCCGCCATGAGATTGATCACCCGGAGGCAATCGTGGAGCGTGAAGGAGTAGCCCTTTTCGCCGGCCCCGGCGGGGTGCCCGTGATCTTTGACCATGAGGGTGTCAGCGAGATTGTCGGCGATCTGGCGGGCCGTTCGGCCGAAGAATAGCCAAGGCGTGGCCGGCAGGGTCTGATTCTTTCCCCAGAGAAGTCCGCGAGTTTTTTTGGTGAGACAGCCTGGGTGCGTTACCCTCTAGAACGGTGATAGTGATCTTGCAAAACCATTGACCGAGGTGGTGTGTGTCGGTTCACCTTCGAGACTTTTCCTGGGACAGGATGATCGAGGCCGTGCAAGCCGTCCGTGAACGAGCCCTCCGAGCAACCGCGGCCCTGGAACGGGCCGGCATTCCCTACGCGATGGCCGGGGGCAACGCGGTCGCGGCATGGGTGTCGCGGGTCGATCGTGCCGCGGTGCGAAACACCCAAGATGTCGATATCCTCGTTCGCCGTGCCGATTTTGACGCGGTGAAGTCAGCCCTCGAATCGGCCGGATTCGTCCATGCGGATGTCATGGACGTGGCCTGCTTTATCGATGGCCCCGATGGCAGTCCACGAGACGCCGTCCACCTGCTTTTTGCCGGAGAGAAAGTCCGCGAGAGCTACCCGATCGCCACGCCAGACGTGACCGAGCGGGAACAGGCCGACGACTACGCCGTTGTCACGCTCGAAGGCCTCGTGCAGATGAAGCTCACGTCGTTTCGCGACAAGGATCGAACCCACCTTCGCGACATGATATCGCTTCGCCTCATCGATGCCTCATGGCTTGACCGGCTCATCCCCGAACATGCCGACCGCTTGCGGCAGCTCCTCGACGATCCCGACGGCTGACCGCTTCGGAGATGCCGACACGACTCGCTTGACGCCAGCGAACCATTCGGGGTGAACAGCCACCAGGTTCGCGATCCCCGCACCCTTGGGTGCGGGGCTTCTATTCAGGCGAGGCTGGCTTCGGCTCAGGCTCGGGCTTCTTCTCGTCGAGGATGATGCTCGATGAGTTAATGCAATACCGAAGGCCCGTCGGGGGTGGGCCGTCGTTGAACACATGCCCCAAGTGGGCACCACACCGGCGGCAGGTGACTTCCGTGCGGATCATCCCAAGCGTCCGGTCGTCATGCTCCGCAATCGTCTGCCCCTTCAAGCCGTCAATCGGAGCTGAAAAACTCGGCCAGCCGCAGCCACTGTGAAATTTTTCACCGGACGCGAAAAGTGACTCGCCGCAGCCGAGGCAACGGTACGTGCCAGGGGTCTCGGTGTCGGTGTATTTACCGGTGAAGGCCCGGTCGGTGCCCTTCTTGCGGATCACCTGAAACTGCTGGGCCGTGAGCCGCTTTCGCCACTCTATCTCCGTCTTCGGAAGCTCCTCGTCGGGCACCCGGCCAAGCACCGCAGGGTTCTTGGGAGCGGCCGGGCTGGTCTTCGCCTTGCCTTTCTTCTCGGGCGTCGTTTCGTCAGCAGCCACAGGAGTCTCCTTGGTAGGAACGGGCTTGGCTGGCTGCGGCGGTGCCCCGCAGGCAGCCATGTGGGCGAACGCTGTAGCAACCAGGATGCCCTCGAACAGGATGCCGTGGGTCAGCAGGCGTTGTGTTGGCATCGTGATCCTCCATTTAGCGGCGGCGAGGGTCGGGGAGGGTGTCGGGCACATACGCATGGTTCCGCTTCCGCATCACCTCCGCCTTCTCAATTCTATCCGGCTGAACGCCCAGGACATCCTGGCCCTTACCGTCTTGCGTACGAGCGAGCTTCGGGAGCACGTCGTCTCCCGCGATCACACGGCCAAAAACGGTGTGCTTGCCGTCGAGGTGATCCGTCGGACGGAACGTCAGAAAAAACTGCGATCCGCCGGTGTTCGGCGCTCCAGTATGGGCCATCGAAAGGCTGCCCCGAAAATGCATCCGAGCGTCGGGCCGACCACACTCGCAGGCAATCGCATGCCCAGGGCCCCCCGTGCCCGTGCCCGTCGGATCGCCTCCCTGGGCCATGAAACCGTTGATCACACGGTGAAACGGCGTGCCGTCATAGAAACCCTTCTCGACCAGGCTCAGAAAGTTGGCCACGGTGTTTGGGGCCTCATTCTCAAAGAGCTCGATCTCGATGTCGCCAGCGGATGTTGCGAGCTTCACGCGGGGAAGGTCGTCGGCCGCAGCTTCGGCCTGACGCTTC
>JBGTKO010000303.1:0-4363 GCA_041744595.1 Pirellulales bacterium
ATGGCCTCGAGTGTTTCCGCGATCACGCTCGACATGGTGCCGATCGGCAACGTCGGCAACGCGGGCTTCGTCCTGAACGGCCTCGGCGGCGTGAACTACGCCTACGACATGAACCGTTATGAAATGACGAATCAGCAGTACGTCGATTTCCTCAATGCGGTTGGCTCCACCAACCCGAACAGCATCTACAACCCGACGATGGGAACCCTGGGCGGGATCGACCAGGCAGGTGCCCCTGGAACCTTCACCTACGCGGTGAAGGCCGGGACGAACTCGATGGGGCAGTCGTGGGCTGACGTACCTGTCAACTTCGTCAACTGGTTCTCGGCTGCACGCTTCGCGAACTGGCTGCACCACACGGGTGGGGCCGGTGGACCGATGGCCCCTGCTCTCCTCGAGACGGGTTCCTACACGCTCGGCGATGCAGTGACCGGGCCAATCATAGCTCGAAATCCCGGTGCCTCCTACGTCCTTCCCTCGATCGACGAATGGGTCAAGGCAGGCTTCAGCAACGGTATGACGAACGTCGATTACACGTCCTACGCCACGAATAACAGCGTGAAGCCGGCGAGCAACTTCGTCACACCGACGACCGCGAACACGGCCAACTACGGCGGTGCAGCCATGTCGACCACCGGACCTCTCGCGGTCGGCTCCTACACGAACTCGCAGAGTTTCTACGGCCTCTACGAGATGATGGGTAACGTCGCCGAGATGACTGACACGGCCAACATGTCTGGCCAGTGGGCCGCGACGTCGGGGAGCTTCGGTACATCGAACGCGGGCTTCGATCAGTTCAACCTCTCTTCCCTCAGCTCGCCGGTGTTCGTCAACAGCACCCATGCGACCGGTCAGATCGGGTTCCGGATCACGAACATCCAGCCGGTGCCTGAGCCGGGCACGATTGCCCTCGCCGGAGCTGGCCTCGCCGGCCTGGCTGGCCTCGAGTGGAAGCGTCGCCGCAAGGCCAAGGCTTCTCCGGTCCTCGCCTGAGCAGCCTGACGGGTTCACGTCAAACTGACAGCAACGCCCCGCCCCTTGCAGAAAGCAAGGGGCGGGGTTTTGCGCGTGAAGGGTGAACAAAGCGAAGCCATTCGCGTTGATCGGACACACGATCCGGTGGTAGTGTCGAACCCATGAACGATCGAGATGAATCACGCGGCTCCATGCCTCCACGGGGCGTTCCAGAGAGCGGTCTCGGTGACGATGCCACGGTGATCTCGGTTCCGGAGCCCGCCTCGGTCGGTACGGGAGGCTCGACCGCGCCCCATGCCTCTGAAGGGCGAACGACGACCATCGACATCGGCCGAATCCTCGAGGGCACCATGCTCGGGCCCTATCGGCTCGACCGGTTCGTCGGGGGAGGTGGCATGGGGGCCGTCTTCCAGGCCCTCGACACATCGCTCCATCGAACGGTCGCGATCAAGGTGCTCGCCCGCCACCAGTCCGATGACGAGGAGAACCTCCGTCGATTCCGGATCGAGGCTCAGTCGGCGGCCCGGCTCGACCACGAGAATATTGGCCGGATCTACGCGGTCGGTGGTGACCAGGGATGGCACTACATCGTCCTCGAGTACATCGAGGGAACCAACCTCCGCGACCTCGTGCGGGAAGAGGGGGCGTTCGATCCGAGCCGCACGGTCGATCTCGCAATTCAGGTGGCGGAGGCGCTCCAGCACGCCTCGGAGCGGAACGTGGTCCACCGGGACATCAAGCCGTCAAACATCGTCGTCACGCCGGCAGGGCGGGCCCGGATCGTGGACATGGGCCTCGCGCGACTTCACCAGATGGCAGGTGAGGCGGAGCTCACCGTCAGCGGGATGACCCTCGGGACGTTCGACTACATCTCGCCTGAACAGGCCCGTGATCCACGCGATGCCGATGTCCGAAGCGACCTCTACTCACTCGGCTGCACGATGTTCTTCATGCTCGCCGGCCGCGCTCCCTTTGCCGAGGGCACGATGGTGCAGAAGCTCCTCCAGCACCAGCAGGCCGAGCCGCCGGCAATCGATGACATCAGGCGAGATGTCCCGAAGCAACTGGCCGTGATCATCCGCCGTCTCATGGAGAAAGACCCTGAGGATCGCTACAAGCAGCCGTCCGAGCTCGTGGCAGACTTGGTGGCGTGCGCCAAAGCCGAGGGCTATTCCCTGGCATCAGCCCGGATCGCCACGGCCCTAGTCCTCCCGTCGCGGTCACGGCCATCACGGCTGCCGTGGATCGTGCCGCTCCTCTTGCTGATTGGCTTGGTCGGCGTCCTTTGGGTGAGGGCAGCGGCGATCCGACGGGCCGCGTCGGAGTCTGATCCCGCTGGAGACGACATGCCTACCGTTCCCGCCGCTGTCGATGGGGCCGCCTCCGCAGTTTCGGTGACGATTGTCACGGATGCTCATGCGCTAGGGCGGGTGATTGCGGACGGTGATCCTGAAAGCATTGTCGAGATCGTCGGTGATGGGCCGTTCGATCTGGCTTCCTTCTCGGTGGCCGGTCGGCGGCTGACGGTCCGAGCGGCACCAGGGAGTGACCCTGTGCTGCGGATTCCTCAAGGTCTCGACGGTGTCGCGATTCAGATCGCCGACGGCAACCTGACGCTGTCTGGCGTCGCCGTCCACGTGGCTGATTCACCTCGGCCAGTGGCTGGCCGCCGAAGTCTGTTCGCCGTCAGTGGAGGGAAGCTCGCGTGTGAGGCGGTGATCCTCAGGATGTCGACTTTTCGTCGGTCGGTGAGTCTTGCGGCGGACCCGGCTGCCTTCATCCAAGTGGGAGATTCACTCGCGGCCGGAACCACGCCCACGACCACCATCGACTTCCGAGGCGTCAGGGTTCATGGCGATGCGACACTCGTCGCCGTCGAGGCACCGCGGGGCGGGCGGATCGATTTGACCTGGGATACCGGTGTCGCGTTGACACGACGGTTCCTGACCGCTGAAGGATCACGAAGCGGGGAGATCGTGATCGCAACGAGGCTCACGGACATTGTCGCTTCGTGTCCGGAGGGGCTGATGAATCTCCGAGACGCGCCGGGGCTGACACGGGTGCCGCGGCTGGACATGCAAGCGACGGGATGCCGGTTCATCGTGGCGGACCCGTCGCGGTCGTTCGTCGAGCAATCGGGCATCGCCGAACCCGATGTCTATCTGACAGCCTTGTCCTGGCTGGATCGGCATGGCCGCTACGAAGGCACACGAATTTTCCAGCGGATCGATGGCGCGGCAGAACGCGTCGAGACGGTCTTCGGCCAGCCTTCGGCACCCTTCATTCACGACGCCCAGGCCGGTGAGGTTCCCGATTCTGCGAGTTGGGGCGATCGGGGCGACTGAAAGGCTGTCAGGACCGTCAGGCCCCGGAAAGGATTTTGCCCAGCGTGCTTGACGAGGGGCCACCGGGGCAGTTTCATACATTCTGTTTCGTCTAGGATTTCCCGAAAGGATTTCCCGAGACGCGGGTGCCTGTCCCTGCCGACCTCCTTCTGCCAATCTACTTTTCTTTTGGAGTGCCTCGATGTCCCGCAGCAGCATGTTCGTCCGGATCGCTTTTGTTGGCGTTGTCATCGTGATCGCGACCCAGGCCCGCGAGGTCTTGGCGATCAAGCAGTTCGCCGACCAGTTCAAGGAGGTCTACGTCAAGGAAGGGACGCCGCTCGCCGCCGAGGTCGAAACGGCCAAGTGCAATGTCTGCCACAAGGGAAAGAGCAAGAAGGATCGGAACACCTACGGCGAGGCGCTCGCGAAACTGCTCGACAAGAAGGAAGACAAGGACAACGTTGAAAAGATCCGAGAGGCCCTCGCAACCGTGGCCAAGGACTCGAGCGATCCGTCCAAACCGGATGCTCCCACGTTCGGCGGGCTCATCGAGGACGGCAAGCTGCCTGGTGGGTCTGCTGCCGAGTGACCCTCCTCAGCCTGAGACCGAGACAAGAATCTGATCCAAGTCGGGAATGCCGGCGATTGCCTGCGCATCATCCGGCGGTGCGAAGATCCGTACCCGCTTGACGAGATTGTCAAACTGCTCGTGGGCGAGGCTTCGGACCACCGGCGACAGGTCTTCGAGGGACTGCCACGCAAAGGCGGCGACGCCCCCGCCTACGCGGTCCTCGCGGACCTGGAGTTTGAACTCCACTTCCCGCTCGGCCGGTGGGGCATCGACAATCAGCGTGTCGCCGGCGATAAATCGACCCAGGCGATGCCCGAGTGCCTCGGCGAGTCGCGTGGAAGCGGCCGCCATCTCGGGATACGGTTGCCCCGCAAGGGCCTGATGGACAGCCGGACTGTGCCGCGCGTCGAAGCTGGCCGCCCGCTTGAAAAGCCGCCGTGTCGCGCCGAAAAGACCTGCCGCGATCGGCTCCGCCGGGGTGCCGGAAGCG
>JBGTKO010000304.1:0-1901 GCA_041744595.1 Pirellulales bacterium
CCGTTGCCGGCGAGCTCGATGCGCTCGTCATTCATTTCTCGGAGCCACTCGGAACCGGTCTTGAATGGTCCCTCGTCGATCCGCCGGGAGGTACGCTCGTGGCCAGACCCCTCGCCATTGGTGGCGGGTCGGCAGATTCGGCCGAGGAGGCTGCCGCCCTCGGCCTTTCAACAGGCGATCAGGCGGCTGGCTCGGGAATCGCCGAGTCTTGGCTGGTGGAACTGCGACCTGCAACGACATCGGCCGTCACAATTCGTGCATCGCGGACCGTGCCACTTGAGACTGCCGTACCCGTGCCACTTGCCTGGGTGGAGGCTGCCGAGAAGCCCGGTGGCATTGTGGCGGTCCGGGGTGGGCGAGGCCGCCGCCCCGAGATCGTCAATCGGCGGCTGCGGGAACTGCCACCAGCCGCCGACGGAGACGACACAGCCCTCGTGGAGCTCGTCTACGGCTCACCCGAGACGGTCGCCTCGAGCGACGGTTTCCCGCCGGCCGACATTCTTCCTCCGGCCGCCGCAGCGGGTGCCCGGGCCTGGGCGTGGCGGGAGACCACGCTTGTCTGGTGCCATGAATCGGGAGAGCTCGAGTGGGAGACGACGATCGATCTGGAAAATCAGGGGCGAGATGAGCTCGCGCTCTCCGTGCCATCAGGCTTGTCGCTCGAAAGCATCGACGTTGCAGGCACACGGATTGCCGCCGACCCGATCGGGGAACTCGATGCGGCGGGTGCTCCGCTTCCACTGCCGTTGCGACGGGGGCCGGTGGCGGTCACGCTCCGTGGCTCGGCGAGTCGCGACGCGAGTCTCGGATGGTGGACCGTCGGAGCCATCACCTGCGGCATCGATGTGCCCGTGCTCGATCGTGAGGTCGTGCTTTTTCTGCCCCCCGGCCTCGACCTCGCTGGCCAGCCAGATTTCGGCCATGCTCTTCCGGGCTGGTCCGAGCGGTTGTTTCGTGCGGCGCCATCGTCGGGTCCCGAGGCGTCGTCGTCCCTGGCGGGCTTCCGAGCCATTTCGATTACCTCCGCAACGCGTGGGGGCGTCGCGGAGGTGATCGTGGTGCGCCGCGATGCCGTGGTATCGCTCTCTATTTTCGCTTTCGTCATAGCGATTTTTGGGAGTTTTCTGGTGGCGGGACGAAGCGGTTCAGCGGCGGTCGCCGGATGCGTCATCGCCGCGGGGGCAGCTCTCTGGTGTGACTCGCCATGGTATGCCCTGCCCAGAGCTGCCTGGTGGGGATGCCTTGCCGGAACATGGATCGCTGGCTGCCGACTCCGGCCGGCCACGGCCGCTGCCCTACTCCTCGTGTCGCTCGTGGTGCTCTCCGGTGAATCGAAGGTTCTCGCCGAGGATGCCGTATCCGACGCCCGACTGGAAACCATGCCGCTGCGGGTGTTCGTGACGCCCGATGCTGACGGTGGTACAGCCCTCGTTCCCGAACAACTTTTCAGACGGCTGACGGCTGCCACGAGTGGTCTGCCGCCGGTGCGGGTGATGGCGGCCGACCTCGTCGTCGAACAGGCTGGGACGAGGTGTACGATCACCCTCGACATCGATGCTGATCGCGGCGGAAGCCTCGTGATCGATCAGCGGACCTGTGGGGCTACTTGGCTGACCGACCATCATGAAGCGTCGCCCGGCGTGGTCATCGCCTACGCCGCGGGCGATGCCGAAGCGAGGCTCACCGCGACCGCTACAGGCCGCCATCTGGTGAAGCTCGTCTGTCGTCCCGGGAAGACGAGAGAGGGAGGCGTGGCGATCACGACCGTCTGCCTCCCTGCTGCCGCGAGGGCGACACTCCAGCTCGGCGGACTCGAGCGGCCTGGCGATACGACCGCGGGCTGGCAGTGCGAACGCTGGGTGAGCGACGGTGCATGGCTGCCGGCGACGCGTTCCGGGCCG
>JBGTKO010000305.1:0-2177 GCA_041744595.1 Pirellulales bacterium
GTCGCCAGTGTTGGTGGCCGGGTTGTTAAAGTTCACGTTGTTGAATGCGTTGAAGAACTCGAAGCGGAACTGCAGGGTCTTGCTCTCGGCCAACGCGAAGTTCTTGAACAACGATAAGTCGAAGCTCGTGAGTCCGGGGCCGCGCAAGATTCCGTCGCCCGCGTTGCCGTAGCGCCCGATCGCAGGGTTCACGAACGCCGTCGTGTCGAACCAGCGCTCCACTGTTCGATTGTCGACCGGGAGATTGCCGTCGGCGATGCGGTCCGGCCGGTTTCCGGCACGGTTGCCCAAGTCGTTGGCGACAGGCGACGCTAGGCTGAGAGCCGCGCCGGAGCGCAGGTTTACAATGCCGTTGGTCTGCCACCCCCCGACGAGGTGGCCGAGCACTCCACGGGCGCCGCCGAGGATCGGCTGGCCCGGCCCAAACGGCAGGTCCCAGACGTAACTCATCACCCAACGGTGGGTGAAGTCGTTCATCGGGCCATAGTTCATCCGGATGTTGTCGATGTCCATCACGGTCCAATTGTCGTGGGCGCGGATGCCCATCGCCTTCGACCACGTGTAGTTGCTCAGCAGCGTCAGTCCTGCCGAGTAGCGCCTCTCGATGCGGAAGTTCATCGCGTTGTAGTTCGACCAAGCGCCAGAGGTGTTGCCGCTCACGAACCCGACGTTCTGGTAAGGCCGGCGCGATTGGATGGGAGTGCGATTCGAAAGGTCCGCGTCCGGCCGCGCCGCGTTGGCATCCCAGCGGTTCGGCTGCCGCGCTCCGCGGTTGCCGACGTATCCGACTTCGAACAAAAGGTCGCGGGCCACTTCGTGCTGAACGTTGAAGTTCCACTGGTAGGTAATTGGCACGACTTTGTCGGGCGCCTGATAGTTCGCGGTCACTTGCCGGAAGTCGACTTTCGAAACGTCCGTCTCGACCGCGGGCCAGAGAGTATCCGTGCGGAAACGAGGACTGCTGGCGTCATTGAAGAAGAAGTTCTCATAGACGAACGGCGGCTGGAAGTGGAAGAGCGAGATCTCCCACTGGCGGAAGTTGCCATACATGATGGCGGCGCCCGACCGGATCACCGTTTTCGGCGAGAACGACGGTGTGTAGGCGAAACCGAGGCGCGGCCCGAAGTTGTTCAAGTCCGGATCGAGTATCCGACGCGGAATCTCGCGGCCGGCGAAGTCGAGCGTTCCGCGCTCGAAGTTCCAGCTTGCGAGCTCGTCGTTGGCTTCCAACGGATATTGGACGTACTCGTACCGCAAGCCGGCGTTGATCGTGAGATTCTGCGAGACTTTCCAGTCTTCTTGCAGAAACAGGGAATACTCGCCGTTGCGCAAGCGTTGCGTGAAGCCCGAACCTCCCGCCTGATGCGAGAAGGCCGAGTTGGGCAGCCCGAGCAGATAGTCCGCCATTGGCAGACCCGAGTACTGCCCGTTGAACGAGTAAGCGCCGTTCTGAATCGCGTAGCCAAGATCGTCGTAGCGATAGATCCTGGCGTCGCCGCCTATCTTGAGCGTATGACGGCCCTTCAGGTAGGTCATCGTATTGGTGAACTGCTTGAGGGTGTCGGTCGCGCCGTTGGGAATCCACTGCGGGTGACCGGCGTAGCCGAATCCTACGATGGAGATTCCCGGCGGGGCGTATGCGGCAGGTTCAGGACTCAGATTCCGCAGTCCGAACTGGTCTAAGACTGGCGCGTCCAGCAACTGGTCAGCGCCGACAAAGGTGATCGTCCGAGTCGAGCCGAATCGGAATTCGTTGAGCAGCCCTGGTCCGAACGTGCGTGTGTACTGCAGGCTAATGTTGGGCTTCGCCTCCGAAGAGCGTTTCGTGCCAGAGAACGGAAGGGTGCCGGTGCTGGTGAGGTCGTAGTTGAAGAACGTGACGCTCCCGTTGAGGCGGTCCTTGTCGCTGAGGTTGTAATCGACGCGGGTCGTCACCTGATTCATGCTCGTCGGGTTGGGCAGCACAGCGAGATAGTTGTTGTTGGGAAGCACTGTGCTGTTGGGGGCGGGGTAGTATTGCCGTCCGGCGGCGGCGAACTGCGAGATGCGGTCCTGAGGAATACGGTTATTTGGGAACGGCTGTCCGGTCGAGATGTCCATGACCGGGGCCATCCCCGAGAAGTCGCCATTGAACATCGCCTCAGTGGGGACGTTCGAGAAGCGGGTCTCGCTGCGCC
>JBGTKO010000306.1:0-8290 GCA_041744595.1 Pirellulales bacterium
CCGGAATCCGCATTCGCAAGCGGGTTTGTTGGAACGACTGGTGACGATGATGCCGACCAGCATACAAGCCCCTCGCGCCAGCGTGGGGACGGCGGGTTGTTGGGCGAGCCCGCTCTTGATGCCAAACGGGACGAAGGTCTACCCGCAGTCCCACCTGCTCGCGCATGTGGGCTTGTAGCGTGATGCGAATACGCTCGACGAGCACCCCATGACACGGGTGAGCGACGGTATGATGGCCGGCTTGGCGGCATGGGGCCGCTCCCCGACATAGAGGAGAGCTCTCTGATGGCGAAGAAGAAGCGCGAACCAAAGTCAAAACCAAAAAGCGTGGCCAGCGGCCGGATCGTCATGCGGACCGGCGAAGCGCTCGTCGAGGCCGACGAAGCGTGGAGCGCGGCGGAGCCAGAGGTCGTGATCGGCGAACTGGATGGGCCGGTGGGCTATGCGATCGCGAACCTTCTGGGCGACCAGACGAAGGGGCATTCCCGTGTCTTCGCGATTCTGAACTCTGACGTTCAAGTACGGCCCGCCACGCTCATGGTGAGCAAGGTCACCGTCAAGAACTCGAAGTACACGAATATCCTCATGGGCACCGTGCAGGCGGCGATCGCCCACGGAGTCCTCGATGCGGTGCGAGCCGGCGACATCCCGAAGAAGAAGGCCAACGACCTGGGGATCATCGTCTCGGTCTGGCTCGATCCGTCGATCCTGGATGTGAAGTACGATCCCGACGTGCTCTTCCAGACCAATCGCGAGGCAACTTCAAAAGCGATTGGAAAGGCGATGCGGCATGAGCCCTCGATCGACTGGCTCCTGGAAAATCAGGCGAACGTGCCCCATTACTTCCATCAGCTCGCCGTTGACGGCCAGCTCGAATGAGCGGTCAATCACGAAGCCCGAGGCCGAGTGTCTCGCGGCAGAAGGTGATGCTGCGGGCGAGTTCTGCGAGCTGATACGCCCGCTCGGCTGCGATTCTTCCTTCCCCGGCGGGAGGCTTGAAAGGGGCGATTGGTCGGCCCCGCTTCGCCACCGCGAGAAACGCGGCCAGTTCGTCGGCCCGGCCGTCTCGAAAGAGCTTCCAGAACTCGCGGTCGTAGATCGGAAACGCCTTTTGAAAGCCCGAGATGGTTTCTATATGGACGGTCACCCCAGGACAGGCTCGCTCGAAGAGGTCGAAGAAGGCAACGAGATCGGTGCAGCCCTCCCCCATCGCCGTCCACTGGGCCGTGACGCCCCCAGGCGTTTCCCAGACCATCGTGTCGCGGAGGCTCGTCGTGGCGACTTTCCCAGCGAGATTCTCGAGCGCCCGCACCGGATCTTCGAGCGTCCAGGAGGCGTTGCCCGAGTCGAAGTTTGCGCCGACACAGTCCTCGCCTGCCTCGTCGATGAGACCGGCGAGTTCTCGCGAGGTCATGTCGCCAGCATGGTTCTCAACCGCGATGCGAACACCAGCATCCTTGGCCCGCCCACGGCAGTTCTTCAACACGGCCACCGTGTCGGCGATCCGTGCCGCGATGCCCCCCTTGCTTTTCCTGTCTTCACGGTTGCCGAGGACCACGCGAAATGCCGGTGACCCGAGCGCCTTGGCCATTCGGATTCCGGTCGCGAGATGTTCTTCAGCCGTGCCGTGGTCGTTCTTGAACGTCACGCTCGTGGGACAGATGCTCCACGACCCCAGCACAATCGACACGCCGCAGTCATCGGCGTAGCGGCGAATCTCACCGAGCGACGCATCGTCGAGCTTGCCCTCAAAGGGACTAAAGTCGGTGATGAAGACGGAGTCGCAGTGAAGGACTTCCGCGTGATCGACAAGCTGCCGAGCATTCCATCCGCATGCCCGAATCGCAAAGTTATCAAAGCCCAACGGGATGCCACGTCGGCGGGCTGCGGCTCGGGCGGGTGATGCGACGGCGGCAAGCCCCCCGACCAGACCAGTCGCCAGGATGCCGCGGCGGGTGATGACGGGGCCAGGTGGTGGCGAGATAACTCCCATCAGAAACCTACCTGCGACGGAAACGAGACGGGAACGGCGGATGTACGGCGTTGCGACGCGGGCATCGTTTCAGCGGACGAAGCGGCCTTTTCGAGTCGGTAGAGGGCGTGCTCGGTGCGAAGGAAGATGGCTCGGCCGACGGCCGCAGGCGTTGCGTAGATACCGCCGTCGAGATGGTTTGTGGCCAGCAGCTTGAACTCCATTCCCGGCTCAAAGACAAACGTGTCGCCATCGCGGTTGCCGACGTAGATCCGACCGTCGGCATAGAGCGGCGACGATGAAAAATTGCCGCCGAGCCGCTGCGACCAGACGGTCTCGCCCGTCTTCGCGTCAAGACAGGTGCCCACGCCCTTGTCGCTGACCATGTACACGAGGTTATCCACGACCAGCGGTGACGACATCGTGGGCGCCCCCTTCTTCTCTTGCCAGGCGATTTCTGGAGCGACTGTCGGCCCAGCAAGACGGATCGCCAGAAGCTCCGGCTGATTGAAGCTCGTACTCATGAAAAGGAGATCGCCACTGGTGACAGGCCGCGGCACGATCGAGAAACCGAGGAAGCCGTAGGGCATTTTCCAGAGTTCGCGTCCCGTCGCCGGGTCGTAGGCATAGAGCCAGTCGGCGGCTGGAGAGATCACGACGTCGCGGCCACCGAGCTCGAGAACCACAGGCGTGCCGTAGGCCTTTTTGAGCTCGGGATCGTCGCGAAGCTCGCCCGACCGGGGCGTCTGCCAGGCGACTTTTCCCGTGGCCGTGTCGTAGGCCGCGATTGACTGCACGTCACTGCCGTCCAAGTGAACGATGAGTTTGTTCTTCCAGAGAACGGGCGTGCTGCCGGGGCCGTTCTCATGGTTGAGTCGCAGTTCGCGATTCCGCCAGAGCACTCTTCCCGTCGTGGTATCGATGCATGCGGCCCCGAAGTCGCCGCAGTGAATAGAGAGTCGGCCGGCGTCGAGCACCGGCGAGGGAGATGCAAACGAGTTGAGTTTGTGGATCGGCTGTGGGTTCGTGACCGTGAGCACCTCGACATCATGAACGAGCCTACCAGTGGCTGCATCGACACAGATCGCACGGATCGTCAACTCACCGGATACCGCAAGCTGCGAGGCCATCCGTTTGCCGTCGGTCGCGCGGGCACGTTCGGCAGGCGTGGGCTCACGCTGGGTTGCCGTCGTCATCCAGATCTGGCCGTCGCCGATGACAGGGCTTGACCAGCCGCGGCCCGGAAGGGCCGTTCGCCAGGCCACGTTCTCGGTCTCGCTCCAGGTGGCGGGGAGATCGTGGGCCGCCGGCGCGTAGCCGTCGCCGGCCGGACCTCGCCACTGGGGCCACTGGGGCTCCGCCGCGATCGACTCCGAAACCACACAGCAAAGCAGGGTGGCGGCCAGGCAGCGGGCCAACCAGAGAACGGTGAAACAGGCCATGGTGGGTTCCTGGGCTCAACCTCGTAAAACCGCATTAGCCTAGCTTTGGGGCGCTGGGAATGGCCACCGGCCCGCGTGCTTGACGGTGGTCCAGAATGATCTTCCCCCGTTCGCGCCTCCTGGCTATCTTCCTGCCCCGACCACACCGGAGAATTGTTCCCATGCGCGGCGGGCTTATTCACGTGATTGTCGTCATCATGGCTGCCATCGCGGTCGGCCGTGTCGTGGGGGGCGACCCACAGGAGCCTGCTCCGTTCCCGGCGGAGCTCGCCATGCGGGTCGAGAGCACGCTTTTTGCAGCCAACGACAAGCCGGTTGCCAAAACATTCACACTCTTCCACGAGGGAGTTGCCTGGGACTTTCTCGAACTGCCTGCCCCGCCGGCTGGAAGCAAGAACGGGAAGGCTGACGCTTCCTCCATGAAGCTCGTCGAGATCGTGCTTCACGATCCTGCCCGCGAGCGTGTGGTGCTCATCGATCCTGTCCGTCGCGTGAAGACAGAAATCTCGACGGTGCAACTCGAACGCCTCGCCTCGTCACTTGCAAAATGGGCACGGGCAAGCGACGACGGGCTTGTCCGTTGGGCCGGCGGCCCCGACTTTACCGAGGGTCTGCGGGAGGAAGCCAACCTGATCGAACTGGCCGGGCCGCGAGCCCGCTATGCGGTCAAGCACGCCACGGCAACGGCACCGGAGCAGGCAGAAAGCTACCGACGCTTTGCCGACACGGCGATCCTCCTCAAGGCCCTCATGCAGCCCGGCGGCATGCCACCGTTCCCGAGACTCGCCATCAATGGCAAGCTCGAGAAGGCCGGCGCGATCCCGACCGAGGTGACTCTCGAGATTGATCCGCGAGGTGTTTCGTTCGGCAACTCGACGCGGCTCCGCGGCGAGCATCGCACGCACCCTCGACTCCTCGGCGAAGACCTCAATCGCATCGAAGAAGCCGAAGACGCCATGGGAGCTTCCGAGACCGTTGACCTCGCAGCGTTTGCCAACGGACCGCACGCACCGCTCCCGCCACCACAACAGCCCAGTCCTCAGCCGTCGATGCGCTGACAAGGGACCACGGCCTAGCGCTATCGTCACAACGTGTCTGGTCGGCGTGATTTCTTACCGACCCAAGAATAGCCGCGCCATCGGACGATGTTTCCTGCGGCTCACATCTTGCCTGACCCGCCGCGTCGCGACTCCAGTCGCCCCGCAGCCGGCGGTCAGGAAGACGGATGCTCGGAGGGGCGTCCTGGTGGCCCGTGGACGAGCTCGCGGAAAATGCCGCGGCACGAACATTGACATTTGTACACACCCTCTGCATATTGATTCCATACATACCCCGCACCCTCGAGGGAGGCTCTTCATGCTCGTACTTTCCCGCAAGCAGAACGAACGGATTCGTGTTGGCGATTCAGTGGTGGTCACGGTGGTCCGCGTGAGTGGCGACAAAGTGCGGATCGGCATCGAGGCCCCGCCAAACGTGCGGGTACTCCGAGACGAGCTCGAGGACGAGGCCATCGGCGAAGTCACGCTCGATTCCTCGGCCGAATTGCCGATCTCACGGTTTCTGAGATATGTGGGCTAAGGGTGGCGGGCCACGAGTCGATGCTTTCGGCAGCGTTGGATTCGGCCTAGCCTCGAGCCGGTCGGCACCGCGACAATACCGGAAGTGGATACCGACCAAACAAGCACGATCCCGCCCGGCAAACTCGAACCGTCGCAGCCACCGCGTCGTCGATGGCTGCGACGGATTTTTTTCCTGCTCGTCGGCGTGCCGATCGTCCTCATCGCGGTGGCCGTCTTCACGGCCCCGGAGTTTCACCGCGTTCGCGTGCCTGTCGGTGGCCCACTCGACGGCCTCGATCCGACGACGGCCGCGGCCACGGCCGAGCAGAGTGCCCGCCGGCTCGTCACCGAAGTCTCGGCCCTTCATGCGGCCAGTGGACGGCCAGGCCGTTGGGAAGCGGTCCTGACGGAGCAGGAGCTCAACGCCTGGCTCGCGATCGATCTTCCACGGAACCATGTGGGGCTTTCGGGAGGCTGGGGCACCGACGCCCGCATCGAGCTGCTTCCGGGGCGTTTGCGATTTGGCTGCCGAGTTGGCCGCGGCCCGCTTTCCACCATCGGCTGGGTCGAGGCGGAGGTTCGGCTGCGGGCAGTCAACCAGATCGGTATTGTGGTCACGGATGCGAGGCTCGGGAGTCTGCCCGTTCCACGTGGCCCGATCCTCAAGGAGGTTAGCCGACGACTCGATGCCCTCGGAATGGTGACCGAAGTCCGCAGGTTCGACGATCACACCGCGCTTCTGGTGTACATTCCCTCGACGACCGAGACATCTACCAGGAGCCGTTGGCTCGAATCGCTCCTGCTAACCTCTGGCGAGCTCGCACTCGCCGGGGAAACGCGACCGGTAGCGCCGGGCGGACATGACAGGTGACAAGTCCATGGCGAGACTGACGTTTCTCGGTGCAGCCGGCGTGGTGTCGGGCTCGCGGCATCTCCTCGAGGCGAATGGCTCGCGGGTGCTTTTTGACTGTGGCCTCTTTCAAGGCGAGAAGCACCTACGCAAGCGAAACTGGCAGCCCCTCGGTGTGCCGGCCCCTTCCATCAAGGCCGTCGTGCTTACCCACGCCCACATCGACCACTCAGGCTTTCTGCCAAGGCTCGTTCGCGAGGGGTTTGGAGGGCCGATTTTTGCAACGGCGGCCACCGCCGACCTTCTGCCACTGATGCTCTACGACTCCGCCAAGTGCCAGGCGGAAGACGCGGCTTTTGCCAATCGCGACGGCTATTCCAAGCACCACCCCGCCCTGCCGCTCTATGAGGAGAAGCATGTGTCGGCGACCTTGAGGCTCGTGAAGCCGGGCCCGAGGGGCGTGTGGTTCGAGCCAACCGCGGGCATCCGCTGCCGCTACCACGACGCGGGACACATGCTCGGTAGCGGGTTTGTGGAAGTGGAAGTGACCGAAGCGGGAGCATCGCCGATTCGGATCGTCTTCTCGGGCGACGTGGGCCGGTACGACGCGCCCCTCTACAACGACCCCGTCTCGCCACCGCCCTGCGACTATCTTGTGTGCGAAAGTACCTACGGCGATCGTGACCACACACCGACCCGGCCGCTCGAAGAGCTCGAACGCGTGACCCTCGAGGCGATCCAGCGTGGCGGCCTCATGCTCGTGGCGTCGTTCGCCGTTGGCCGCGCCCAGCAGCTCGTCTACCTGCTTCGCACGCTCATGGCTTCGGGACGAATTCCCGAGGTGCCGGTGTGGGTTGATTCACCGATGGCCATCGATGCCCTCGAGGTGTTCAGGCGACACAAGGGAGAGCACGACTTCAGCGAGGCGAAGCTCGCCGGCGTTGCAGAGGCGCTCGCCAGCCCGTTCGTTCGGACTGCCAGGACGCCGGAAGAATCAAAAGGAATCAACGCCCATGACGGCCCCGGCATCGTGATCGCCGCTAGCGGCATGATGAACGGTGGCCGCATCCTCCACCACCTTGTTCGCCGACTCCCTGACGAAAACACAACCGTGCTCGTGGCGGGATTTCAGGCCAAGGGTTCACGGGGCCGCACGCTGCTCGAGGGCGCGAAGACGCTTCGCATCCACGGCCGCGACATTCCCGTGCGGGCGGCGATCCGGCAGGTTGATGCCTTCTCGGGCCATGCCGACCGGGCCGAACTCGGCCGCTGGCTCTCCGGTATGCCCGATCCCAAGGTGACGTTCCTTGTGCACGGTGAGCCGCCGGCAGCCCGCGGGATGGCCGAGTTTCTCACGACAACTCGTGGCTGGAAGACGGTAATTCCCGCGATTGGCCAATCATTCGAGCTGTCCGGCTAACTGTGCTTCGGCCGACTGAGTATTGTTTTGGAAGACCCTCGAGAGAAGCGCATGACTGACAAGAAGCCTGAGCCCACCCCCACCCATGCCAAGGCGTGCGCCATCCTGCCCGACTACGACCTCGGCGACGACGTTTCCCTGGTCGCGGAGAACATGGAGCGCATCCTCCTCTCGCCGAGTTACCTGCTCGCCCAAGAAGACCATGAGTTGCTCGCCAAGGAGGACATGCGCGGCGTTCGGATGCTCCTCGAACTGGGCAAGCCCGAGCTGGCGTTCCAGGAAGACAAAATCCATTCCACGGTGATCGTCTTTGGCGGCACGCAGATCATCGAGCGCTCTGCCGCCGAGCGGCGGCTCGCGGAGGTACGCAAGATCGCGGCGACTCTTCCTGGCGACGCGAAGGCGGCCCGCGACGTCGAGCGGGCCGAGACGCTCCTTGCAAATGCCCACTACTACGACTCGGCTCGGCAGTTTGCGAAGCTCGTCTCGATCGACAACCAGTGTGAAACCAAACGGGACTACGTCGTCATCACCGGCGGCGGCCCGGGCATCATGGAGGCCGCCAACCGCGGGGCCTTTGACGTCGGCTGCAAATCGATCGGACTCAATATCAAGCTCCCGTCTGAGCAGCAGCCCAATCCCTTCATCACGCCCGAGCTCTGCTTCCAGTTCAAATACTTCGCCCTTCGAAAATTTCATTTCATTCTGCGTGCGGCGGCGGTGGTGCTGTTTCCCGGTGGGTTCGGGACGCTCGACGAGATGTTCGAGGCGCTTACCCTCCGTCAGACCCAGCGGATGCAGCCGGTGCCGATCATTTTGTTTGGCCGTGACTACTGGTCGCGGGTGATCGATTTTCAGTTCTTGGCTGACTCAGGCGTGATCGGCGACCACCACCTCGACCTCTTCACATACGCCGACACTCCCGAAGAAGCGTGGCAACAGATTCTCGACTTTCACGGCAAGAAGCCGGGTGAGACGTGATGCCGGCGGGCATGCGCGTGGCCCTTGTGACCGGCGGCGGGCGGGGCATCGGCGCGGAGGTGGTCC
>JBGTKO010000307.1:0-10479 GCA_041744595.1 Pirellulales bacterium
GCCACCGCGACCACCGTTCCATGATCCCTTCGCGATGGGCGTGGACCGGCTCGTGTGCCAACCAGCGTTCGACGTCGTTGGCCAGTTCTCCCGCCGACGCGTAGCGCGCGGCCGGGTCGCGGGCCATGCCGCGGCGGCAAATGGAATCAAGCGCTGCGGGCACGTCCGCCACGACCTGCCGCGGCGGCAGAAACTCACCCGCCGCCACCTGCCTCATGAGGTCAGACAGCGTACCCGGCCGAAACGGTACGCGACCGGTCAGCAAGTGGTAGAGCGTGGCCCCTAGGCCATACACGTCGCTTGCCGGTCCCACCTCGGCTGTCCGGCCGCCGAGCTGCTCGGGACTGGCGTACTGCGGCGTCCCCATGATCGAGCCGGCGAGCGTTGCCAGGTCGTGCCGCGGTGCGGGTGTCGCGAGTCGCTCGACCGGCTCTGAATCAGTCGATCCCAGGAACTTCGCCAGCCCCCAGTCGACGACGAGCGTCTCGCCGTACGGGCCGAGCATCACGTTGTCGGGCTTGAGATCGCGGTGTACCACGCCACGCCCGTGGGCGTAGTCGATCGTCCGGCAGACGGCAACGAACCGCTGCAACAGCTCGCGGAACTCCAAGAGCGGCCGGTCGCCGCGGTGGTGTTCGTCGATCGCCTCCCGCAGGCTGCGGCCGTGGATAAACCGCATCGCGTAGTAGGGCCGGCCGTCGGGCGTGACGCCCATGCCATGGATCGGCACGACCCCTGGGTGTTCCAGCCGACCGGTGATCTCCGCCTCGCGGGTGAACCGGGCCCGTGCATCGGCGTTGTCGGCGAACCGCGATTGAATCTCCTTGAGCGCCACCTCACGATTCAGTTCTCCATCAATCGCGACAGACACCTGCCCTAAGCCACCAGTCGCATGCAAGCGGACGACCCGGAACCGGTCGTAGTCTTCCGCACCACCAAAGGAGCCGCTCTCGAGCCCGCCCTCTGGGGAGAAAGAAAGGGTTTCTGGGCCTGTGAGATCGGCCGCAGCGGTGTTGCTCCCAAGCAGCTTCGCGAGCTCCTCGGCAAAGACACGATCGGCTGAACTCTCCACCTGCGTTCCGCCGGGATCGGGTGTCGAGACGGTTGCGGCGATGTTCGTACCCGAGATGAGCCCCAGCCGTCGCAGCGCCGCGTCGAGCGATTCGTCGGCCTCCCGTCGGTTGCGGGCTACGGAGAGGATCGTCTCGGCCGAAACGAGACCGCGATTGACGAGCTGCGTGGCCCAACGAACCTGCTCGAAGGTGTCCCGCCCCGTCATTGTAGGATCCCGTGCGACAAGCCCCTCGGCCCCACAGTACAGTCAGTTCTGTCCGACGCGGCGGGTGGCGACGATCTTCAGAAGATCCTGGCCGCTCATGCGGAACGCGGCGTCATGCGGGCAGGCGTAGACGCAGCTCGGGTCGTCATTCGGGCCGACCAAATCGCGACAGAGGTCGCATGTCGTCGCCAGCCGGCGGTCGGCCACGCCCGCCCGAGATTCCTGGTGCATCGAGATGTTGCCGTAGGGGCAGTTGGTCGAGCAGAGCCCGCAGCCGATGCAGTGGTCTTCAATCACGATCTCCAAGGCGCCCGGATGGTTCTCACGAGCCTTGCGATGAATCGCGTCCACCGGGCAGCCGACGAGACAGTAAGGGTCGAGGCAGGAGCGGCATGAGCTGGCCACAAGAAAATTCTCGAACCGAAGCCCTTCGCGGATGAGCCGGGTGATGCCGTCGTGGGTGTCGGAGCAGGCGCGGGTGCATTCGTCACATCGCGTGCAGCTCTCGAGGTCGAGCACGAGCAGCTTCTGGGCGCTGTAGAGGCCGTTCTCCAAAAATCCTTCGAGGTTTTCGTCGGCCTGGGCAGACCGGTCTCGGTCGCGATCGAGGAGCCGCCGGGCCTCTGCAACAAGCTGCTCGCGAGCCGCGGGAAACTCGCGGACGAGCGCCCGAAAATCTTCCCCGCGAATGCGGACGAGCTCGACGTCGTCGAGCGCCGTACAGGTGGCCGTGCGTCGGGCGCGATCGACTCCCGAACCCGCGAGTGACTCATCGAGTTGCATCATCCCAGTGACCAAGCCGATCTCGCCGAACGATCGGCCGGGCCCGAGGTAGTCGATCGTGCGATCCTGGTCACCGAGCCGCTGCGAGACTTTTACAAAGCCGAGCCGCACCTTGAAGAAGTCGTTCGCCACGTCTCCTTGGCTAAAAATCGGCTGGCCGCGATCGACGCGGATGATCTCGGCCCGGTCGCGGAGCATCTCGGCGCACCGGCCGCGGTCAGCCTCGGAGAGCCCCTGAAACATCGAGAGCTGCCGGAGCTCACGGGCGAGCGAGCGGCTGCGGTACGCCTCGTCGAGGATTTTTCGAGAAGCCTCGTTCCGCTGGAGCATGTGCAGCACGTTTTTGTGGATCTCGAGCAGCTCCGTTGCTTCCAGTGCTACGACCGTCGCTGAACGCGGATAGTGGTTCAAGCACGACATCTCGCCAAAGATCACATCCTCGGGCGTCATCTCATCGACCCAGCGGCCTCCCTCGAGCGTGAGGGATCGGCCGCCGTCGATATGGACCGTCGAGGCCCGCTGAATGCCGGCCGACGCCTTGGTCGAGCGACCTCCTTGCAGCCAGCGGGTTGCGTTTCGGACAAACGCCTTGAGACCGCCGGTGCCGCGGCCGTCTGCCTTCTGGCCGCCGATTGACACACCGACACGCCCGCGGACGATCAGAAACGCCGTCGAGGCATACTCCCCCTCCCGGCAGATGACCTCGCCCGCGGCAAGCCGCCGCCGCGTGACGGCACCGCCGTTCCACGCCAGAAACTTCGGCGGTATGGATGCAAAAATCGGGTACGTCGCGAGATCCTCAGGGCTCAGGCGTTCTTCACCTTCGGTGATAAGCGCCTCGGCGACGGTCCCCTTGAACACGAGCGCCCCGGTCGGGCAACTGATCATGCACTCGCCGCAGGAGACACAACTCGAACTCCCCATCGGGTCGTCCAAGTCGAATGCGATGTGCGTCGGGTAGCCCTTACCCGATCGGCCAATGACAAAATTTTGCTTCACGTCGCTGCACGCCCGCACGCAGCGGTCGCAGAGGATGCACTGGTCGTGATCGACATCGATCCGCGGCGAGGAGTGGTCTTGGCCTCGGGAAAGGGAACGCGGGGCGAGAGGCTGGCAGCCGGTCAGCGGCCACCGCGCGGCGATCACGGCTTCATCCACGGGCTCGCCCGGATGGGCGGCTTGATCGGCCTGCCGCTCGAGGTCGCGGGCCTCGACGGCGAGGGCGTCGAGCCGATTCGCGAGCCGGCCGAGCTCATTGGAAGGGAGGTGATCGTGCCAGTCGTTCGGCAGGTGGTCGGCCGCGAGCAGATTGACAAGCGTCCGCACGTTGGCATCGACCCGCCGTCGTGCGGCAAGATCGGGCGAACGGATCGTCTGCACCTCCATCGTCTCTTCGACCCGGTGGTGGCAGGCCGGCAGCAGTTTGCGTTCACGCTGCATCGCCCCCCGTTTTACTTTTGCGATCTCCACGCAGCAGACACGGCATACGCCGACCGGGTCCATGTGCTCCTGGTGGCAGAGAATCGGGATCGGGTTGCCCGCGGGATCGTCAGCGTAGGCCTTTGTTGCTGCGTCGTAGATCGTCGTGGCGCGAGGGATCGGCCGCCCCTCGGCATCACGGAGGATCTTTCCTTGGGCATCGGTCAGCGGCACGGCCTTCGGGACGGTCACCTCGCGGCCGTCGATCTTGATCGTGATCTGTTTGTCAAAGTCGGAGGCCGTCACCTTGTCCATGCGGACGAGCTGGCCGTTGATGTCGCGGGCAAAGAGACCGTCTTCCTCAGGCAGGATGAGCCTGTCGTACGGATCATCGACATCTGGCGTGAGGACCGGAACGTCGGCGCTCATGAGGAGACTCCCTTCACTCGGCCATTCACGTGGCGGCTTACGTCCTCCGGAAAAAACTCCATCGCCGCCTGGAAAGGCTTGGCGGCCACCATGCCGAGGCCGCAGATACTCGTCATTTCCATCGCGCGGGTGAGCTCGTTCACGAGCGGCTCTTTGGTTGCGAGGCCTGCCGCATCGAGCGAGCCCGCCAGCAGCTCCTCACCGATCTCTGTGATCTTCTGCGACCCGATCCGACAGGGCACGCACTTGCCGCATGACTCGTCGCGAAAGAACTGCGAGCAATTGACTGCCTCTGCAGCCATATCGCGGGAGTCGTCGTAGACAACGAGCCCGGCGCCGATCGCGAGCCCGAGGTCACGAAACCGCTGGAGGTCGAGTGGCAAATCCAGAATGTCGAGGTGGGTGCCGCCGGAGGCCGTGACCTTCTCAACCAAGTCCGCGGGGGCTCGCTTCTCCCATCCTCGGGGGAGCGCCGTCACTGGAAGGCGCGCTGGCAGAAACCCGCCAGACGGTCCCGACGGCGCGAACGCTTTGAGCGGCCGTGTCGTGCCACCACACAGATCGTGAATGAGTGTGCGGAGGGGCGTGCCGTTGGGCAGCTCGTAGACGCCTGGCCGCAGAATATCGCCCGAGATCGAAAAGATGCGGCTTCCCTTGCAGCCGGCGATGCCTGAGTCGGCATACCACTGGCCGCCCTTGAGCACGATCGCCGGAGCCCAGGCAAACGTCTCGACGTTGCTCACGAGCGTCGGCTTGTCGTAAAGGCCGTTGGTCTCGAGCTGTGGCGGTTTGTTGCGTGGCTGCGCCCGCCGGTCTTCCATCGCTTCGATAAGCGCGCTCTGCTCACCGCAGATGTAGCCGCCGGGGCTCGTAAAAACCTCGACTGGAAAGCTCATCGCGGAGCCGGCGATTCGGACCCCGCAGGCGCCGAGCGACTCGGCCCGCCGGATCTCTGCTTTCATGATCGCGATCTGCTCGATGTACTCGTGGCGAATGTAGATCCAGCCGCGGGTGGCGCCGGTGAGAAGCCCCGCGAGGATCACCCCTTCGAGGACGAGCTCTGGATGCCGCGTGAGCAGCTCGCGGTCTTTGAACGTGCCAGGCTCGCTCTCGTCGGCGTTACAGACGATGAATTTTTCATCCCCCTTCGCCTTCCAGACGTCATTCCATTTTTGATGGGCCGGAACGCCCGCCCCCCCCATGCCCCGCAGGTCGGCGGCCTTCAGTTCATCGAGCACCCGCTGCCGGTCGGGGGTAGCGGCAAACGTTCGCACGGCGTCATACGTGCCCGCAGCGTCGTAGGGATTGATTTGCCACGGCCTGTTGGCATGCAGCTCATAGCTGCTGTCGGTGTCGGCGTCGGGAAGCCGGCCAGCGAGGGCGTCGCGGGCTATTTTCCCGAGCTCTTCGGCCGAGCGGGCCGCGAAGAAGTGGTCGTTAATGGTCGCGGCCACGGGGCGATCGCAGCGGCCGAGGCATGATGCATAGTGGACGGCGACCTTGCCAGCGGCGATTTCCGCGGCCACGTCTCGCTCGATCGCTGCCTTCACCTGTGGGCAGCCGCGCATGTGGCAGGCCATGTCGTGGCAGATCAAGACTTCAACGTCCGGCGGCGGCTCGAGGTGGAAATGGGGGAAGAAACTCGCCACCTCTTGGAGCCGGTGGAGCGGTGTGCCGGTCCGGTCGGCGAGCCTTCGCAGCTCTTCCTTCGGAAGATAGCGGTGCCGCTTCTGGATGTGGTGGAGCTCTTGGACGATCATGGCTGAGTCGTAGCAAGGTATGCCACGCCAGAGCAAACCGAAAAGCCTTGCGTCACGTCGGCCGCCATTCGTCGATGAGGTTTGCCACGAGGGCGGTCCAGCCGGTCTGGTGGCTCGCCCCGAGGCCGGCACCGGTGTCGCCGTGGAAGTATTCGTAAAACAAAAGCTCGTCTCGCCAGAGCGGGTCGGCGAACCGCGGATCCTCGCCAAAGACGGGCCGACGGCCCGTGTCGTCGGAGAGAAAAATTCCGACGAGCCGGTGCGCGATGTCGCCGGCCATGTCGCGGAGAGCGATCGCCTGACCGGCCGCGCCTGGCGTCTCGACGGTGAATCGGTCGCCGAACGCCGTGCCAAGCTTTCGCAGCGACTCGACGATAAGGAACGTCGTTGGAAACCAGATTGGCCCGCGCCAGTTTGAGTTGCCTCCCTTGAGTTTTGTCTGCGACTCGCCCGGCTCGTAGCCAACACTCCGTCCTTCGAACACGAACGGTTCATGCTCATGCCACTTCGACAGCGAACGGATGCCGTGCGGCGACAGGAACTCGGCCGGGTCGTGCATCCGCGTGAGCATCTGCCGAAGCTGCGAGATGTTCATGATCGTCAGAAGCAGCGTCTGGGATCCGTCAGCGGCGGGAACCTCGTGGATTACGTCAGCGGCGAGGTCGCCGCGGTTTTGCCGAAACCACTTGAGATTCGTTGAGAACTCCTTGAAGGGCTCGATCCATTCAGCCTCCAATCGCTCGACGGCGAACAAGGGAATCAGGCCCACGAGCGACCGCAGGCTGAACCGCTGGAAGCTACCGTCGGGGCGACGTAAGACGTCGTGGAAGAACCCGTCCGTGTCGTCGAAGAGGGAGTAGCCACGGCAGCCCATGTTCTTCATCGCATGCGCGATGTAGACGTAATGCTGGAGGAACTTCGAGGCCATGCTCTCGTAGGCCTGGTTGGTTTTCGCGAGCTCGAGCGAGATGCGCATCATCGTGAGGCTGAACATGCCCATCCAGCCGGTCGCGTCGGACTGTTCGAGCACCGTGCCGTCGGCGAGTCGCTCACTGCGGTCGAACACACTGATATTGTCGAGTCCGAGAAAGCCCCCCTCGAAGACGTTGTTGCCCTCGCGATCGACCTTGTTAACCCAACTGGTGAAGACGAGCAGAAGCTTGTGAAAGCACCGCTCGAGCCAGGCTCAGTCGTCCTTGCCGTGCTGCCGCTTCTCCATGTTGTAAACCCGCCACACCGCCCAGGCATGCACCGGCGGATTCAAGTCACTAAACTCCCATTCATAGGCAGGGAGCTGGCCGCTCGGATGCTGGAACTGCTCGAACAAGAGCATCCAGAGCTGGTCCTTTGCAAACTGCGGATCGACGAGGGCAAAGGGGATGCAGTGAAACGCGAGATCCCAGGCGGCAAACCACGGATACTCCCACGCATCGGGCATGCTCATGACCCGCATCGAATTGAGGTGCCGCCAGTGGACATTGCGAATGCCGCGGCGGCTCGCGGGGGGCGGCCAGTTCGGGTTATCGCCGTCGAGCCACGTGGCGACATCGAAAATGTAGTTCTGCTTCGACCAGAGGAGGCCGGCGAGGGCACGCCGCTGGACATGCCGCTCGTCGGCGGTCGCGTCTGGCGGCGCGACTGACGCGTGGAAGAGGTCTGCTTCGTGCCGGCGGGTCGCCATCAAAGAATCCACCCGCGCGGTGACGGTTGCCCGAGTGACATCCGGCCCGACGAGATCCTGCGGCTTTCGGTCGCCGAGCATGAGGTGCATGGCGACCGTCTCTCCGGCTGGCACAACGAGCCGCACATGCACGCCGGCCTTCGTGCCGGAAGCTGCGGGGTTACAGGCGGCGGTTTCGCCATCGCAGATGAGTCGGTGAAACGCGTCCTTTGTGAACGGTGAGCGGCTCGTGTGACCACCGCCGAAGACGAGCGGACTGTTTGTTTCGTTGTCGGTGAACAGCAGGCTTGTCTCGGACGGCGCCGCGGCGATGAGCCAGCGTCGTCCCAGCCGTGCCGATGGCGGGAGCCGTGGATCGATGGCGACGCCTGTGTCATCGGCGACGAGGCATGCCGTGCCCGCGGGACTCTCGCCGGCGTGAATCGTCGGCCGTGTCACCTCGCGGCCGTCCCACGACCAGGTGTTACGAAACCAGAGCGTGGGCAGAAGATGGATCTCGGCGGGATCGGGACCACGGTTGGTCACGGAGATCCGAATCGCGATCTCTTCCGGCGATGCCTTGGCGTACTCGATTAGGACATCAAAAAACCTGTCTTCGTCGAAGATGCCCGTATCGACGAGCTCGAACTCGGGGCCGCTTCCCTCACGGCGTCGGTTCTCCTCGACAAGTGCGTTGTACGGGAAGGACGCTTGAGGATACCGATAGAGCATCGCCATGTAGGCATGCGATGGTGTGCTATCGACATGGTAGTAGCACTCCTTCACGTCCTCGCCGTGATTGCCATCGTGGGGTGTCAGCCCGAAAAGCCGCTCCTTCAGGTGGCAGTCTCGGCCGTTCCAGAAGGCCGGCGCGAAGCAGAGCCCTTGAAACCGGTCGCAGAGGCCCGCGATCCCGTCTTCGCCCCAGCGGTAGGTCTTCGCGCGGGAGAGGTCGTAGCTGAGGAACCTCCAGGCATCGCCATGGGGCGAGTAGTCCTCCCGCACGGTGCCCCAGGCACGGTCGGACAGGTACGGACCCCATCGCCGCCAGCCGGTGGAATCGTCCTGCATCTCGCGAACGCGAGTCGTTTCCGGGTCGGTGCCGGCCATTGTGGGAATTTCCGTGACATGGTGGGATATTCTGATCATGATAGTTGGACGCTCATCGGGATGGAACGAAACGCCACCAACCTGTGGCGGCCGATGGAAACCGTGGGGAATCTCGATTCCAATGGAAAGTGGTACTGGGTATTCCGGATGTTCTTGAGAGCCTGCCTGGCAAGCCTGCGTGCCGTCTCACGGTGGGGGAAGGGTGCGCGTGGACGCTTGCGGCATTGCCGTCGAGCCGCAGTCCCGGCCGCCTTCGCCGTCGAGCGGCTCGAGCCGCGGGCGATGATGGCCGTCGCGCAGCTCTCCATGGCAGAAGTCCAGCGGCTTCTCGCTCGTGCAAGCGCGGCTTTGCCGAGTCAAGACGCGATCATTGCCGTTGTTGATCGTACGGGAAAGATTCTGGGCGTCCGGACAGAAGCCGATGTGGCGCCGACTGACCTGGGCTTCGCGATCGACGGTGCCGTGGCGAAGGCCCGAACGGCGGCGTTCTTCGGCAACGGTCAAGCGATTCTCACCTCCCGCACCGTCAGCCACATCAGCCAGAGCACGGTCACGCAGCGGGAGATGCAGGCCAATCCTGCGAGTCTTGCCCCGACGTTCAACGGCCCCGGCTACGTCGCACCCGTTGGTGTTGGCGGTGAGTTTCCGCCGGGTGTTCTCCGACAGCCGCTCGTCGATCTCTTCGCGATCGAGCACACCAACCGCACGAGCGTGGTCGTCGGTGGCAACGTCATCACGAACCGCGCTTCGTATGAAGCGCAGCTCAATGGAAGCATCGGCGTCGTGGGCTCCCAGGCGGGCGAGGGGCCGCAAGCAATCGCCCGTGGCATCTCCACGATGCCTGGAGGCGTCGGTATCTACCGGGTACTGCCTGCGAACGCGTCGGCCACGGATAAGCTCAACGCACTCGTGGGGGGCATCGGCGTCTTCTTCCCTGGGCCCAACGGCACGGCGACGTTCGAGCAGGCATTCCAGGCGAATGCGTCCCAGACCCGCACCGACCGTCTCAACGCCCCAAAGGCGCTCGAGGCTGAATACATGGCGCTGTTCGCCGTCTCACCGCTGCTGCGTCCAGGCAGTCCGGCTCCGCTCCCAGCGATCACCGTCGCGCCGCCGGCGATTATCTCGCGGGCCAAGAACCTCCCGACGGGGCCGATCACGACCTTCCCGCAGTTCCAGGATCTCGTCAATCGCATCAATGCGGCTGCACGGATCAACCTCGGCGGTATCGCCCTCCAGAGTTTCGGGCCCCAGGCTGGCCCGCTGGGCGTGCAGACCTTGGTCCGGCTCGCCCAAGCGAAGGGCCCTGGCACCGTGAGCGGCGTGCTCGTCAATGTGGCCCCCGGCAACGTGAAGCTCCAGCCCGGCATGTTTCAGGCCGCCGGCTGGCTTGTGCCACCGACCAACGGTTCAACGCTGACAGCCGCGCAGGTCGAGCAGATCATCAATCGCGGCATCACGCAGGCCGTCAAGACGCGGGCCCAGATCCGGGCGCAGCCGACTTTCACAAAAATGGTCTTCGCGGTCGCCGACACCGATGGCACGCTGCTCGGTGTCTACCGGATGCCTGACGCGACGGTGTTTTCCATTGACGTCGCGATCGCCAAGTCCCGTAACACGGCCTACTACGCATCGGCCGACCTCCAGCCGCAGGACCGCGTCGGCAATGTGCCGCTGGGTACTGCCTTTACCAACCGCACGTTCCGCTACCTCGCGGCACCGAAATACCCGTCGGGCTCGTCCACCGCCGCCCCTGGTCCCTTCTCGATCCTCAACACGCCCGGCATCAACCCGCGAACTGGCCTGAACATCGGCGCTCCGCTCCCGGTAGCGGCACTCCGTTCGACGGTATTGGGCTACGATTCGTTCGTCACCGGCAGCAATTTCCGTGCGATGACGCCCGCGGCAAACCAGAATGGCATAGTGTTCTTTCCGGGTTCGAGCGCCGCCTACCGAGGGGGAATCCTTGCAGGTGGCTTCGGTGTCAGTGGTGACGGCGTCGATCAGGACGACGTGGTCACGTTCTACGGCATCGGCAG
>JBGTKO010000308.1:0-2034 GCA_041744595.1 Pirellulales bacterium
CCCCGCGTCACGCCCCACACGGTCGCCCCGAGCACGACGATCGGATCGACCAACGCCAGTGCCACGCGGCCTGCAGGTGTGGCCACATCGGCAATCGGAACTCCCGAGAGCTTTTGCCATTTCTGCGGGATGAGCCTCAGCAGGAGCTGAAAATCACCCATCGGCACCTGCGACTGAAGCCAGAGATAGATCCACGGAAACGCGGCCCACAGCAACACGAGCGCCAAGAGCAGCAGCTTCTGGTCACCCCACGCTTGTCGCCACACTGCAAGATTCAACATGATGCGGTACCGCCTCGGTGAAACCGGTCGTATACCGCCGCCAGGCCGATCGGCTCGACGGCCATCTCGATCACGGGGAGCGTCGCGAGCCAGCCGAGGAGCGGGGCGAGGGACTCAGCCGCTTCGAGGACGATCTGCTCATGCCCATGAGGACGGTCGCGGTCATCGACCAGGGTGACGTGGTCGGCAAGGCCGGACGGGATGCCTGTGAATGGCTCGGCGAGTCGGGCCGTGATGCGATGCCCGCGGCGGAGGGCCGCGATCGATTGCTCGAAAACAGGAGAACCCGCCCGCATGATTGCCACGCGATCACAGGTGTCTTCCACCTCGGAGAGCACATGCGACGAGAAGATCACCGTGCGGCCCGCCGAATTCGCCTCGCGAACGATGTCGAGCACCTCCGCACGCGCCGTGGGATCGAGGTTAGCCGTTGGCTCGTCGAGGATGATGACGTCTGCGTCGGTGGCCATGACGGTCGCGAGGGCGAGTTTCTGCCGCATGCCGGTGCTCATACGGGCCACCTGGCGCGACGTGTCGAGGCCGAGGCGGGCCGCCACCCGCGTCGCTTGCTCGAGCCGGCATGCTGGACGCAGCCGGGCAAAGAAGGCGAGGATCTCCTTGCCGGTCATGCGACGAGTGAGACGGGCCTCACCAGGGAGATAGGCCACGCGGCTTCGCACGGCCAGCGAATCCCGGCCGCAGTCGTGCCCCGCGACCATCGCCGTGCCCGACGTCGGCGAGATGAACCCAAGGAGGAGCCGCAGGAGCGTGGTCTTGCCGGCGCCATTCGGCCCGAGCAACCCAAAAACTTCGCCGCGATTGACCGTGAGCGAGCATGCGTCGAGCGCCGTGAAGCTGCCGTAGCGTTTGGTGAGGCGGTCGGTGGCAACAAGCATGTGCGAGGATCCGTGTCTTCAGGAGCCCGGTGTCGCCGACACCGGGTGAATACGGTTTCAGTCAGGGTGACGGTCCAGTCGCTTCGCGACGGGACTGCTGAGCTACGAAAATTCCTTCCAGAGATAATAGCCCGCAAGGGCAAAAGCGATGATGGCGACGAGAATGCGGACCACCGTGGCAGGCAACCGACGCGAGAGCTTGGCGACGACGATGCCACCGGCGATCGAGCCGATCGCTGCCACGGCAACGTAGAGCCACGAGATATCAAATCCGCCAGTGAGGGCGGCGATTACGAGCAGGAGCGTCGCGATGCCGTTGACCGACGCGGCGAGGAGATTCTTGACGGCGTTGACGGCGTGGATATCACCGAGGGAGAGCAGGGCCAGCACGGCCAGCATGAGGATGCCGATGCCCGCCCCGAAGTAGCCGCCGTAGATGCCAACCAACACTTGCAGGCCGTGGACCACAGCCAACCGCGCCGACATTCCCCATAAAAGCCCCCGGCGGCCTTGCCGGGCCTCCGCCCGGCGGTCGCACATCGTGGCTCCCGATCCATGTCGCAACCACCACCATAAAAGCCCCCGGCGCGAGCCGGGGGACTGCGGGTCTCTCACCGCCCCGCTTGCGATTTGAACATGGGATTGCCCAACAACCCGCCGTCCCCACGCTGGCGCGAGGGGCTTGTATTGGTGAACCATCACCCGGGTCACATAGGGCTGAACGGCAAACAACACCGCGGCCAGGAGGATGAGCCAGGGCACGACCGCGTCGAAGGTCTCGCTCGGCAGCGTTTGGAGCAGCGCGACACCGAGCACCGCGCCGGCCGTGCTCGGCAACACGAGCCAGCGTGCCCACG
>JBGTKO010000309.1:0-2839 GCA_041744595.1 Pirellulales bacterium
TGACACGACGGCAGCGGGCCCCGGCACTTCGAGCCTCGTCACATCGACCCCGGCCTTTTCGAGCGCCTTGCGGGCCGCCGTGGCCCGGTCTGCCAAGAGCTTGAATCCGGGGGGAATTTGCGGCTGGGCCTGCATGGCCCGTAATCCTTCGATCCCAGCCGCCAACGATGCCGCCGCCTCCTCTGGCTTTCCCGCAGCGATGAGCTTGGAAACAGCGTCGATACGCGCTCGGATTTCTTTTGGCGTATCGGCGAGAGCCTCGCCGGGAGCTGCGAGGGCAATGAAGACCGCCCATCCCATCAGCATGGCTGGGCCTACACGAGTGTCGAAGCAACGCATCTCTGGCATTCACTCCACATCGACCGACGGTCATACCACCCGCTCATCACCCCGCTGGCCATCGAGGCGGCGTTGTCCATGTCGTCGATTGCGTCGCGACGCCCTTCTGCCTTCCGCGAGTGAGACGATCGCGGAAAGGGCTGCTGTCGCCACCACAGACGCAGCCCAGACGATCCCCAGGCCCATGGAGACCCAGCGGCATGCCGATGCGGCCGTCGCATCTCCGACAGTTCCCAAGAGCGCGGCAGTGCCGAGCGTCATGGCCAAGACAATCGGGATGACGAGGAGAGCCGTGAGGCTCGCCAAAAGACTGGTGCGGAGCGTGCGAAGGGCCATGGAAACGAGGCAACTCGACGGGCATGGAAAGCATGAAGAATCACTATTCTCCCGACACTCCACCGGGCTGGTCAAGCAGCCTCTGATGATAGAGCGTCCTGGCAGGTCGTCTGAACCCGATCCTGAACCCGATTCAGGGGCGAGATTCCCGCAATCACCCTTCATCTGGCGGTTCGACACCGTCCCATGATTCGCGGTTTTCGTCCTCCTCACCCCATCCCTCCCGAAGAATGGAGTCCAAAAAGGAATCGTCTTCTTCGTTTGCAGGGAGTGGGGGCAGCGGCGGCAGCGGCGGGAGCTTGATTGGCGGAGGCTGATCGGGCTCGGTTTGCGCCAGAACATTCGGCGAAACAGGGTCGGATGGCGGATCTGCCTGCGAGAGGGACTCCGGTCCCTCTCCAGCATCGCCGGCACCCTTCGGAGGGGATCGAGTCGTTGTGGGTCTCGTCCGCGTGGAGGCCACACTTCCCTTCGGTGGCCGCCCCATATCCGCGCCAGTGATCTGGAGTCGCCGCTCGCCGAGGCCCAGCAAGATCGCGCCAGTCGCCGTGGTGAGCGTCCTCGGGCCGTACCCGACGTCGCTGTTGCAGTTGGCCCGGTCGCGGCCCCAGGGCTGGAGAACCAGACCGCCGTTGTGCGTCTCAGCGAGGATCAGAAACGTCTTCATGTATTGGAAGTACGCCTGGAGCACGGCAGGATTGTCACTCCGCGCCGCCCCGAGAATGCTCCAGAAGGCATGGAGGTTCGAGGCGGCATGGCCATCAAAAGCGCTGCCCGGGCCCAGCACACAGGTGTTGGCCGCGTGCCTTCCGAGATACTGCCACGAAGGCTTGTCGTCGTTCCCAATGAGGTGGGCGAGTGCTCCCATGCCGACCGGTGCCAAGTGGCCACCGCTACGGCTGGTTCGGAAGGGGCCAGTCGGCTCTGGCATCCCACGGTATTGCGGGTGATTCCGATCCACCTGCCGGAGCCCAGCTTCATTCAACTCAGTGACGACGTTCGTGGCGGCCTCAGCGGCGACCCACTCGGTCGGCTTCCACCGCGGATCAGCCTTGGTGGGCCACACGATCTCGTAGGCCCCTATATTCTTCATTCCAGTGGGGCACATGTAGCCCGGCCCACGGCCACTGAGCCCTTTCGAAGGGTCCTTCAGTTTGATGACAGCGTGGGTGTGTTGGATAGCGGGGGGATTGAGTTTGTCAGCGTTGCCAAAGCTGTAGGCGATATCCACCGACGTCGCCGACGTTGAGTTCAGGTAGTGCTGGTGGATCTTTTGGTGAAGATCTTTGTCGTACGGGAGCCCGGCTTTCTTGAACAGGCTCATCGCGACCATGTTGAGGCCGGAGATCGCAGCGATCGAGGCATATGGCTTCTTTCCACTTTGGATGATCGCTGGATAGGAGCGATGCGTGTAGATGCCGTTGCCCCCGCGTGACCCTTGCGGCATCACCTCGGCGAGCGCCTGAATCGCTGGCACGACTCTGGAATCCTTCGTGAGAAGGTAGTACTCACCGAGGACAATGCCGTCGAAGCCCCATGCCCAACACTGAAATCCACCCCCTTCGGGATTGAACCGCTTGCCTGCGTACCCGCTCATCTCCCGCATGATGAGTGGCTCATACTTGGCGTTTCCACTGGCCATGAGGGCCAGCATCGAATGGGCCCGGCCGTATGACATGCCCCCAAAAGACATCGGCTTCTTCCAGTTCGACGACATGTAGTCGGCAACCAAAAAGTCGCAGAGCTCCTCGAGCATCCGCTTCGACCGCGGGCAGTCGTAGGGGAAGGTCGGGGCGAACCGACCTACTTTTCGAAGCGGGATACCGACCACCCGCTCCTGGGCCGCATTGCCTTTGGGCCACACAATCAGTTGCAGGACGCCGTCGGAGCTGCCCTGGCTGTCCTCGATGTGACCCGCCAGTTCCATCATGGGGCCGTCCCAGCCGCCCCCCCCACGCAGGTTCCTACCAAAGCGGTGCGCCGTCGTGAACTTCCGGCCGTTGGCACCAACAATCACGTCGTCAATGTTGACCTTGCCTTTGGCCGGTGAGAGCGAGTCCTGGAAGACGTACTTCACCACCAGCAGGTTGGGCTTGTCTGGATAGATCCGGGCACGAATGCCTGTCGGCCCGAGGTTCAATAGCCAGTTGCCACTAGGAAGGGC
>JBGTKO010000310.1:0-7278 GCA_041744595.1 Pirellulales bacterium
GCATTCCCCGCGGCTTCCTCGACTTGCGGCCTGAGATGCGGCGGCAGTTCTTCGGTCTTCTGGCGAATCTCTATCATCGCCGTGAAGGCGGCGGTCGCATCGGCGATGTTCGTCGGACCTCCGTTGACCGCGTATTGCTGCCGTGCCTGTTCCTGGAGCGCGAGGATTTCTTTCACGCGGGGATCAGTACCGAGCGGAAGCCATCCGGCGAGCCATACAACAAGGACCACGACGATGGCCAAAGCAGCCACGGCAATGGTCCAGCCGAGCGGTCGAGATTCAGAGGTTTTCGACGTGGCCATCAAGGTAGAGAAAATTCCTGGCACCTTCGGGGGGCGTGGGCCGATCGTTGAAATCCGATTCTGCCGAACCGGGATAAAACGTAAACCCACCGTGGAACGCATCAAATTCGTAGAGTATCCAGAGTTTCGACGCCGATCCCTGGTTGCCTCGATACGTGAGCGCCTCCTCACGAGTCCGCCCGACGGTCTTTCCGCTTGGAGACTCTGTCCGTGTCAGCCGGCGAGCTGGATATTCGTAGCTCGTCCCTTCATAGGGCACGTCCTGATACTCAGGCGGCCTGTCGTTCATCGAGCGGCCAATCTGGGCAAGCTTTGCCTCGAATGCGGTGATGTATGACTGCGGCCGCACGAAGTAGCTGGAGTCAGACGGGCAGCGGAAGGCCGCTCGGTTGTTGTCGATGAACGGGCCGATTGCCGTCACGATGCTCGGCTTGATCGGCCGCTGCGGCGTGAAGAACTCAAGCTCTTCGCTGGGAACAACGGCAGCATCGGGGAACCGCCCCTTCTGCCCCTGGCCAGACTTCCGATCAAGGTAGACCTGCATCGCGATCCCGATCTGCCTGAGATTCGACTTACAGGTCGTCCGCCGGGCCGACTCCCGAACCGACTGCACCGAGGGAAGAAGGAGGCCGACCATGACGCCGATGATCAAGATCACGACGAGGAGCTCGACAATCGTGATGCCGCGAGTGCGGCAGGTGGCTGATTGGGTGCAGGAATTCATCGAAGGCGGGTTTCAGGGAGGATAGAGAAACACTGCCGACGGGGCTTGCGCCTCGCGGGACAGATGACGGTCCGCCTGAGTTCAACGGTCGAAGAGCCATGTCGGCTCGTTTCCTCCAGTGTAGAGGCTTGACCAAACTGGCGACGATACCGAGTGGAGGGACGCAAGTCCCGACGGCGGCGGCACTTCGACCGGGCCGGCCGGCCGAGGTCCAGCGAGTCCGAGAAAACGAGCGAGCGACTGTATTGATGCACCCCGACGGAAACACTCCCGAGCGGCACTTTCCGCCTCCAGCGGCGGAGATTGCGTGTCCGGGGCCCATTTTCCGTCGTGACAGCCCATCCGCTATCGCCGATCCCCGCGGGGCTCGTGGGGCGGAAGCCGCGACCCTTCAAGCCGAGGTCGCCTCGCTCCAGGGTGAGCTTGCAGCCCTCCGCGGTGAGCTCCTCGTAGCCCGCAAGCAGGCGACGCTCGGCGAACTGCTTGGCACGACGACGCACGAGTTCAACAACGCCCTGACGACGATTCTGAACTACGCTCGCCTCGGTATTCGGCATCGCGACCAGCCCACCCGCGACAAGGCCCTCGAGCGAATCCTGTCGGCTGGAACGCGGGCGGCAAAAATTACGGCGAGCGTCCTCTCGATGTCTCGCAACCGATCGAGTCGGTTTGAACCGCTCGATCTCCACATCCTCGTCGAGGACGTTCTCGTTCTGCTCGAGCGGGAGATGATGAAGTACCGTGTGCAGGTCGAGCGAGAATTTGCCCCCGTGCCCAGAATCTCGGCCAACCCTGGTCAGCTCCAGCAAGTGCTCTTGAACCTCATGGTGAATGCCCGCCAGGCCATGCCGAACGGCGGCCGGCTGATTCTTCGGCTGTCGCATGACGAGCCGACAGGCTTTGTCGACCTCATGGTGCGTGACACCGGCTGTGGCATGCCACCCGACGTGCTCCGTCGAATCTTCGAGCCACGCTTCTCGACAAAGGCTGGTCCCGACGAGACGGGCAAAGGAGGCAGCGGGCTCGGTCTCACCGCGTGCCGCGAAATCGTCGAAGCCCATCGCGGCCGCATCCGCGTCGAAAGCGCACCGGGCAAAGGCACCGCGGTCACGGTACGCCTGCCCGCTGAAGCCGCCGCCCGTCGCTCCGCCTGAGCAGGCAGGATCATCACCTTCTAAGGCCGCAGCTACCGGCTTTGCTTCCAGGACCGAAAAAGAGGGTTCTTTAACCCAGCCCCCAACATGGTGGCCGGCTTTGATGCCCCGATGAGTGCCTGGTTTTGCCGCGCCGAATGACACGATGGGCGAACCTCAAAGCCATCGGGATGGTGAGCCCATGCTCGATGGCTTCGAGGGAGTCCTTCATTCGGACGCCTCCATCTGCTTGGGTGATGGTTCCGGATGCGTTGAAATTACGCGGCGCGGCCGGCTGACTTTTCGTGGTACGCGTCCCCTGTGAAATCGGTCGCCACTTCGACCCGGCTGCGGGGGAGGGCGTGCGGGTAGTCACGCTGTAGGAATTCAATCAGCTTTTCCCGCACATACACTCGGAGATCCCAGGCGGCGGGAGAATTCCCTGCGCTGACCAGCGCCCGCAACTCGACCGTCCGCTCGGTGGCGTTGGTCACTTGCAGCACGCAGACCCGCCCGTCCCACTTGCTTGTGGAGCGGACGATGCGATCCAACTCCTCGCGCACCGCAGGCACCGGCACCGTATAGTCGACGTGCACGAACACCGTTCCGAGAATCTGCGCCGTCCGCCGCGTCCAGTTTTGAAAGGGCTCCTGGATGAACTTCGCCAACGGCACGATGAGTCGCCGCTGGTCCCAAATACGCACGACGACATAGGTCGTCCTGATTTCTTCGATCCAGCCCCATTCCCCCTCGATGATCACCACGTCGTCGATATTGAACGGTTGCGTCAGCGCGATCTGCACGCCGGCAATGAGGTTTTCGAGGATCGGGCGGGCCGCCAGGCCGATGATCAGCCCGGCCGCCCCGGCCGACGCCAGCAGGCTCGTCCCCAGTTGACGCACTCGGGGAAAGGTCATCAGCGCCAACGATATGCCGACGAGTACCACGAACGCCGCGGCGGCGCGTTTCAAGACCGTGACCTGAGTGTAGGCCCGCCGGGCCGAATAATTGTCTTCACTTTCGAGCGAATGGCTGCACTTCACAAACTCTTCGGCAGCCGAAAGCGCCGCGAGCAACATCCACACGACCACGGTGATGAAGACGAGGCTCATCACGTGCCGGAGCGGATCGATGTCCACCGGCGAGAACGACTCAACCGCCGGAAGGACGACAAGAATTGCCAGCACCGGCACCAAGAGCCGCCAGGGCCGCTTGACGCGGCGCAGAAGATGATCGGCGAACTTCCAACTCGACCGCCGCGTCATCCGCTGCAACAGTGAATACAGAATCACCTGCACGCCCCAAGCCACGGCGGCCGAGCCGAAAAGGACGAGCATCACGCGCGAAGTCCCGTTCCCCGGCGCCCAGGATTGCGTCAGCCATTCGATGAACAACACGACTCCCTGCGCCATCGTCATTCCGTTCTACTGTCATGTTCGCGGCCGACTAGTTTGCGGCCTTTTACGGAATTCGCCCTCGCCTGCCAAGGTCAATCAGCCGCGCCGGCGGGGTCAGACCGCAGGGCGAACTCCCCGTTTTTGCGGAGTCATGTGCGACCAGAATCGAGCCCGGTCATGAGGGCGCCGCGCGACGGCGCACAGACGGTCGATCCCGAATAGTGCCGCGTGAAGCGGATGCCCTCCGACGCGAGCGCGTCGAGCACCGGCGTTTGGATCGTCTTCTGGCCATAACAGCCGAGATCCCCATACCCGAGGTCATCGGCGATGCTGAAAACGATGTTGGGCTTCGCTGCCGTGGGCATGGGCACGCTGTTGCCGGTGTCCCGCGCCAGGCACAGTCGGAAACTGAAGACCGGTAGCCGGTCATCCGCCGTTCCACGCGGCGGGAGCTCCGTGCCGGTGGTTGACAGTGGCTCGGACCCGATCGACACTTTTTGTTGTTCGATCGAGGGTCATTCTTCCGGGTGAAAGTTCCAGACATGCCACCTTTCATGCCCCTGCTCCGCCCTATGCCTTTCGCGGCCCTCGTCGCACTCATAGTGGGCTCGGCCGCAACAGCCCTTCGAGCGGACGAACCTCAGGCCGCAACGCCAGTACCCGCCGCCTCGACACCCGATGCTCCCTCGTCTGGCGGCCTCGGCTGTGGTGTCCCAGTAACGTCACCGCCGCCTCCGCGGATCATCTATCCGCAGCCAAACCTCCGACATGCCACGCCACGATACGAAGCCACATTCGCGGTCAGCCCAGGCGATGCGGCGCTGCTCCGACTTCTCGAGAAGCCACTTGCCGAGGGAGGGATCCCACTGTTGGCTGAGTCACCGCTTCATGAGCTCGGAACCTGGCTTTCCAAGAACTACAAGGCACGGGTGCTGATCGATCATCGCGCTCTCGAGGATGCCGGCCTGGAAGAGGACGTTCCCCTGCCGATGCCATCGCCCATGAGCGGCAGTCTCGGTGCGGCCCTGAAGGCTCTCCTCGAGCAAATAGACCTCGCTGTGATCGTCGAGCACGAAACGATTGTCTTCACGACCAAGGAATGTGCGGACGAGCAACTGATTGTCGGGGTCTATCCGCTGCCGACGAAGGTTGATATCCAAGGAGCCCAAGGGCTCATCGACACGATGCAGTCCATCATCGCTGCCGAAACCTGGGATACCGTCGGCGGCCAAGGGGCCGTCCGCAGCGTGCTTGAGACCAATGAACTGGTCATCTCGCAGACGCTCGAAGTCCACCTCGAGCTCATGGCATACATGCGGGTGGCGTTCGACACCGACCTCGTTCGCGAACCGAATGATGCTCCAGACCGAGTTCCCACGCGAGTGCATCGACTTCGTGACCCATCCATCGCGGCCGAGATCGACGCCAACCTGATGACCTTGTGTAACACCGCCCTCGGCAAGGCAGGCGACCCCGACGCGAAGGTCTCGCTCATCGCCAACGACCGCGTGATTGTTCAGTCAGCCAGCCGACCGTTTCAGGTGTATGCCGCTGAAATGATTCGTGCCCTGGACGGCTTCGACGGCGGTATCCCCAATTCGGGGCACAACAGGGGAGTAAGCGCATTCTGTTGGGTCGCCCGCGAGGTCTACGGGGCCGATGATCCCCGCTGGCTTTTCTTTCGCCAGTGGATGCTCAGAGACGCGCCCGCATGGCTGCGAATAACCTACCTCGCCCACGGCGAAGACTTCGCCGCATGGCTCCACGACCGCCCGGTCGCCAAGGCAGCCCTGCGGCCACTCATGGAAGCCGCGATCAAATGCCGTTGAGTGACCGGCAGTCCACGATGATGTCGAAGCAATCCCCGTCAATTTGTAACCAGGCCACAACAAGTTGACCGGTGCCTGGGGCCCCGGCGTTGCTTGACAGCGACTCAGGCCCGATTGACACTTCTTGCCAATCGATTGACAGCCGTTTTTCCAGGGGAGGAGCCACATCATGCCCGGTCTCATTTCATTTTTGCGGACAGACTGTTTCGCTTCTGTCGTGGTCCTCCTGGCATTCGCCTTCGTGACTGCGGCCCGGGCCAGCGAACCGCAGACTGCTGAACCCGAGCCGACTTCCTCACAAAACAAACCGGAGGCTGCCGCTGAATCAGGGCTTGGCTGTGGAGCCGGCCCATTTCCTCGACCAACGCTGCGGATCGGTCATCCCCAACCGAACTTGCGACACGCGACGCCCCGGTACGAGGTCGCCCTCGCCGTAAGCCCGGCAGATGCTGCTCTGATCGAACTTCTCGACCAGCCCCTTCCCGAGGGCGGAATGCCAGAATGGAATGAGTCGCCTCTCAGAGACATCCAGAGGTGGATCGCCGAGACCTACAACGTGCCGGTGGGAGTCGATGGACGAATCCTCAAAGACGCTGGGCTCGATCTAGACACGCCGATTTCGTTGCCTCCTGTCAAAGGCGGCAGCCTTAAAGCCGCGTTGCGAGTTGTGCTCGATGGCCACGACTTGGCCGTGACGGTGAGGCACGGGGGCCTGGTGCTTACGACCATCGAAAAGGCGAGCGAGCAACTCCTCGTCGGCGCGTATCCGCTGCCAACCCAGCTTGGAGAAGGAGTGGGCGGATTCGTCGATACGATCCAGTCGATTATCGCGGCTGAAACGTGGGAGACCGTAGGTGGTCAAGGAGCGATTCGGTTCATTCCAGAGGCAAACGCTCTCGGCATTTCGCAAACGCTCGACACGCACATGCAGATTCTCGCCTTCATGCGGGCCACGTTCGATTCCGATCTCGTCGCTCGGCCGGGCCATGCTCCCGGCCAGTTGCCGGTTCGCGTGTATCGTCTGCGCGATCCAAAACTGACAAACGTGGTCGTCGAGAACCTCACCGGCCTTTGCAACTCGGCGCTCGGCGCTGCCGGTGACGAGGCGGCCACGGTCACGGTCATCGGAGAAGATCGTATCGTCGTGCAGTCGGGAAGCCGCCCGTTTCACATCTATGCTGCCGAAATGATCCGATCACTGGATGGAGCCATCGATTGAAGGCATTGCCTCGGGTGTAGTGCCCCTGCGTCACCGCTGCCAGGTGATGGGCTACCGGCCTTGAACGAGTCACCCCTCAGAGACGTTTCAGCTCTCGTCGAGAAAGCCTTGGGAGTGCCCGTGCGAATTGATAGCCACGCCCTCGAGGATGCTGGCCAGGAACTGGACACGCCGATCTCATCTCCTCCTCTCGAGGGCATCAGTCTCGGAGCCGCGTTGAAAGCCATGCTCGAGGGCTGTGACTTGTCGATGACCGGCCAGACAATCCCAAGGGCCAGGCCCCTGTTCGGGTCTACCACCTTCGCGACCCAAAGCTCACGAACATGATCGTGAGGAACCTTGCCGATCTCGGTAACGCCGCGCTCGGTGAAGCCGCTGACCCCAACGCGAAGGTTGCGCTCATCGGGGAGAACCGCATCGTCATCCAGTCCGCGAGCCGACCGTTTCAGGTCTACGCAGGCGAACTGATCGCCTCCCTGGATGGGATAATCGCCCCGGAGAGTTCGTGGCGATGAATCCGCGGAGACGGCATCCGCTCGGGGTTGCCCGTGCCATGGAGCCGGCGTAGGAGGCTGGGGCCGCTATTGGATCCGCGAAGCGGATCAATGCTGATCCTGCCGGGGCATCCGTGCCCCCGGCAGGATCCAGGCTCGGCGTGGGCAAGCCAAGGTTGC
>JBGTKO010000311.1:0-5525 GCA_041744595.1 Pirellulales bacterium
TATGCGCCGCCCCCCGGCACCGTCATCCCACCGCTGGTCCCGATCCAGCAGTAGGCTTGGCTGGGGCCGTCCGCAAGCATCGCTGCGATCGTGCATAATCTGTCCATGATCGAGTGCTCACCATCCGTCGAAGAGACCTACCAGACTGCACTGGATCGGCTCCCGCCGGTCGAACGAATCGCCCGTGGCATGGCGATGCTCGATTGGACTCGCCGCTGTATCGGTCGCCAGACTGTGGCTGAGAAGGAATCCATGCCGGCGGAACGCCTGCGACTGGAAGTGGCCCGTCGCCTCTATCGCAGTGAGCCCGCGACCTGCCGGCTCATCGATGCCGCCATCGTCAACCTGGATAACCATGTTTCCGGTTGAGGCCTTCCGGGGCACGCTCCTCCGCCTCGCGGATGTCCTCATCCGCTGCTCGATTCGGTTTCACCTTACGGGAGGCCGGCATGTTCTAGGCGTTTGACCTCGCTGAGTACTGGGTGGTTTCAGTCATGCATACAAGCCCCTCGCGCAAGCGTGGGGACGGCGGGTTGTTGGGCGAACCCGTTCATGATGGCACGCGGGACGGTCCGCTACCCGCAGTCCCCCCGGCTCGCGCCGGGGGGCTTTTATCGCGTTAACGCCAACAACCCGCACGTCTCACATCGATCGTCACCAGCGCCTACGATCGTTTTTGTTCCTGGCACTCCGTGACATACGTCACAACTGCCGACAGGCTCCGTTCGTCAAAAATCCGTCGACAACTGCATCGACGCGTCCACACTTTCCGTCGTGAACCAAGCGATTGTCCAAGGCCGCGGGCTGTCCAAGCCTTCAGTTGTCGACTCACTTCGGAAGGCGTTCGGTTCGTAGCGGCAACCACAACATGAACATGTTGCTCGCGGCATGACACAGCGAGAAGACTCCAGCCTCGCAGATTGCAATGCTTCACGATCACCGAAGCCACCAGTCCCCGCTGACGGGGATCAAGACGCAACGGCCGCTCGTCGGCCAGTGAGGCGGCGAATGTCCGGAGCCGGGTATTTGGTTCACGGAGCACACCCGATTTATCGGCCCAGCCGCGAGTATCTCCTGGCAACCACGATGCATACGCGGTCCACGTAAGGAAAAAGGCAAGCGGTTCTTGTCGGAAATCTCCTTGGCAAGCCATGGCAAAATAGTATACTGCCGTACACTATTTTGTCAATCATTGAATTTCTGAACCGGTGATTCGCGGCGATACCCGCGCGCCGGTACTCAATTAGCTCACAAAGTCTTGGCGGCGGCCAAAAAAGCCCCTCGCGCAAGCGTGGGGACGGCGGGTTGTTGGGCGAGACCGTTCATGATGGCACGCGGGAAGGTCCGCTACCCGCAGTCCCCCCGGCTCGCGCCGGGGGGCTTTTATTTGAAAGTCGCGCGAGGCCCGGAGGGCCTGCCTACGCCAGTGGCTGTCACCCCGGCGTGCATCGCCACATACAAGCCCCTCGCGCAAGCGTGGGGACGGCGGGTTGTTGGGCGAACCCGTTCATGATGGCACGCGGGACGGTCCGCTACCCGCAGTCCCCCCGGCTCGCGCCGGGGGGCTTTTATGGCTCAATCATGCGCCGCTGGTCCATTGATGCCACTTGCGTTTGAGGCGGCGGCGGATGCTGCCGACCGCGTCGGGGAGGCGGTCAAGGCCGAGGAGTTGGGCCGGGCCGCGGCGACTCGAGACGCGTTTGATCGGTGTCGTGAAAATTCGCTCGAACTGAGTGAGGATCGACACAGCGTCGGCACACGTTGGCACGCGGTTGCCTCGATACCACGGCTGCGCGAGCATCGCGGCGTAAAGATCGGGATCGCGGTCAGCCGCCACGACGCGGTCCACGAGCATGTCGAGCGCTGCCGAGGCTGAGACACCGGGCCCCGGCGGCGTGTCGTGAAACGACAGAAAACTTCGCGTATCAAAGTCGTGGCCGATGAGCGGATCGCCCCAGTAGATCGGAATCGAGTTCACGAGCATCGGCTCCACAATCTTCTCGGTCGTGTAGCCGGGGTGCGATTCGTTCTCAAATGCGATCGTGAATCGACACTCCGCCAGAAAGGCTCGCTTGTCGGCCACGCGGCCGCCCACGTTGTTGAAGAGTTTGCCGCCTGAATCGACTCGCTTGTATTTGGAGAGCCGATGGAAAAAATCGTTGCGGGTGCGACACCGTGGGTTGGAAACGACAAAACCGCAGAACCGTGACTTGGCTCTCAGGATCGCCTCCACGTCGCGTCGCTCGGGCGGCTTCACGAGCCGGTCGGGATCGACATAGAACGGCCAGTGCGGCAATCGAAAATGTCGCGGGTGGTCCGTGTGCTCAAACGTGAAGGCCCAGTCCGTGCTGGCCCAGTCGGGGGCCACGTTCTCGCCGGTGTAGAAAATCCGCACGCAGTCATAGCGACGGTGGAGGTTGCGGCCGCGGCCGATGCAGGAGTGGATCAGAAAATCGGGCTCGTCGGTGAGCTCGATGGTCCACCGCCTGGCGAGCGTCCGCGTCAGAAAATTCTCACGCGGATCAAAATCGTCCCAGAAGCCGGCAAAGCCGAGGCGAATGACGGGCTTCTCGTTCGTGTGCTCCAGAGAATCCATCATCTGGCGGAGGCCGCAGCCTGTCTATAAGGTAAGGGACCACTCGCAGAGGTTTTCATGGCGTCCGACACCATACGCTCTCCGTTCGATCCGCGTCACCTGTCCAATGACCTGATGGCGGGGCTCGTGACGTTTTTGGTCGCGCTGCCTCTCTGCCTCGGCATCGCGTCCGCGTCGGGGGTTCCGCCGGTCGCGGGCATCCTCACCGGCATCGTGGCGGGGCTGGTTGTGGGCTGGTTTAGTGGTGCCCAGCTCATGGTGTCGGGCCCGGCGGCCGGATTCATCGCGGTCGTGGCGATCCAGATCGAAGCGCTCGGCACGTTCGAGGCGGTGCTTGTGGCCACGATCATCGCTGGCCTCATCCAGATTGGCATGGGATTGGCACAGGGGGGCTTCTTCAAGGCGTTCGTGCCGACGAGCGTCGTCCGCGGTCTGCTGTCGGCGATCGGCGTGATCCTCATCCTCAAGCAGATTCCCCATCTCTTTGGTCACGACAAAGACTTTGAGGGGGAGATGTCGTTTTTCCAGCCCGACAAAGAAACGACGTTCACCGAGATTTTCAATCTCGTGCCAAACTTTCACACCGGGGCTGCTGTGCTCGGCGTGGTGTCATTTATTCTGATCATGGCATGGGGCCGCCTGGCGGTCACTCGTCGCAGTGGCGTGCCGGCCGCGCTCGTCGTGGTGGTGCTCGGGGTGGCGACGCAAATTGCGTTTGAGTCGATGGTGGCTGGCGAGCAGCTTAGCTCGGCATGGGGGATAGGGCCGACGCACCGCGTGCAGGTGCCAGTGGCTGCGAGCGTGCGTGATTTGATCGGTGGATTTCCAAAGCCTGACTTTGCGGCGATGGCGAGCCCTGCTGTCTACGTTGCGGCCCTCATGATCGCGCTGGTTGGCTCGCTTCAGGCGCTCTTGACCTCGGAAGCCATCGATCGTCTTGACCGCCAGCGGCGGACCACACCTGCCAATCGTGAGCTCATCGCGCAGGGCCTTGGCAACTGCGTCTCGGGGCTCATCGGTGGCCTGCCGCTCACCGGCGAGATCGTGCGGTCGAGTGTGAATATCGACGCCGGGGCCCGCACAAAACGCTCAGCGCTCATCCACGGCATTCTTCTGACGATCGCGCTCGGGGTCTTCCCCTGGGTCATCAATCTGATTCCGCTTTCGTGTTTGGCCGCGATCCTCATCGCCACGGGCCTGCGGCTGGCAAGCCCCGCGGTCGTGCAGGAGATGTGGGCGGCCGGCCGGTATCAGTTCATTCCCTACCTCGTCACACTTGTGGCGATCGTGCTGACCGACCCGCTCGTGGGGATCATCATTGGCCTGGTGGTGAGCGCGGGTTTTATTTTGTGGAGCAATCTGAGGCGGCCGATGAAGCTCTTTGTGGAGCACCATCTCGCGGGTGACGTCACGCGGATCGAGCTGGCCAATCAGGTGAGCTTTTTGAACCGGGCGGCGCTGCGGCGGACACTCGATTCTGTTCCCCGTGGGAGGCATGTGCTCATCGACGCCCACGACACGGTCTACATCGACCCCGATATTCTGGCTCTGATCCGGGACTACCGCGACGCGATCGGCCCTGCCCGCGGCGTTCAGGTCAGCACCCGTGGCTTCCGCGACAGGTACGACATCGCCGACAGCATCCAATTCGTTGATTTCGTGTCCCGCGAGCTTCAGCAGGGGCTCACGCCTGGCGAGGCCCTCGAGTTTTTGCTCAGGGGCAACGCGCGGTTCAGCAATGGCCGTCAGATGAAGCGTGACTACAACCGCCAGATGAGCGCCACGGCCCAGGGGCAACACCCGATTGCAGCGGTGCTTCACTGCATCGACTCGAGCTCGCCTGCTGAGCTGATTTTTGACCTCGGCTTGGGTGAGATCTTCAGCATCCGAGTGGCGGGCAACATTGCCACCGACGAAGTGCTTGGGAGCATAGAGTTTGCCACGGCGGTGTCGGGGGCGAAGCTCGTCATTGTGTTGGGGCACACGCGATGCAGCGCGGTTGGGGCGGCGGTGCAGATGGCCTGCCATCCAGACCGGCCCGTGGGCCCTGAGTGCAAGCATCTTCCGTCGGTCGTGGATTCGATTGGTCGCGTGGTGGATCCCGAACTGTGTTCGCTCCCGGCCGGCACGTCGGCGAGCCGCCTTCAAGAGGTGATCGATGAGGTGGCTCGCCGCAACATCGTGCAGGTCGTTCGGGAGATCCGCCACGAGAGTCAGGCCATCGAGAGGCTTGTGAGCGAGGGCACGGTGGGCATCGTCGGGATGCTGTATGACGTGACCAGTGGCGAGGCAACGATCGTGCCCGGCACCGCCGCAGGGCTGCCCGAGGCGGTAGTAGAGAAAGCGATTCGCGAAGGCATCGCCGCCTGGGCGTGAAAGTTGAACGCGGCGGTCCTTCGAGGGCCTCGAGCTCCCTCCAATACAAGCCCACCTGCGCGAGCAGGTGGGACTGCGGGCCACCAACCGTGCCTCGCGATTTCGCTCCCGCAGCCGCGCGGGCCTGGCTACAATCGGAAATCGACCGTTCAAAGATCCCGCATTTCTCTGGCCGACATGATTCCTCATCAGTTTGGTGGCGTGACCGTGAGGGAGCCCGACGGGCTCCTGGCCCTCGACCGTTTGGAGCGTGCCGTGGAAAAAGTTCGCGAGCGACTGTTGCGGGCGACGGCGGCTCTTGAAGCTGCCGGTGTGCCCTATGCCGTGATCGGTGGTAATGCGGTGATGGCCTGGGTGGAGCAGGTCGATGAATCGGCCGTGCGGTTCACGCAGGATGTCGATATCGTGCTGCGACGCAGCGACATCGACCGGGCCGAGCAGGCCCTCAAGGCGGTCGGGTTCGTGCGTCGGCGGGCGGCTGGCATCGAGATGTTCCTCGACGGCCCAGGGGCGAAGGCCCGCGACGCGGTCCACGTGATCTTTGCCGGCGAGC
>JBGTKO010000312.1:0-13702 GCA_041744595.1 Pirellulales bacterium
GGCCCAAGTCACTCGCCGACAAGAAGCCCGTCTTCTGCCTGAACCTCGACATGGTCGGCAGACTCCGCGACAACCGGCTCGAGATTTTTGGTGCACGGACGAGTCCGGGGCTGCGGTCACTGCTGGTGGCGACGAACAACACGGACGGGGTCGAGCCGTTCTCACTGGCCTTCGACTGGGATACTGTCGAGGATTCCGACCACTGGTCGTTCATTTCTAGCCGCATTCCGACTGTCATGCTCCACACTGGTCTCCACGACCAGTATCACCGACCGACCGACACGATCGACCGCATCAACCACGACGGCATCCGCGATGTCGCGGCGATGACACTCGCGATTGCGGTCAAGGTCGCCGATGCCGTCGAGCTACCGACGTTTCGCCCTGAGTCTCGGAACGAATCAAATGCCACACGTCGGCGGCTCGAAGAGGCGGCTCCTCCCGCAGGCACGTCGCGAGGACGCTGGGGCATCGTGTCACGGACCGATCCGTGCGAGCCTACCTGCCCGATCGTCGTATCGGTGGCAAGCGATTCGCCTGCATCAAAGGCTGGGCTTCGGCAAGGCGACCGGTTAATGACCCTGAATGGCGAAACGTTTCAAGACCAGACCGAGATGATCATGAAGCTTCGCAGCATCGCGAAGACTGGCAAACTCACGATCGAACGCCAGGGGATCGTGACCGCGGTCACCCTCGAGGCGACGTCAGACTGACGGCAAAGGACGACGCTGATCAGGCGTCGCCTTCTTCTTCCCAGTCTTCCTCGTCGTCATCTTCGTCGTCCTCATCCTCATCCTCGTCGTCCCAGTCGTCGTCGGACTCCTCGTCCTCTTCATCCTCTTCTTCTTCCTCGTCCTCGTCCTCGTCGTCATCGACTTCTTCCCACTCCTCGTCGTCGGCGTCTTCTTCCTCGTCGTCCTCGTCCTCGTCCTCTTCATCGTCCTCGAGCTCATCTTCGTCGTCGTCGAGGTCATCCTCTTCGTCGTCGTCATCGTCCTCGTCATCATCGAGGTCGTCATCGTCCTCGTCGATCGCAACAACGTCGAATGGACGGCCAGGCGTTTCCCAGGCAGACGCGGCAAGTCCTTCGAACAAGTCTTCGGCGGCGTAGAGATCTGGCAGCTCGCTCCAAGAAAAAACCTCGGCGGTCGCAAGATCCACATCACCTCGTCCACGTTCGGCAATCGTCACGGCAACAACCTCCAGGGAAGGGAACTCCGTTCGCGAATCACACACGGTCACTATCGGTCAGATTCTCTACCCGATCCATCAACCTTCGTCCAATCGATGGGCTCGAAAATCGAACCACCACCTCGAGCCGGCAACGGTCCGACGAGAGGTGGGAGCGAAAGTGTGGCGCGTTGCCCAGCAGTGTGCAAGCGGCTGTTGGCCAAAAAATCAGACGCCCGCGGATCCTTCCTCTGGCTCCTCGCCTCGCGGCGGGGTCGGAGAGAGGTTTTCGATGGGAGGCAGGTCCTCGAGTCGAGAAAGCCCAAAGGCCGCCAGGAACCGCCGTGTGGTCACGTAGACGTTCGGCCGCCCAAGCTCCTCGGCCTTGCCTCCAACGGCCACGAGATCGCGTTCCAGGAGCTGACGGAGCATTTCTTCGCTCCCGACCCCGCGAATCGCTTCGATTTCGGACCGTGTCACCGGCTGACGATAGGCCACGATTGCAAGCGTCTCGAGCCCAGCCGGAGAGAGTTTTCCGGCGGACGGGTGCTCGTTGAGCCGCCTGATCCATGGGCCGAAGGCCGCCCGTGTGAGCAATTGATATCCGCCGGCAATCGGCTCGACCCGTATTGCCGACCCACCGGCTTCCTGAACCTTACGGAGTTCGCGGAGGAGCGTCCGTGCCCGCGTGCCGTCCGCCAGGCGGGACAGTTTCGCAAGCCGCCGTGTCGTCACTGGCTCCCGTGCAAGAAACAGTGCCGCCTCCAGCCTGGCCAGTTCATCCGACCGAACGTGGCCGCTCGGTTGCCGAATCGGCGTCTCGATAGCCGCAGGGTCCGACACCGCCTCCGACACCGCCAGAAAGATGGCAGGCCCCTTGCGAATCGGCGAAACAGCCCCAGGGTGGCTCGTGAACGAAACCGCCTTCAAGCATTCGACAAGTGTTCGGGGATGATGTGGCCTGGCGAGCATGGTGTCATGGCCGCGTCACAGCCGAGGCATCGCGGCTCCGCTGGCCTGTCGTTCCTTCCACGCACGGACCGTATCGAGCAGCGCATCCATGGCCTCGTCGGGATTGCGACCGGCCGCCTGAAACACTCGTTGGAGTTGACCTGCGGCATCGATGGCCACGCGGCACGATGCCACATGCGTGCCGGCGACGGCCTCGAACGGTCGGCAGTCAATCGTCGAGGCCCCCAGCGACGCCAGCGCGACTGCGGACGACGATCGCGGGGCGTTCTGGAACGAGGCCGGTGCCGTCGGTGACTCACACGCCATGCTGACTGGCTCCGCCGGCGGGGCACAATTTCCTGGACCGGGCAGCGTCACGTCCAGAGTGGCCGCTTCGGTGCCCAGGTCATCACTGCTGGCCACCGACGTCGCCCATGCTTCGATCGGTTCCCAGATGCGGGTTCTCGCCGCGTCGCGAAACCCGGCGGGCAGTTGGTGTGAAAAGAGCGCCAGCCCGGGCACGACGATCATGCACGCAAAAATGAGGCAGGTGCGAACCTTCATTGGTGATCGACAATTCCGGGGCACGTCTCTGGTCCGAGGCACGTCGCTCGGGCACGGGAAAGCTACAGAGAGCCCCCTGCCACCACAATTCCGAAAACCCGCTGCAAGCATCGACTTGGCAACATCGGCAGGCCCGGTAGACGTCACTGGTCTTGCCCACGCACCACCACAGGCCGGCGGGCAGCCGGTTGCCCGAGGGTGTCAGGGTCGAAGTGGGGCACGCCTGGCGAAAAAGTGACTGGCGTCCGCCGTCGCCCCTGGGCTACGAGGCCGCGGACGATCTCCGCGGCGAGCATCTTTTCCAATCGACTTCGAACCGCCGTCGGCCCGGCACGCCCGGGCTCCACGGCCGTCACGGTGGCAATGTGAACGCCGTACAATGTCAAAAACGGCTCCGACACGCCCCCCTTGGCCAAGGTAAAGACCTCGGCAGCAAAGGCGTCGATCATTGGGCTCTCGCGATTGATCCATCCCAGATCCCCACCTTCCCGACGACTCGGGCCTGCTGAGTGCATTGCCGCTGCCTCGGCAAATGAGACCCGCCCTTGCACGATTTCACGGCGGATCACTTCCGCACGCTTCATGAGCTGCTCCACGATCTCCTCACCTCCACCACCGTCGGGTCGGAGGAGGACATGACTGACCCGAAGTCGCGTTCCATCGAGCTCCCGGCGGTGCTGCTCGAACACGCGATTGATGGCGTCGGGCGTCAGCCGCGGACGGACATACGCCTCGACCGCCAGCTCGAGGGCAACCTGCTCACGGAGCGAGTCGAGCGTACGGTTTGACTCTTTCAGAAAGTCATCGAAGCTTTTCCCCTGGGCGGTCACCTGCTGCCGCAGCCGATCGATGACCGTGGCAACCACCTCGGGCTCGACGCCCATCCCCGCCTGGAGGAGCTCGCCTCGCAAAGCCCGCTCGTCGATGATCTGTTCGAGTACGGCCGCGAACGCCTGCTGCCGCTGGGCCTCGTCGGCGGCATCGGAGAGGCCCAGCCGTCGCGTCAGGGAATCGACCTCCCCCCGCACGATCGCGTCGTCGCCGAAGCGGGCAACGACGTCGCCCTGGGCTCGAGCGGAATCGACCGCGGCAACCAGGACCAAAACCGCAATGACGATGCCGTGGCAACGGCTGGCGGACCATGTCATGCGATGGCTGACCTCCGGTTATTGATGTTTGAGTTGTGCATTCAATCGTGAATGCCCCGTTTTTGCCGTCGCGATGCGACGGCAGCACGTGAATCAACTGGTCAAAGGTCTAGAGGAGCGTTCCACCTTAGCAGACGCCGCGTGTAGACTCTTGGCGTTTGCAGCCGCTGCTGGATGCCGCGGTTCCCCGCCTGTCCTCCGTATGCCGAAAATCGCGATCAGCCTCTGTGGTGAGGGGCGTGGCCACGCCACGCGGATCAGTACGCTCGTCGAGCGGCTCGGGACCGGTCACGAGATCATCATCTACACGAGTGCCGACGCGATCTCGTTCTTGCGGGGACACTTCGAGGCGAGCCAATCACACGTGCGACTCGAGGAGATTCCGGGAGTCGTCTTCCAGTATGCCGGGGGTAAGCTCGACGTCATGCGGTCGATCGCCGCGGGTCTCGACTACCAAGCTCGCCATCTCGGGCCGCTCGTCGATCGCATGCTCGGCGACCTCGAAGCGTTCGGAGCCGATCTCGCGATCACCGATTTCGAACCGGCGCTTCCCCGCGCGGCCGGCCGGCTCGGTGTGCCCCTCGTGAGCATCGATCATCAGCATTTTCTGCTGGCTTATGACCTCGACGCGCTCCCCTGGTCGCTCCAGTGGAACGCCTGGTTCATGAGCCACGCGGTCTGGATGTATGTGAGCGAAGCAGCCGACACGGTCGTCTCGGCATTCTTCCGGCCACCGCTGCGACGGGGCTGGGAGCATGTCGTGCAGGTGGGGCCGCTTCTGCGAAAGGAGATCATCACCGCCCGCCCTGGCGACAAGGGTTTTGTGCTCAGCTACCTGCGGAAGCACACCCCCTTCTCCGCGATCGAGTCGCTGGCCGACTGCGGGCTGCCCGTTCGCGTGTACGGTCTCGGCCAGCGGGAGCATGTGGGCAATTGTTCGTTTCACGCGATCGACGAACGCCGATTCGTCGATGACCTCGCAGCCTGCCGCTGTCTCATCTCGGCCGCTGGCAATCAGCTCATCGGCGAGGCGCTCCATCTCGGTAAACCGATGCTCGTGCTGCCGGAGCGGGCGCATTCAGAGCAGTTGATGAACAGTCATTTTCTCCAGTCGATGGGCTGCGGCGAATTCACCTACCTCGAGGAGGTGAATCGCGACCGTGTGCGAACCTTCATGGCCGGACTCGACCGCTTCGCCCCCGCGCTCGCTGCCGTCCGCGGACGCATGGACGGCACCGACGACGTGCTGCGGGTCATTCAGCACCGGCTCGCGCAAAAGCGGCCGGACACTTCCACCCCGTAAACACGGCGAGAGCAGTTCGCCTTGGCACCCAGGCAATACGCGTTGACCCGGATTCGGGTGGCATGGGCGGCAGCAGGATAGAAGCCCCTCGCGCCAGCGTGGGGACGGCAGGTCGTTTGGCCACCCCGCTCATGATGGTCAACGGGACAGCAAGCTACCCGCAGTCCCACCTGCTTGCGCAGGTGGGCTTGTATTGGAGGACAAGCGAAAACGGGGAGGCTCGGGGTGGCCCATGCCAGGGAGCCGGCGTAGGAAACGAGCGCAGCCTGGATGGCGAAGCGAAGTTTCCTCCGAGTGAGTGAAGGGCATGGAAGCGATGCCGCATGCGGCATCGAGATGCCCGAAGCGCACGTCCGGTGACATGGCGTGGGCCACCCCGAGCCGGGCCTCACCATTCGCGCATGCGTTCATGAACGGCGCATGAAAAGCGCGTCGCACTGACCGACCGCTTCCTTTACTCGTTCGTAGAAACCCGTACGGTTGATACCGGGCGGACAATCCGAGCCTTGTGGAGGGAATGACAATGGCACCGCACGCAGACGATTCGCCAAGCTTCTGGACTCGCCTGACTCGCAAGAAGCGAGTCCGCGAGCAATCCCGCCGGCTGAGCATCGAGTCGCTCGAGCGGCGTCTCGCGCTTGCGGCCTCCTACACCACCGTGAACGACTGGGGCAGCGGCCTCCAAGGACAGATCGCCGTCACCAACGACCAGCCCGTCGCGCTCTCGAGCTGGAAAGTCGAGTTCGACTTCGGCCGCACGATCAACAACCTCTGGGATGGCACGATCGCCAGCCGCGTCGGTGATCGCTACACGGTCACCAACGCCGCCTACAACGCCACGCTCGCGCCAGGGCAGACGATCACCTTCGGCTTTGTCGCCGGTTCGGGGACCGGCACACCCCTCAACATCACGCTCAATGGAGCGGAGACAACGCCACCGACGCCACCCGTTCTCCCGTCGATCACGATCGCCGACATCACCGTCACCGAGGGCAATCCGACGGCGCAGGCCGTCACCGGCTTCTTCAACACGTCAGGCAACCAGATTCTCGATGCCAACAACCAGACGGTCCGCATCGCAGGCGTGAGCTGGTTCGGACTTGAGACCACGACCTTCGCGCCGCACGGCCTCTGGACCCGTGGCTACAAGTCGATGATGGATCAGATGAAGAGCACCGGGTTCAACACGATTCGGCTGCCGTACTCAAATCAGCTTTTTGACGCCTCCAGCAAACCAAACGGCATCGACTTCTCGAAGAACGCTGATCTTCAGGGACTCAGCGGCCTCCAGATCATGGACAAGATCGTCGACTACGCCGGCCAGATCGGCCTGCGAATCATGCTCGACCATCACCGATCGACGGCGGGCAACAGCGCCCAAGAGTCGGGGCTCTGGTACACGCCGGCCTATCCAGAAAGCCGCTGGATCTCGGATTGGACGATGCTGGCCGGGCGGTATGCGGGCAATCCCACGGTGATCGGTGCCGACGTGCATAACGAGCCGCATGGCCCGGCGACATGGGGCACCGGCGGCCCGAACGATTGGCGACTCGCGGCCGAGCGGGCGGGCAACGCAATCCTCGCCGTGAACCCCGATTGGCTCATTGTGGTGGAGGGCGTGGAAGTGGCATCGAGTGGTAACTACTGGTGGGGCGGCAACCTCTCCAATGCCGGGGCGCATCCGGTGCGGCTGAATATGCCCGGCCGGCTTGTGTACTCACCCCACAGTTACCCGGCGTCCGTTTACAACCAACCGTGGTTCAGCGACCCGGCCTATCCGAATAACCTGCCAGACGTCTGGGACAAGAACTGGGGATATCTCTTCCGCCAGGGGATCGCGCCGGTGCTGCTTGGAGAGTTTGGGAGCAAGCTTGCGACTACGAGCGATCAGCAATGGTTTGCCAAGATGACGTCGTATCTCGCCGGTGATCTCGACGGCAATGGCACGAACGACTTGGCGGCGGGCCAGCAGGGCATCAGTTGGACGTACTGGTCGTGGAACCCCAACAGCAGCGATACCGGCGGGATCCTCACCGACGACTGGAACACGGTGCACCAAAGCAAGGTCGCCGCGCTCCAGCCCGTGCAGTTCTCGTTTGGTGATGGCGGCGCCGCGACGACCACAGCCACGTTCACCGTGACGCTCTCGCAGGCGTCGTCGCAGCCGATTACCGTTCGCTACGCCACGGAAAATGGGACCGCGTTGGCTGGCAGTGATTACACCGCGGTCAGTGGCACCATCACGTTCGCGGCAGGAGAAACCTCCCGTACGATCAGTGTCCCTGTCATCCGCGACCTCATCGCCGAGCCGACCGAAACATTCACCATGCGGCTGACCGATCCATCGGGGGCCACGCTTGCCCGTGGGACAGCCACGGCGACGATCCTTGACGACGACACGGCTTTACCTCCGCCCCCTCCGCCACCGCCGCCTCCACCTCCCGCTCCGCTCCCGACGCTTTCGATCAACAACGCGACGGTCACCGAGGGAGACAGTGGCAGTGTCGCAATGACGTTCACGGTGACACTCTCGGCTCCGTCAACGAGCACCGTCACGGTCGCGTATTCCACGGCTAACGGCACGGCGCTCGCGGGCAGCGACTACACCGCCGCGATGGGCACGCTCACGTTTGCCCCTGGGCAGACGAGCCGTACCTTCACCGTAGCGATTCTCGGCGACACGGTGGCCGAGAGCACGGAGACATTCCGTGTTCTTCTGGGCAATGCCGTTGGCGCGACAATCGCCTCGGGCACCGGCACCGGAACGATCCTCGACAATGATCCCCCGCCACCCCCTCCACCGCCGCCGCCACCGACTGGGGGCACGACGGTTGGTGCCACCTTCACGAAGCGGGATGACTGGGGCAGCGGCTTCATCATGGACGTGAAGGTCAAGAACCTGACGCAGACGACCACAGGCACGTGGCGGTTTTCTTTTGAGTTGAACGCGACGATTGTGAACATCTGGAACGCCGTCATCGTCAGCCGCGTCGGCAACGTCTACACCGTCGAGAGCGCGGCGTGGAACGGCAAGCTCGCGCCCGGAGCGGAAACGACGTTCGGGTTCCAGGCGTCGGGAACGGGCCGCACGATCAAAGTGGTGTAGTGCCCGACGAGATGCCATGAGTGGGCGATGGAAACAATCCGATCCACGAAACGGCAGAACCCGGCCGGTGGCACCTCTCGGTTTCGCCACCGGCCGGGCACATGACGATGTTCACACGTCTTGGCACGCTAAGGCCATGAACGGCTGCCGTGACTAGAGGAACTAGAACTTCACCTTGGCGGGAGCCTTCGAAACCGTCGCCGACTTGGCATTCTGCCTGGCCACGAGGAGAGTCCTGGCCTTCATGCCAGCCTGAAACTTCTCGACCTTGTAGACAGCTTTGGCACGGTCTGGATCGGCCACGATCGCGTGAAATTCGCCAGCTTTCACGCTGAACTGGCCGACACTATTGGGCGCGAGCACCGTTGCCCGCGCGAGTACCCTGTCCAATGTGAGCTCGTCGGACACGACGCTCACTGCCACCGGACGTGAACCCACGTTCTTGATACGGACGGTTGCCAGGCCCGCTCTCGAGGCTGCAACCATTTTCATGGCCAGAGGCTGCATCGGCTCCTCCGCGACCGGAGGCGGAGGGGGCAACGGAGGCAAAGGAAACCCCGGCTCCATCGGATCCTCCGCGACTGGAGGTTGCAACGGATCTTCTGGAATCGGGGCGGGCGTCGGAACATCTGCGACGGGCTCAGTAGGCGGTTGTCCCGGACCATCGGGTTGAGCCACCGGGGGGGCAATGCCGTCAGCGCCACAGCCGAACAGGTGAATTGACAACACCATGGAGATGGCAATCTTCGCGTAGAAGTGGGCCTTGGATGTAAACATTGAAGTATTCCCGATAGAAGGCGGAAGGAAATCCCGTACACCCGCGCAGTCTATCGACCCTTGCGACATGATCAACTGTGAAACTTTGTTGAGTACTCACGTGTTATATACAATGCAAGTAGTACATTCGGAAAGTCGTTGACCAGCTCGACTATCGACAATTCTGGCTGCCCCATCTGCAAAACGATCGACACCAACGCTCACGCACTTCACATCAACGCCGCCATGAATCGGGCGATGGCGTCGTCACGCCAACAGCCACCAATGGAGGCTGCGTCGTGGACGGCTCTACGGCGTTGTCCCAACCGGCTCGTGGCCCGCCTTGGTACAGATCGCCATGAGCACAAACGGGTCAATCTCGTCGGCCATGAACGAAACATGCCCGTCTCCGTAGAGGCCGTGGACACCTCCGCGATGGTTGCTGCGAAAGCTATCGACCTCGGCCGCATTGAGGGCGAATGAATTGTGGAGAAAGCAGTTGGTGCCGCAGGCCCAGACGGAATTGCCGTACCGGGTGTTGGTCTCCCCGTCGATAACCCCGCGATCGACGCCTTCACTGACCAGCAGTGTGCGGGAAAGGCCGTCGGCCACCTCAGCGACACGGCACCCCCGACGTGGAGCCTCGGCGTCCGTGGCATAGAGAATCCCGCCGTGGACCCAGCCGGGTGGCCGAATGGCGGCCTCGGAGATGAGTGCGGCACTGCCCATCACCCCGCCGTAGTCCTGCTTCCCGGCATATCGTTCGCGGCCACTCGGGCAGACGTAGACCGGGAGAATCGCCTCGGTGAGTTCGAGGTTCTGTGGATTGTTCCACTTCAGTGAATAGTTGATGAGGCTGGCGATCCGGACATCCTCGAGGAATGGCAGGATGAAAGAGCTCCAGGCATGCCCGCGTCCGGTCGCGGCATCGTTCCCCGGAGGAAATCTTTGTTTCGCTGCCTCGTAGTTGATCAGCGCGATCCCCATCTGCCGCAGGTTGCTGCTGCATGCCGACCGACGGGCCGAAGCTCGAGCCACGTCGATGGCCGGGAAAGCGAGCGTTACCAGGATGCCGAGGATCGCCACCACGGCCAAGAGTTCGACGAGACTGAAAGCCCGACGGCGTCGGCATGGAAAGCCGCCGTCTCGCTGGGATCCTTCCATGGGCGGCTCTCACCGGTGAGACGATCGTCGCGTGAACAGCAACAAATCGCGGTGAGTATATGGCGGCCCAACGAAGGATCAATTGTGAGATTGTCGTATGTTGGTAACACCTTTCGATCGCACTGGGCAGTCAACCAGTGAGGGCTCGCACCAGGGCCGGAAGCAATGCCCGCATCGCCCGCCCGCGGTGGCTGATAACACCCTTTACCTCGTGGGAAAGCTCACCGAAGGTGCGGTGATATTCAGATACGATGAAGAGCGGGTCATACCCAAACCCGCCGGCCCCGGCTGGCGTCTCCGCGATCACGCCGCCGCAGGTGCCGCTCGAAACCGCGACAATTGTGCCGTCTGGATTAGCGAGCGCCGCATGGCAGGCGTAGTGTGCTGCGCGCTCGCGGCCCCGCATCCCGGCGAGCCGCTCGAGGAGGAGGGCGCTATTGCGAGCATCGGCTGACTCACAATCGCCTGGGGCCACCGGTCCCGCGAATCGTGCCGAGTGCACACCTGGCGCGCCGCCGAGCGCCGGCACCACGAGGCCGCTGTCCTCAGCGAGTACCCATCGGCCAATCGCCCGAGCCTGAGTTGTCGCCTTGAGGGTAGCGTTTTCGGCAAACGTGCTGCCCGTCTCATCGACTTCGACGGCGCCAGCGAGCCTCGCAAGCGACTCGCAGCCCACTCCAAAAGGTTCGAGGAGGGCGACCAGTTCGCGGACCTTGCCGGCGTTGGTGGTTCCGAGGACGAGCGTCGAAGACATGGGCGGTACGAAAGGACAGTCGAAGGAAAACGACCATCTTACCGCCGGCCGACGGGGCGACGAGGAACGTCGATCGGCTTTGGCTGCATGTCGAGCATGATGCCGCCGAATGACCGCGGCATGACCTGGCCACGGGCCATGGCCTCTTGGTCGGGGCCGAGGCCCGACACGATCCGCGTGATCTCGGGGTGCGGAACAGGCCGTCCGTCCGCTCCCTGTGCCGCGATCTGATCGAAGCAGCCGACGCAGACGATGCTCGAATCACGGTCGTGAAACTCCCAGGCCTGCCAGCCGGCCCGACGAAGTGCTTCGGTGAGTTTGTTGGCATCGGCCGCTGCCTTGACGAGCCGACTCTCCTTTTCGACGCCTCGCAGTTGTGGATCCTGCCAACCACTGCCCTTGAGCGCAGAGACAAACCGGTTGATATCGACCAGTCCGCCGGTTGATGTCGGTGCCGAGGTGGCAGCGCTCGTGTCAAACGTGCCGTCGCCGGTGAAGGTCGCGACCCGCACCGTGTACCGCCCCGGGCAGTCAAGCAGGGAGTGTTTGACGTCTGAGTTCATCGAGAGCACGAAGTCATCAACCTGCTGCTGCGAGAAGTACCCATCGGGCATGAGTGGATTGGGAATGAGCATGGCAGCGTGCATCGGGGGTTTCGCGGCGGCCGCGGCAGTATTGCCATTGTTGGCCTGGAGAAAGGCCGAGACGAGCCTCGACTTGGCATGACTCCCACCGAGCGCCTCGGGGCGAAGTTGTTTGATCTGCTGGAGGGCCTTCTGGCCTCGTGGATCGTCGAACGACGTGAAGTCGCCCACCAGCACCGCCACCTCGACCACCTGACCAGCGTTCGCATACCGCATCCGCTTGGGCGTGCCGTCGGGATTGAAGCCATTGCCCCGCTCCTCGCCGGTGTAGTCAAACGCTTTCTCATGCGTGTAGGCCTGCATCTTGTGACGGGCCCGCAACTCCTGGGCAAGCTTGCGAGCATCGGCGCGGGCGGTCTCACCTTGGAATGTCGTGGCGAGCACGAGCCAAGGGCCGTCGCGTTCAGCGAGCGGATGCATGGCCTCAGGATCGGGCATCTCTGACGGTGAAAACCACGAGGTCGGGAGCCAGCCCTGGGCAGCGGCGGGGCCGGCCGCGATGGCCAGAAGCAGGGCGGTGATGGCGACAAGCGGGCGACGGAGAAACGCAGCGGCAACACTCACGACAGCATGGCTCCGGAAAATGATACCTGGCAGCAGCACGGCGACGGACGGTAGCGACAGGGCCGGATCGATGCCAGACTGACCCGTTGCTTCATGCTTCAATGTCACCGCCGCTGTTCTCGTCACCAAGGGCGGGGAGAAGATGGCAAAGCGTGCGAACCCAGGCAGAATTCGATGAACCGCGCCGGCCGGTCCCGAGCCCTCGTGATGGTGGTGATGGCCGCGTGGCTCGCGGCGATCGTCGTGCCACCCGCGGCGCTCTCGGTGTGGCGGGCCAAACGCCTTGCAGAGCTGTCTCAGCCGGGCGTGCAGGCTGAGTGGGACACGTTTCGCGAGGCGATGCGAAAGGAGTCGGGCCGCGATGGCCCCGTGCAAAGGAAAGTTCCGAAGAGTGCGGAGCCGCCGGAGCTTGTGTGGCTTCGCGACTACTTCTCTCTTGCCATCACGGCCTGGGTCACCCTCGTGGGCGTCCTGGGCGGGTTTGTGGCGGCTCTCGTTCTGGGAATGTCCGGCAAGGAGCGCGGGCCTACCGGCCGAGAATCGCCCGACCCGTGACCGCCACCACGAAAAACAACACGAGCGTGATTGCGAGAACACCAAGCAGCGAAAACACGGCAAGACTCCTGAAGCGGGATAGGTAGGGCGATCGTAAGCCCACCGATGTGTGCGAACAAGCTGGAAATCGAAACCCCGCACCCAACCGGCTACGCGCAGAACCCGAACGTCGATCATGCAGCCGCTACGAAAATGCCTTTGACCGTCCTGTCCTTCTCCTTTTTCGCTCACCGGTAGGGCTCGGGGATGAGCCGCTGAACCTCGGCTGGCCGCCTGCCCACCGGCCATGAAGAGCTTCCCGTCACTCACGCCGCTCGAGCAGATCAGTCGAGCGGGTGGCCGGCTATGCCGCGGTTCGCCTGCAATGCCGGCAGGGGGCCGACCTTCTCCCAACGTGGGTGTGCAAGGTCGCATTTCAAGAGCTCTCCCTCGTTGCCACCGCAACAAAAAGCACGTCGCCGATCACGGCACCCGTGGTCCACGGCATTCCGGCAGGGCATGGCCCAAGGGTCTTGATTGTCCTTTGCTCGAGGTCGAGCACCGCCAGTTGCGCCGGCTCACCGGCAACATTCGTGGCCTCACCAATGATCATGGCGAGCAGGCCCTTGTGCATGAATGCCAGCCGCGGTTGACCAAGGCCCTCGAGGTCAAAAGTCTCCCACGTATCTTCGGCAATCTGATAGACGGCGACTTGCAGTCCAGTCGCACGAGGGTTTTCACCGAGAATGCGAGGGCCGCCAAGGACGATCAGACGCTCGCGATCCGGATCGGCGACCATGATGGCGCCACCGCTTTTGATCGGGCACTCGGGGAGCGTGGTCCAGCGATTGGTCAGCAGGTCGAACTCGTGGAGCAGGTCGCCGGCGTTGCTACGGATACGATGGACGCCATGACCAATAGAAGCGACCTTCCAGTGCCGCCGAGGCGTACCTGCCCGGCGTGTTCTCCATGTCGCCGAACTGCTGCCAGACCATCGCCGGTGCATCGCCAGGCTCTTCAGCACATGCATGCGTGACTGGAACG
>JBGTKO010000313.1:0-10894 GCA_041744595.1 Pirellulales bacterium
GAGACCGTGTTCCTGATGGCCGACGCGGCCTACTCCCACATCTCGTCGTCGCTGCTCAAGCAGATCACACCGCTGGCCGACGACGAGGCACTGTTGCGATTCGTCCCGGCTCCCGTGGTCACCGCCCTCCGCAGCAAACTCGAATCTGAATAACGCCTGCTGCGGCTCGCCTTCAGCCCCGCTCGAAATGTTGTCGGAGGTAGCGGGCCCGCTCGATGTTGCGGTCTTTCGTGTCGAGCTCGGTGCCGCGGATCTTCTGGAGGTGCGCGGGCTGGGTCCGCACGAGAAGGGAGTTGAGCTGGGCGATGTCTACGTTGCCGAGGAGACCGAGGAGCACGCCCATCCGAACGCGGGAGAGGAGCTGCATCGTTTCTTCGGCCGTGATCGTCTGAGCTGTCCGGAGGATGCCGAAGGCTCGGCTCACCTGGTCGTGGACGTTCTGTTGGGTTTCGCGGACGAGGAACTCGCGGGCCCGCCGCTCGTAGTCGATGAGGACCGGAACGACATCCCCCACCTGCTCGACGAGCTCTTCTTCGGTGCGGCCCAGCGTGGTTTGGTTGGAGATTTGGTAAAAGTCGCCCATCGCCTGTGACCCTTCGCCGTAGAGGCCCCGCACCGCGAGCGAAATTTTCTGAAGACTCCTGAAAACCTTGTCGATCTGCCGCGTGATGACGAGGGCCGGGAGGTGGAGCATCACGCTCACGCGAATGCCCGTGCCGACGTTCGTCGGGCAGGCGGTGAGGTAGCCCCACCGATCGTGGAAGGCGTAGGGGACCACGCGGCCGATCTGCTCATCCACGGCATGAATCTGTTCCCATGCTCCCTGGAGGTCGAGTCCGCTGTGCATGCACTGGATCCGAAGATGGTCTTCCTCGTTGACCATGAGGCTCACCTGCTCGAGCCGGTCAATTGCTACGCCTCGGGCACCCTGGGCCTCGGCATGCTCGCGGCTGATGAGTTGCCGCTCGACGAGGAGCTGACGATCGAGCGCCTCGAGGTGGCCGACGTCGATGTACTCGAGTTCTTTGCCCACTGGCGCCATGGCGATCCGCTCGCGGAGGAATCGCTCGATCTCGGCCCGATCCTGCTCGCTCGCGCGGCCGACGAAGGGGAAGTGGGCGAGGTTTCGCGCCAACCGAACGCGGCTACTCATGACAATGTCCGACTCAGGGCCTGTGCCCTTGAGCCATTCACCGGTCGATTTGGTCAGCGCGTCGAATTCCATGGGATGCCTGTGTGTCATGTCCTCATGCCCGACCAGGGCCGAGCCAGCGAACTTCAATATCACGGATCGTGTCTCGGATCTGTTTGGCGACTTCGTAGTCCTCACAGGCAATGGCCGCCTGCATGGCCCGCCTCAGGCCGATCACGGACGTGAGCTCCTCCGTGCTTTCGGGCAGCCCGCTGCCACTTCGGTCTGGTCGCCGACCGGAGTGCGTCGTCGCACCGTGGACGTTGGCGATCAACGGTTCGAGCTCCTTCTCGAACTGCGAGTAGTCATGAGGGCAGCCGAGCCGTCCGAGATTGCGGAACTCGAAAAAGGTGATGCCACACATTTCGCAGGCTTTCTTGTCCAGCGCGGCCAACTCGTCAGCCGTCTGCCCGACCGTCAGCGGGCCAGTCAGCCCGCTTCCCGACGAGTCGTCATCAGAGCCACCGGTACCCTCCGACTGGTTCAGGTAGGCCCTGGCGTGGTCTTCACAGAGGTGAAGCTCCCGTACCTCGCCCGTTTCGAGCTCGGTGATATGGAAAACAGCCTGCTTGTCGCACTGCTGGCATTTCATCGATCGCGTCCTTCTGGAACTGACATTGGAATCATAGCGGGTCAGGCGGGTCAGATGTCTAAGGTCGCCCACAGGCCATCGCCCGCAGGGCAGAACGAGGCCGCGGTGGCGGGTCGCCCTGAGCACGGGTACGCTCCATGCTGTGCCCGGGCAAAGCTATCCATGGCCGTTCCGCACCTGGCCAGCCGATGTCAAAGCCGAGGTTTGCCATGGTCGGCATCCGGCGGCGGAAGACATTTCCCCCGATTGTCGGTGAGATCGTCGAATGGCCCACCTGCCGGACATATCCCGCTTTATCCAACTGGCCGCCGTCAGCCGGCTCGTGCCGGTCTACCGTCGGCTCTTTGCTGATTCGCTCACGCCACTGTCTGCCTTCGCCAAGCTTGACGGGGGCGCTGCGGCCTGCCTGTTCGAGAGCGTTGTGGGGGGGGAGAAGGTAGGTCGCTACAGCTTTTTGGCCGCCGACCCGTTTCTCCGCATCGAGGCGCGTGGTCGCGCGGTGAAGGTGACAACGGAGGGCAATACCGAAACCTTCGACAGCGACGACCCACTCGGCGAGCTCGAGCGACGAGTGGCCGCTTACAGGCCCGCTCGGCTTCCCGAGTTGCCCCCGTTCACCAGCGGGGCTGTCGGTTACGCCGCCTACGACGCCGTGCGATACGTGGAGCGGCTTCCGAACGAACCCCCGGACGACCTCGGCATCCCGGATCTCGACTTCGGCTTTTACGACCGGATCGTCGTCTTTGACAATGCCACGAAGACGATCGATGTCGTGGTACTCGCCCGTATTGATGATGCCTCACCAGCCGGCGTTGAAGAGGCATACGCTGTGGCCTGCCGGCGCATCGATGCCACGATTGACCAGCTCGCGGCGCCGAGTGGCTGGCCCCCTCCCGCTGACATCGGCCCGCGGCACGAGCCACGGTGCCTGGTCGATGGCTCGGCGAAGTCGGCGTTCAGTAAAGAGGCGTTTCTCGAGGCGGTCGAGCAGTCGATCGAATACATCCGTGCCGGCGACATTTTCCAAGTCGTCCTGAGCCGGCGGCTCGAGTTGCCGTTTGAGGGCTCTCCGCTCGAGATCTACCGCACGCTTCGGGTCGTGAACCCGAGCCCGTTCATGTTCTATCTGCGGTCCCCCTCCTGCACGCTCGTGGGAAGCTCGCCCGAGATCATGGTCCGCGCCGTGGACGGCACGGTGACGGTTCGGCCGCTCGCCGGCACGCGAAGGCGAGGAGCGACACCTGAGGAAGATCGGGCGCTCGCCGAGGACCTCCTGGCCGACCCCAAGGAGCGAGCCGAGCATGTGATGCTCATCGACCTGGGCCGCAATGACGTGGGCCGCGTGTCGGCGATTGGCTCGGTGGCGCTCTCCGATGTCATGACGATCGAGCGGTACAGCCATGTGATGCATCTCACGAGCAATGTGACGGGTCGGCTGCGGCCCGGACTTTCGGCATTCGATGCCCTGCGGGCCTGTTTACCGGCCGGGACGGTGTCTGGAGCACCAAAAATTCGGGCCATGGAGATCATTGACGAATTTGAGCCGGTGCGACGCGGGCCCTATGCCGGCGCCGTCGGCTATGTGGACTTCGCCGGATCGATGGACACCTGCATCGCCCTCCGGACGATCGTGGTCAAGGACGGCCGCGCGTTTGTGCAATCGGGGGCTGGGATCGTGGCAGACAGCGTGCCCGAGAACGAATTCGAGGAGACGCTCAACAAGGCTCGCGGCCTTCTCGTCTCGATTGAAATGACGGCCGACCGCCTTGCCGGTGAAAGCCGAGCGATCCATGATGGTTTGCAATCGACATAGAAGCCCCTCGCGGCAGCGAGGGGACGGCGGGTCATTGGGCGATCCCATTCATGATGGCAGCCGGCCGTAACACATGATTCGTTTTGATCGGGCGAGTGTGGCGTGTGGTGGGCAACTCGTGGTCGAGGCGGTGTCCCTTCAGGTGCGGGCCGGTGAGGCATGGGCACTGATCGGGGCGAGTGGGGCAGGGAAGAGCATGCTTTTGGCCGCGGCTGCGACTGCGGTACGGCTGCATGCTGGCGACATCCTCGTTCACGGTCATTCGGTTTGCCGGGACGGCGAAATGGTTCGGATGGCGGCAGGGTATGCGCCTGACCGGATGCCAGAGTGGCCGGGGATTCGAGCGGGGGAGTTTCTCGAACTGTTTGCAGTCGCAGCAGGTCTCCGGGGCAACGACCTCGCGCAGGCCGTGGAAAAGGGATTGAGGCTAGCCGGCCTTGGCGGCCGCAGTCGTGATCCTGTCAACTCACTCGATGCGGGCCATGCCAGACGGCTACTCATCGCGAGGGCGCTCCTCCATGGTCCCCAGGTGATCCTCCTCGACGATCCGTTCACTGGCCTCGATCCGGCTGGGCGACGGGATCTCGAGCGGCTCATCGGGGACGCCGTCCTCATGGGGCGAAGTGTCGTGGCCGCGATCGACGACGGCTGTGTCGCCGAGTGCTTTACACATGTGGCCGTGCTTGCCGAGGGGAGGCTCATCGCGGCCGGCACGAATGACCCTGCGACCTTTGCCGAAGGCCGCCGCTGGCGGTTTCTCGTGCGGTGTCCGATGCGGGCCGAGGAATGCGTGCGGAACCTGCGGCCCTTGGCTTCGGAGCCTCGCGTGATCGACGCCGACTCGGTCGCGGTGTGGCTGGACCTCGCATTCGTCTCACCGGCTGACATCGTGACAGCGGTGGTTCGAGCCGGTATCCCCGTCGAGTCCGCTGCCTATGACCCGCCGTGGCAGGCACAGCTCGTCGATGTTAATGCGGCGCGGGAGTGACCTGACCTATGCCGCTTCGCCCCAGGCACGGCGGACCTCGCCGAGGCCTTCGACGCAGAGGTCGTATTCTTCCGCGAGCCGTTCAAGCAGCGCCCGTGCATCGGCTGCCTCGTCAGACTCGAGCGCCGCCGCCAGCCGGTAGGCCTGCCTGCCCGCCGTTTTATAGCCGACCAGGTCGGCATGGGGGCCTGGCATGCGGTAGCGGGCCAAGGCTTCGGGGTAGAGGCCGCTCCAAAAAAGCGTCACGTCGCCGATATGGCGGTACTCCTCGCGGGCGGTCGATGCATCCGCGTGTCGCTCGGCGGCCAGGAGCATGTGGCTGACGTCCGCCGATTCCTCGCCGGCCCCGGGGAGCACAGCCAGGCGTTCATTCCGCATGAATCGCACGAGCATTATGGAGACGTAGTCCACCAACGGCGGGTCCACGACGCCAAGCCGAGTGTGGAAGGCGTACTCCGTGAGTCCGCGAAAGAATCGCTCGACATCCGATGGATCACGGGCAGAAAACATCATGACAGGATTGACCTCCGTACGAGTACGGGTGACGTCCGCCACGTCTATTGTAGAGAGCGATGAGGGTGCGAAGCCATGGCATTTGAATCGCCTGTGCCACGCCCCGCCGCCGTCAGCCACGGGCCGCCGCGGCCAGGTCGCCAACAAATCGCTCGACGGCGGCGAGGAGGGGTGCACGGCCGTTGGCGGACTGTTCGGCAACCAGTCGTACGAGGGCGGATCCGACGATCGCCCCGTCAGCCACCTCGCACACGGCACGCACCTGCTCTGGTGAGGAGATGCCGAAGCCAACCAGAATTGGCACTTCGGTTTGTGTCCGGAGCCACTTCACGCGGTCAATGAGCCCCGGGGGCAGTTCGGTCCGTGCCCCGGTGACGCCAGCCACCGACACGCAGTAGAGAAAACCAGTGGCCTTCGCCGCGATCGCGGCAGCCCGGTCGGGCGGGGTCGTCGGTGTGACCAATCGTACGAGGGCCAGGCCCGCTTCTCGGCATGCTGTATCGAGGTCATCCGATTCCTCAACCGGGAGGTCGGGCACGACAAAGCCGGCCAGCCCTGATGCAACGGCGTCGGCGACGAACCGATCGATCCCTCTGCGGAACACAAGCGAGTAGCTCGCCATTGCCAGGATCGGCATCGCGACGCAACAGCTCGCATCTCTCGCCACGCCAAAAACTTGTTCGAGCGAGATGCCATGTCCGAGGGCACGGGTGTACGAGGCCTGGATGACAGGGCCGTCGGCAATCGGGTCACTATATGGCACGCCCAGTTCGCAGAGCGATGCCCCCGCGCGATCCAGCGCTTCGAGGACAGCGACGGTGGTCGCCGTGTCGGGATCACCAGCGGTGACAAAGGGAGCGACCACCTTGTGGCCAGCGGCTTTTGCGGCGGCAAACATGGCCTCGAGGCGAGCAATCGGTTTTTTGGGAGACGTTGCAAGCATTGGCGTGAAGGGCGTTGGCCGGGGTCGAAGGATCGTGTTGGTTACGCGGGGCCGCCGTCGTCGGCGAGGCCACGGAGCCGAGTAATCTCGGCGGCATCCTTGTCGCCGCGGCCCGAGAGGCACACCAAAATAATTTCCTCGGCCGGGCGACGGGACGCCTCTGCCGTTGCCCAAGCAAGGGCGTGCGAGGTTTCGAGCGCCGGAAGGATTCCTTCGCGGCGGGCCACCACATCAAAGGCGTCAAGGGCCTCGGCATCGGTGACGCTCGTGTATTCCACGCGGCCCAGGTCTCGCCAGTAGGAGTGTTCCGGCCCGACACCGGGATAGTCGAGGCCCGCCGAGACCGAGTGGACATCGGATGTCTGGCCGTCAGTGTCCTGGAGCACGTAGCTGAGACTGCCGTGGAGGATGCCGGGCGAGCCAAAGGAGAGGCTCGCGGCATGCTCTCCGGGCTTTGACGAACGGCCGCCGGCCTCGATGCCAATGAGCCGCACCTCGCCATGATCGACAAAGGGATAGAACATCCCGGCTGCGTTGCTGCCCCCTCCGACGCAGGCCACCACCGTGTCGGGAAGCCGGCCAAGCTGCTTCCGGCACTGCCCCACGGCCTCGCGGCCGATGACCGATTGGAAGTCACGGACGATCCGCGGAAATGGATGAGGTCCCACGACCGAACCGATGATGTAGTGCGTTGTTTCGACGGACGCCATCCAGTCTCGCATGGCCTCGTTGATCGCGTCGCGGAGCGTCCGCGAGCCGCTTTCAACGGGGCGAACCTCGGCGCCCATCAGCCGCATCGCTCGCACGTTGGGCGCCTGGCGGCGAACGTCCTCGGCCCCCATGTAGACCACGCATTCGAGTCCGAACCGGGCGCACGCAGTGGCCGTCGCGACACCGTGCTGGCCAGCGCCGGTTTCTGCGATGATCCGCTTCTTTCCCATGCGGACAGCGAGGAGTGCCTGGCCGAGGGTGTTGTTGATCTTATGGGCACCGGTGTGGTTGAGGTCTTCCCGCTTGAGCCAGATCGCCGCACCACCAGCGTGCTTCGTGAGTCGCTCGGCAAAGTGGAGCGGCGTGGGGCGGCCGACAAACGTCGAGAGGAGAGCATCCAGTTCGGCTGCAAACGCGGTGTCAGCGAGTGCCTCGGCGTAAGCCTGCTCGAGCTGGTCGAGTGCCGCCGAGAGCGTTTCTGGGACGTAGCGACCCCCGTAGCGGCCAAATCGGCCAAGGGCGTCGGGCACGCGGGACACGGGGAGTGGAGCAGTCGCCATGGAGCGTTTGCGAAGGAGTGAATACTCAAACAGGAATCGTGCGCCGTTTCGGAGCACGGAGTGTACCTGTAAGCTAGGCGGTACGCAGGGCGATGTCCCTACGACCCGAGGAGTTTTCTGCCATGCCTGCCCACCGTCATGCCCTCTCCCGTCGCCAGTTGCTCGCAGGGGCTGCTGGTGCCGCTGGCCTGCTCGCCTCCGGGGGGCCATTGGTTGCCGCCGAGGAAGCCGCGCCGGCCAAGACCGCGGAATCCCTCGCCTCGCTCCTCCATGAGTCGCTCTCCGCAGAGCAGCGTCAAAAAGTCTGCTTTCCTTGGGACTACCAGCATCCGAAGTTTGGGCTCCTGCGGACGCGGGTGGGCAACAACTGGAATGCCACGGAACCAGAAGTATCGGGAAAATTTTTCACGCCGGACCAGCGGCAGCTTGTGCGGGAGATTTTTGAGCAGCTCATTGAGCCCGAGTGGCATGCCAAGTTCGACAAGCAGATGGAAGACGACTGCGGCGGCTTCGGTCATTCCCATTCGATCGCGCTCATCGGCGAGCCGGGCAGCGGGAAGTTTCAGTTTCTCATGACCGGTCGGCACATGACGCTTCGGTGCGACGGTGACTCGGCAGACCATGTCGCCTTCGGTGGACCTATTTTTTATGGCCACGACGCCGGCGGCTTCAACGAAGCGAAGGACCACCCCGGGAATGTCTTCTGGCCACAAGCCCTCGCGGCCAACCGGGTTTACGAGATGCTCGATGGAAAGCAGCGGAGAGTCGCACTCGTGGAACGGCTTCCGAAAGAGAACGCCGTGGCGTTCCGTGGGCCGAAGGCACCGATCCCAGGTCTGCGCGTCTCCGAGCTTTCGTCCGATCAGCGTGAGGAGTTCGAGAAGGTGCTGGCGATCCTTCTCGAGCCGTACCGGACGGTTGATCGTGAGGAGGTTCGCGGCTGTCTCGAGCGGCAGGGGGGACTCGATGACGTGCGGCTCGTCTTCTACTCGCAGGGCGATATCGGCAATGACAAAGTCTGGGACAACTGGCGGCTCGAAGGGCCGGCGTTTGTCTGGCACTTCCGTGGTGCGCCGCACGTCCACGTGTGGGTGAATGTCGCCGATTCATCGGATGTCCCGACCAACGCCTGACCCCTGCGTTCCCACCTCGAAGATGGGCCCCGTCGTCACGTGACCAATCCAGACTGTTGCATCATCGGTGGTGGCATCATCGGCCTGTCGATTGCCCGCGAACTGGCCGGCCGCGGCCACCGGGTGCGTGTGCTGGCACGTGATCGACGGCGCGAGACGGCTTCATGGGCAGCCGTCGGCATTTTTCCGCCAACGCCACCGGCTGGGGCCGATGATCCGAACGGGGCACTTACGGCCCTCAGCAACCGGCTGCACCGAGAGTGGTCCCGCGAACTTCGCGAGGAAACGGGGATCGACAACGGCCTCCTGCCCTGCGGTGGTTTGTATGTGTGCGCCAATGAGGAACGGCTTACGGACCTACGAGGGGCTGCCGACTCATGGCTCGCCCGCGGGGCACGGTGTGAATGGCTTTCGGGCTCGCGGGTTGCCGAGGTAGAGCCCTCGCTGGCATCTGCTGTGAAGGGCGGCCGGATCGTCGGTGGATTTCTCCTCCCAGACGAGATGCAGTTTCGATCACCACGGCACCTCGACGCGCTCGAGAAGTCGTGTCGCACTCGTGGCGTCGTGATTGACGAAGAGGTGACTGTCGAGCAAATCGATGTGTCGGGTGGCCGCGTCCGAGGTCTCGCCGTGCATTCGCCACGTGGAGCCGAAACGGTCACGGCGGAGTGCTACGTCCTTGCCGCCGGCGCCTGGACAGGAGGCCTCGCCTCGGCACTCGGCATCACGCTCGATACGAGGCCGATACGCGGGCAGATCGCGCTCCTGCGACTGCCCGGTCATCGGCTTGGCCGGATCGTCAACCGGGGGCTCGACTACCTCGTGCCCCGTGAAGACGGACTGATTCTGGCTGGCTCTACGATCGAGGACGTCGGATTCGATCCTGCTCCCGTGTCTGCGACGATCGACCGTCTCCTTGGGGTCGCGGCCGATCTCTTGGGTGGCCTGGCGGGGGCCACGCTCGAGAAATCGTGGGCTGGCTTGCGGCCAGGATCAGCCGATGGTCTGCCGACGATCGGCCGCGTTGCCACCTGCGAGAACGCATACGTGGCGGCTGGGCATTTCCGTGCTGGACTCCATCAGTCGCCTGGAACGGCCGTGGTGGTCGCTGACCTCGTCGAGGGGCGTGCGCCCGCGCTCGACCTAGCCCCGTTCGCTCCTGAACGGAGGCCAGGTGTCCCGGGGCCCGAGTCGGTGGCGGTGCTCCTCGCACGGGCGGCGTCTGAAGCCAATGGCTCTGCGTCAGGCCGCCCGCGGTGAGAGCCGGCGGTGGATCGCCTCGATGTCGTCGGCAGTGACGTGGCCGTCACCTGCCGGTACAGCGACCAACCTGGCCAGGTCCGCGAGCTTCAGGATGTCAGCCGGAACCCCCCCGGCGATCTCGTGGATCGCGAGGATGGCGGTCTCATCAAAACGAGGCCCGTCGGACTGGTCGCCGATAAGCGAACCCGTCACATCGAGACAACCCGGCAGCAGTGCCGCCGTGAGTCGAGTCGCCTGTTCGAGTCGTCGATCCCGAGAAATGAGCGTGAGGAGTCGCCCCTGGCCGGCCAATACGAGCGGCGCAGTCGGTCGCCGTGCCTGACCTCGAGCCAAGAGCCGAGTGAGGTCGGCCTCGTTTGCATTGTGGGCATCGTCGGCGAAGACGACTTCCGGAAGCTCTTCGTCGGTCTCCAGCCAGCCGCTCACATCACGGATGATGCAGGCCTGGCCATGAAGGCCGAGGTCAGCCGCTAGGTGTTCGAGAACGGTTGTCTTGTCAACTCCGGGAGGACCGCAGAGCAAGGCGATGCCGGTGCCCGATTCGATCCCGCATGCGATCTTTGCGAGCGCCGCGAGTTGTGGCTCCGTGAGCGGAGGAGAGCAGGGGGCCATCAGTTGTTTCCCTGAGTTGGAGCAGTTGGAGCAAACGTCACGACTTCGCCAAGGACCGTCATGCCGAGGGCGGCCAGGGCAGTCGCCCGCGAGGGCACATGGTCGCGGTCGGCCCGCCGCACGATGATCGCGGCGTCGCAGCCAACGCTTTCCGTGACAAGCCGTTGCCGCCGAATCGGGCCTGGTGGGAACCAGACGCCGGCATCGACCAGGAGAATTCGTCGGTCATGCAGGCGGCCACCATCGGTCGGAGTGCCATCGAGGTCTGTCGCTTCCTCTGCTGTGGTCAGCACGACGACTTCTCGCCCGCGGTTACGGAGCGTTCGAGTGAGGCATTCGATGAGTGTCGAACGTCCCTCACCAGGCTCGCCGCCCACAACCGCGATCACGCGATGACCGGCGAGCCGCGCGGCTTCGATCTCGTCAGCAAGACATTCCCAGTCCTCGCAGCCAGCGACCAGGAGACGTTCGACCAGACTCTGTTCGGCCTGGACAGAGACGACAGGTTCAGGATCCGCCAGAGCTGGAACAACGGGTTCAGGATCAACGTTGGAAGCTGCAACGGCCGCGGCCG
>JBGTKO010000314.1:0-1771 GCA_041744595.1 Pirellulales bacterium
GGCGCGAGCGAGCGCTTCGAGCGACGAGCCGCAGAGCCGATTGACGGTCGTGCCCGCTGTGGAGAGCGGCAAATCTGCCATGAGTGCCACGCATCGGGCCACATTGCCGCCGAGCTCGCCCCGCTGCTGCGTGGCGCCGAGCACGACATCCTCGATCGACTCTGGATCAACACCGCTTCGCTCGACCGCCGCCCGAACGACCGCCGCAGCGAGCTCGTCACCACGGACGTTTCGATAGAAGCCCTTCTCGGCGTGGGACCGGCCTACGCCAGTGCGGCATGCAGCCACGATCACGGGGATGGTCGCTGGGTCACGGGAAGGTTTTGTCACAGGCATGCTCGTTGTTGGCGATCAGATTCACCCGGCAAAACGTCCATCACTCGCAGCCACGTTCAAAAGCCGCTCGGTGGGCTGCATCCGCACGCCGAGGTCGGAGAGCGGTTCAAGCCGCTTCACGACTTCAGCCGCGCCGAGTGAGTCGCCCCACGCGAGAATGCCGCCGCGAAACGCCGGGAAACCGAGGGCGTGGATCACCGCGAGATCAATGTCGCTTGCATCGCGAACGATCCCCTCGTCGAGCACCCGCAGGGCCTCCAAGAGCATGGGAAGAAACAGTCGGTCAGCGATCGTGCGGTCAGAGGTGTCGCGCGGGGTCAGCGCGTAGCGAGCGACGATGCGGGCGGTTTCTTCATCGGTGCCGATCACCCGCGCCTTTGGCCCTGTGCCTTGAAACCGGTAAAAGCCGGCGCCGGTTTTCTGACCGAGTCGGCCTGCCTTCACGAATGCCGGCAGGATGGGTGACGCATCAATCCGATCACCATACGCCGCCGAGAGGACCAGGCCACAATAAAAAGCCGTATCGAGGCCAACCATGTCGTAGAGCTCGATCGGCCCGAGCGGCATTCCGAACCGACGAGAGATTCGGTCGATCCTCGCTGGCTCAACGCCCTCACGAACCATTTCGACGGCTTCATGGAGATAGGGCATGAGCACACGGTTGACGAGGAAGCCGGGGCTGTCGCGAACAACGACCGGACACTTGCCGAGCCGCTTGGCGTGGGCGACCACGGCCGCCACGGTGGCATCGGTCGTGGCTGGGCCACGAACCACTTCAACAAGGATCATGCGGCGAACCGGATTGAAGAAGTGCATCCCGCAGAACCGCGACGGATCATCGAGCGCCTCGGCGAGCTTTGCGATGGGGTTCGTCGATGTGTTGGTCGTGATGATCGTCGTCGGCCCGACAGCCCGCTCGATGTCAGCGAGCACTTTTTGTTTAAGGTCCGTGCGTTCCGAAACGCTTTCGATGACGAGGTCAACACCGGCGAGCGACTCGAGTGATGTGCCTGTGCGAAGTTGGCCAGCGAGGGCGAGCGCGGCCGCGGTGTCGCTCCGTTTGGCAGCACGGTCCCACGAAGCCTCGTCGAGAATGCTCGGCACACTCGCGGCGAGTGCCTCGGCATTGATGTCGATAAGCGTCACGCCCATGCCGCTTCGCAGATGCCTCGCGGCGATGCCCGCGCCCATGATTCCGCCGCCGACCACGGCAGGCGCCGCGAAGGACCGAGCCGCATCGCCGACATCGGCAGCAACCCCCTTGTCGCGCCGATTCCGCTCGCTGAGCCTGAAGACTCCCAAGAGGTTTCGGTGCGCGGGCGTGGCAACCAGCTTTGCGAACGCGGCCGACTCGATCCGGCCTGCCGCTTCGGCGTCAACCGATGAGCCCGCAAGAATCGTTTGAAGGATCGCCGGCGGCGCAGGATAGTGCCCT
>JBGTKO010000315.1:0-1790 GCA_041744595.1 Pirellulales bacterium
CCGCCGCGTGGGTGCCACCGAATGGCCGCCCGGTGACAACCAGTGCCGCCCGCACGTCGGTCTACGCCCGTCAAGCCGCTGCCCCTGCACCTGCAACTGAATCGCCAACACCCCGCTGACTACGGCTTGATGCCCGTCACGAGCAGCGTGATGTGGTAGAAGACCGGCGCGGCAAAACAGATCGAGTCGATGCGGTCGAGAACGCCGCCGTGGCCGACGACGAGCGTGCCGTAGTCTTTCACGCCGCGGTCCCGCTTGATGGCTGACATCGTCATGCCACCGGCAAAGCCCATGGTCGCCACGACAAAACCGGCGAGCATGGCCTGCCAGGGTTGAAATGGCGGGGCAGCCCACCAGAGCGCTCCAGCCAACAGCGCGGTACTCGTGGCACTTCCCAGAAGGCCCTCCCATGTGCGGTTCGAACTGACGCTCGGGGCGACGAGCCGGCGGCCGAGCATCCGGCTCCAGACATACTGCATGCAGTCGGCGAACTGTACGAGCAGGATGAGAAAGAAGAGCAGCCGAAAGTTGGCCCCCGGCCTCTCGGTACCGGGGATTTCGAGTTCGAGCAGCGCCGGTGCGAACGAAAGGCAATACACGCAGACGACGAGACCCGCCTGGATCTTGGCCGTCCGCTCGAGAAAACGTTTGTAGTCGCCTGCGAACGCGACGCGGGCAAGCACAAAGAGCGTGGCATAGACCGGAAGGAACACACTGAAGATGTCGTAGCGGTTGAGTCCCACGAGGACGTAGTGGGCCGGAGTAAACGCGACGAACACCCAGAAGAGGGCGCGATGGTCGCCCTTGCGAGTCGGCGTGAGGGTGATGAACTCCCGGAGTGCCCAGAACGACACGAGTCCGAAGAGTACGACGGTGGCCGTCGTGCCGAGCCAGAAGGCTGCCGCGAGAACCGTGCAGAGGATCCACCAGCCGCGGAGCCGGCTATTGAAGGTGCGAATGGCAGCCAGGTCGAGGCCGCGATCAGGGTGGCGACGGAGAAACTGCCCGACGGCCGTGGCGGCCGTGAGCAGCGCCAGGACGCCGGCGACAAGAGCAATGGTACGGTTGTCGGTCATGGCCGCGGCATGGATGGCGTGCGAGCGTGTGCGTGGCCTGGTGCGTGTCTACTGCCGGTTTCGCGTCTACTCTTTGAGGGCCATCACGGCACGCCGTGCCCGGGCGAGGAAGTCGAGTTTGGCCTCGCCTCGCTCGAGCCACAAGGGAGGGCCGAAACTGATGCATGACAACAGCGGCACCGGAAGGAACTCACCGCGGGGAAGAACTCGGTTGAGGTTGTCGATGTGGACCGGCACGAGCTCGATTTCAGGCCGTTTCTTGGCAAGGTAGTAGAGCCCGCTTTTGAACTCCCCGATCTCGCCAGTGACGCTCCGGCTCCCTTCGGGGAACACGATGAGGGATCGGTTGGTGCCCGCCTCTCGGAGCATGATGTCCACAGGGCTCTGATGCACCTTGATGTCGGTGCGGTCAATGAGGATCGCGTCAAACACCTCCTGGGCCAGCCAGCGGCGAACGAAGCCACGCGACCAGTAGTCCTTCGCGGCGACGGGGCGGGTCAACTCACGGATGGCACGAGGCAGCGAAGCCCAGATGACGAGGGCATCGAGATGGCTCGTGTGGTTGGCGAAGTAAACGCGCTGACACGTATCGGGCTGGCAGTCGATCCAGCGCACGCTCGCGCCGCTGAGCAGCCGAGCCATGATGGACAACGTAATCTGTGGTATCATGCTAAGACAAAAGCCGCGTCCGGCGCTTCGCGACTTCCGCGAAGC
>JBGTKO010000316.1:0-1631 GCA_041744595.1 Pirellulales bacterium
TGGCGATGGCCGTGTTGACTCCCACGACTTCGCCACGAAGGTTCACGAGCGGTCCGCCACTGTTACCAGGGTTGATTGCGGCATCGGTCTGAATGAAGTCTTGGAATCGGACTGCTCCACCGCCAAGCTCGAGGTCGCGGCGGCCCTTCGCCGAGACGATGCCGAGGGTCACTGAGTGAGTAAGACCAAATGGGCTGCCGATCGCCAGGACGGTGTCGCCGATTTGAAGCATATCGCCCATGGCAAGCCGCGCCGGCTGGAGATCGTCGGCGACGAGCTCGAGCACAGCCAAGTCGGTGCCAGCGTCGGACCAGGACCGGCGGGGCCGCAACTCTCTGCCGTCGTCGAGGCGGATGGCAATGGCTTCGAGCTCAGCACCTTCGATGACGTGGCGGTTGGTGATCACCACCGTGCGACCCTTCATTTTGGTAATCACGCCGGATCCGGCCTCGCTCTCGGTGGTCCGTCCGCCGCGGGGCTTGGCGAGTCGCTTCGTTGCATCGATGTGAACGACCGAAGGCCGCAATAGGTCGGAGAGCCGTCGGAGCTGCATAGCCTGTCGCTCCAGCGGCTCGGCGTCGCGGGCCGCTTGCTCGAAGAGTCGTTCCCTTTCTGCAACCGTGAGTCGCGCTGGACGCATCGGATCGACGCGGTCGTCAGGCCGCCGTGTTGCCTCGACAGGGGCGAGCCGCGAACCGGATTGCTGGCCCTGGGCAGGGCTGGAAAACAAGAGCAACGTCACGGCGAAAACAAACCAGACACGGACTGACGGCATGATCATGAGACACCCGCGGAGGGAAGGGCCACCCTGTCCGAGGATACCTTCCGGGCCAGTCAGTATTCCAGTTCGCCGCTGATCGACTCTTCTACCGAATACCGACTGCCGCTGGTTTCACCCGAACGCTCGAGATCTCGCTGGCAGCCGATGCACATCGTGGCATAGGGGAGGGCGTCAAGCCGAGCCATCGGGATTCGGCTGCCGCACACCTCACACTGCCCGTACGTGCCCTCCTTCATCCGCTCGAGCGCGTTCTCGATCGAGGCAAGCTCACGGCTCTCGACTTCGGCCAACTGGGAGCTGATTTCGTCCTGAGCCGAATCGTAGGCAGCGTCCACGACATCGCCGGGCGATTCGCTCCGAAGCTCTTTCAGGAGCGTGAGATCCCCGGCGAGGGCGCTTCGCAGCGCATCCCGCCTCTTGACGAGAATCGCCCGCATGTTCTTCAGCGCGTCTTTCCGAGGCATGATTGCCGCTCCTTTCACCCGAGGGCGCAGCCTTACCCTGTGTCGGCTATGCCATCAAGTCGCAGCGAATACTACGGCTCTGACCATGGTTTGGTTCTTGATCGGCAAAATCGGCAGGCGGACCCCTCGAAATACAAGGGAAAAATAGACATGACAGTCAGCGGGGCCAGGCGGACTTTTCGGGCCCATTCAGTCGGCCGACCGGAAGCACCACATCGTGCCGTCCTCGGAGGCGACCACGACCCGCCCCGAGGCCACCGCAGGCCCCGCCGCAAAGCTTCCCCCGGCATCGAACTGCCACGCGAGTTCGCCGTTGACCACATCAATCGCGGCGAGGGTGCCCTTGGCGTCGGCCACGACTGCCACGCTCCTCGGAGGTGTGGCCC
>JBGTKO010000317.1:0-3983 GCA_041744595.1 Pirellulales bacterium
GGCTCGCGGCCGGAGCGGCCGGGGACGGAAGCCGGCAAACGTCGCAATGCCGGACGGCACGCTCGGTACGTCGATGGACTGGCCATCTGTCGGCTGGCCCTGCGTATGCCCAGCAGCTTTTCGCGATCGCCCAGGAGAAAATTCAGGCGGCTCGCGTCCGTCGTAGAACGCCCACATGTCACCCAGAAATTCTGCGGCAGCGATGCCGTCGCAGACAGCGTGGTGGACAAAGAGAACGAGCCTGTTGCGGGGCGGCGACTGTTCCGCGGCATGTGCTTTATCCAGCGGAGCGGCGGCAGAGTCCGTTTCCGACACGACAGACGACCCAGGAAGGATCACCAACCGGATGCCGCTTTCTCTCGTGAGATCGTGTGGCCGCCAAGACGTCGCCGAGGCTTCCTCGATCGTTGGTTCGACGTCGGGTGAAAGCCAGAAGGGCCGACCACCACGGAGGGTCACCCGGCTCGACGCGCGTGGATGTCGGGCTGCTGCTCGGGCAAACGCTTCCCTCAAGCGGCTCCTATCGAGATGCCCCTCAACCGCGCACTCCATGAAAAACGCCATCGGATAGCCTGGTCTAGCATCCACGAACATGAGCTGCTCAAAGGGAGACAGCGGCCGAGGCTGTGCCGAGGTGGTCGAGTGTGGCGATCGTGCCAGGGCGGTCGTCGGAGCAAGTTCGACCTCGCTGACCTTCAGGACCGTGCGGAGGTCGTATCGCACCCAGGGGACATGTGAGAGCCAGCGGAGGTGCCGCCATCGGTGGCGGTGTCGGTCGATAAAGGCCCACTCACCAACGAGCTGCCAGGCCGGGTTCCATTCAGCCACCTCCTTGCCGCTCCAGATGCCCCACCGAAGCTTCGCCCGAGTCACGTTGACCGCCCCCACATCGGCCTCGCGGCCCACGTACCGTGGCGAGATCGACTGGAAGACCACGTGGCAGCCGGGCCAATGCGTGGCCAACGTCGTGAACAGCTCGCGAACGAGTGGCTCCTCGCAATAACAGAAAAGTCCCTCGGCGATCACGAGTACCGGTGTGCCAGGCGGGGCGGCAATGCGGTCAGGCCAGTCGGGATCGAATATGGAGCAGGCCAGGTGGGTGACGCGGTCGGGCGCGGGAAGGAAACGGTCGCGAAGCTCGATTGCGTCTGGGAGGTCGAGGTCGAACCAGCGGATCCGGCCGTTGTCGACCCGCTCGAAGCGGGCGTCGAGGCCGGCGCCAAGATTGATGACCACCGCGTCGGGATGACGCTCGATGAAGTCCCGAACTCGCTCATCAAAGATTTCAGAACGGATGATGCAGTCGAGGCCCACAACCCAGGCCGAATCGAAGCGTGTGAAGTCGTAGTCAATGGCCTCGACGATACGGACCGCCGCCGGGTCACGGACGATGGCATCGGGCCGCGCGGTCTCCTGGGCACGGAAATGGAGCGGAATGAGGAGCGTCTCCTGCACATCCCCGAGCACAGGTCGCCAGCGGGCCGTCGGTGTCGCAACACTCATGAGGCTATCTCCCCAGGCACTACTCCGATCGTGCCACCTCGTTCCACGGCCACGGAATGGAGCACGAACCCAGCAAGTCCTGCCGTGAACCCGATTCCAAGGACCGCGGTCCAGTAACTCACCGTGAGTTCGGGTGCCAGTCGGCTGACGAGGAACGTCACCGTCACGGTGACGGCGAGGGCCAGTCCGCCCGTCGCAAGCCCGGAAAGCCACGCTCGGCCAGCCCACGGCGTCCCTGCAACGAACGGCGGGAGTACCGTCCCGGCCCGGCGCTCTTTGATCGCGTTGAAACAGCCGAAGAACGTCGTGAGCGTTCCCAGGAGCAAGCTCATCGGGAGGAGGATCGAGGCCACCGAATGCTTTCCGGTCACAGGGACGGCATCGAGACCCTGGAAGATCCAGAATGGGATCGTCGTATTGATGATGAAATTGATGATGAAATCCCGAGGGCCCGCGACTCGCCAAGCGAAGTCCCGAATGGACATGGTCCGTCGTGGCATCTTCGCGGTCTGATGATCAGAGTTGGTCATGGGCTGACATCCGATTCTGAATCCAATGCTGAAAGTGGTGAACCCGCTCCTCACGCCGCGAAAGGAGCCCATGACCTGGCAACTCGGGGGATTCGACGCCAGCCTGGAGTGACGGGTAGAGCCGAAGGTCTTCCTGCCAGACCCGCTTCCAGAAGCCCATCTGGCCCCGGAAGAGCACGTGGAGCAACGCAGTCCGAAGCGGCGCTCGAACGGCCGGTGTCGCAAAAAAGAATCGGAGTGTGACTCGCGTCTGTGAGGCCGACAGCGGCTCGAACGTTTGGACCACTTTGATGCCGTCGGGTCCGCCCCAGGTAAGGTTTGGCAAAATGAGACAATGTCGGTAGCGGCCAGTGGGCTCGAGGCTGACGCCGCGGAGAAGGGAATCCTGAAGTCTCCCGAGAAGACCTGGAATTCCACCGGGGCCGACAAATGCACTCTGACTGGTGCCTAGCTCATGGCCGCAATCCTCCTCGGCAGGCATCGGTCCGAGCGTCCGGGCGTGGATTTCGCTGACGTGGTAGCTCTCGAGGTTGTTTTCGATCACCACTTTCCAGTTGGCATTCACCTCCGTTTCAAAGGAGCCTGCGGCCCGGCTTGCCGGTGAGAATGCTTCCGCCATCGCCGGCTCTTCCGCTCCGAGAAACTCCTCGAGGGTGGGCCCGATCCTGGAGAGACGAACAAAGATCAATTGCCCACATGTTGCCGTCTCGAGCCGCACGAGCCCGAGCTGGCCACGTTCCAGTGGTCGGAATCCAGGGGCGTCGGGTATGCGGCGGGTCGCACCGTCGGCATCAAACTCCCAGCCGTGATACTGGCACTTGAGGGGGCACATCTGACCCCGCGTAGCAGCCGTGAGGAGGGCAAATCGGTGGGCGCAGACATTGAGAAAAACCCGCGGTCCGGCCTCAGTATGGGAAACCAGGAGTGGGCGGCCTAGAAGAGTGCGCGTGATAAAACTGCCGACGGTGGGGATGTCGGTCGTCGTGCCGACAAGGTGCCAGGCTTCGGCAAGAAAGCCATCCCGTTCGGCCGTGAACCAGCCAGGGTCCACGTAGGCCTCGCGCGGCAGAATCTGGGGAAGGTGTGTGTCGCTGAGAAACATGCGTTACCTCTCACGAGCCGTGGCATCGCCTGCCTGGCTCGTCCTAGGCGAGGATGTACCGGCGGCGGCAATCCGGGCGGGATCCGCGATGAGAACCTCCGGTTCAGGCAGCCCGGCGGCGAGCTCGGCCAAGAAGTGTGCCACCCCCTCGGCCAGCGGCATGAAGCGAATGCCGAACCGCTCGAGGGCAAAGCGACTCTCGGGCCGCGTAGCCATTCCAACCTCGTCCCAGGCTGGCCAGTGGAAGACGGTTGATCGACACGAAGGCGCGGAACGTCGAAAACGATCCACGATTTTCGCCATGAGTTCGTTGGCGAGTGAGTAGTCGGCCTGGCCGTACCCTCCCAATCGCCCGCTCGTGGATCCGAATGCCATGAGGTGCCTGAGGCTTTCCGGGGCAATGGCCTGAAGGAGATGCCACAGGCCAGCAGCCTTGGGACCAAGCGTCGCCCGGAGGCCCGCAACCGTCTTGTTTCCAAAGCTGCTGGCCGATTCAAAGCCGGCGCCATGGACGAGGCCGCGGATCGGGCCGAGGTCCCTCGTGATCTGATTGACGAGTTGCTGGACAGCCGCCGCATCACCCAGGTTGCATGCGACATAGCGGGCGTCAATTCCGGAGCCTGCCAGCTTCTCAAGCGTGGCGGCAATCTCGAGCGACTTCTCGAGTGACTGGCGGGCCAGTCGGGGATCGGTAGCTCGTTCGCGGGCTTCCGCCATGATCTTTCCACCAAGAGCACGGCGTCCGGCCGCGTCGAGCGCGAGCCAATCCGGTTCGATCCGCACCGGCTCGGTGGAGCCGACAAGCACCAGCCGCACGGCGCGGGTGCGGCCGAGGGCCGCGGCGCACG
>JBGTKO010000318.1:0-4131 GCA_041744595.1 Pirellulales bacterium
AATTCGGGAATGGGACGGCATTCCACCCGCAGTCCCACCTGCTCGCGCAGGTGGGCTTGTATTGCGATATTGGGAAGGAAGGGGTTAGCCGTGTCATGGAGTTAGCAGTTCCGTTTGATTGAGCGGAGTTGCGTTGCCATATGTGTTGCCATACAAGCCCCTCGCGCAAGCGTGGGGACGGCGGGTCGTTGGGCAAGCCCGTGCAAATTCGGGAATGGGACGGCATTCCACCCGCAGTCCCACCTGCTCGCGCAGGTGGGCTTGTATTGCGATATTGGGAAGGAAGGGGTTAGCCGTGTCATGGGCAACCCCTCGCTGGCATTTCATGTGTGCGCAGCATCGAGTAAGACTCTCCTTCCATGCCTCCGTCACTTCGCCACATCGTTCTCGTCGACTGCCCTGACTCCGTCGGCCTCATCCACCGCATCACCGGTGTTCTCGAACAGCGTCGGCTCAACATCGAGGCCAACCAAGAGTTTGTGGATGCGGCCACGCGGCACTTCTTCTTTCGCGCCGAGGTGACCGCCGCCGACGGCTTCGTGCCCGCTGACGTGCTTCAAGGGGCGCTCGCGGCCGTCCTCCCAAGAACGGCACACGTCCGCGTCGCCCGCGACGAGCGTCGGCCGATTGTCGTTTGCGCCACCCGCGAGCCCCACTGCCTCGGCGAGCTCTTGTTGTTAGACACGGTCGGAGCATTCCCCGGCAAGATCGTGGGCGTCGTGAGCAACCACGACACGCTCCGCACGCTCGTCGAACGGTTTGGTGTTCCGTTTGAGCACGTGCCCCACGATGGCATCGGCCGAGCCACGCATGAACACCGCATCGCCGCAGCAATCGATGCCTATGCGCCCGCGTATGTCGTCCTAGCTCGCTACATGCGAATCCTGTCGCCAGAGTTTGTCACGCGATACGTCGGACGGCTCATCAATATCCACCACTCGTTTCTCCCCGCCTTCGCCGGTGCGGCAGCCTACCGCCAGGCATTTGCCCGAGGTGTGAAACTCATCGGTGCGACAGCGCACTTTGTGACCAGCGAGCTTGATGCCGGTCCGATCATCGCCCAGGACGTTACGCCTGTGAATCACACATTCACACCCGAGCGGATGGCCCAGGCCGGCAGCGATGTCGAAAAGCTGGTCCTCGCCCGTGCGGTCCGGCTTGTCCTTGAAGAGCGTGTCTTTGTCCACGACGGCCGGACGATTGTGATGGACTGATCTCGGCAGTTGAGAACCCCGGCGAGAGCCGCATTCGCTGCAAACAGGCTCCAACGACCCAGCAGACCGCGGGGAACGGCGCGTTGACCAACGAGTGGCGGCGAGTAAACTGCCGCCCGGGTTGTGTGACGCTGCGACTGCTGGTTGACTGAGTCGAAAGCGTTCGGTGGGCTGCCTTTACTTTCAAATCCGCAAGGAATATCTCGATGCTCGTTACAAACACGGAAACCATCAGTGGTTTCACGATCCAACAGACGTTGGGTTTGGTCCAGGGCAATACCGTGCGAGCCAAACACGTGGGTCGCGACATTGCTGCCAGCTTCAAGAACCTGGTCGGCGGAGAGCTCAAGGGGTACACCGAACTGCTGACGGAATCCCGAAGGGAAGCCATGCAAAGAATGTTGGCCCAGGCGCAGCAGTTGGGGGCGAACGCGGTCGTCAACGTTCGCTTCTCGACCAGTTCGATCACGGCCGGAGCGTCCGAACTCTATGCCTACGGCACGGCGGTTGTGGTCGCTCAGCCTGGCTGATCTCCGGCTCGCAACCGGCTGATCATGTCACCCTTTTCACCTTCGAGATCGAGTCCTCGCCATGGATATCATCATCGGCCTTTTGGTCTTCTTTGTCCCGCTAATCATCTTCGGGGTGTTGATTGGTCGCATGGTCGAAAAGGCTCATTTGCGAGAGCTTGAGACGCATGAGCAGGCACGGCAGGATTTCCTTGTCACGCAACTGAAGTCCTACCCGAATGCCCGTGATAGCCAGCTCGCGCCGGCGCTTGTGTGTGCCGAAGTGGTCATCGCCAGCGACTACCTGAAGAATTTCTTTGCGTCGTGGAGAAACGTGTTCGGTGGTGAGGTCCGCTCCTACACCCGCATGACCGAACGAGCGAAGCGCGAGGCATTGCGACGGCTCATCGACGAGGCCAGGTCACTTGGTTACAACGCCCTGTGCAACGTCCGGGTGGAGTCGGCCGATATCGGTGATCGTCGGAAAAAGGGCGCCCAGGCCATGGCTAGTTGCTTGGCGTATGCAACGGCCTACCACGGCAACGTGTCGAGCTCCCTGGGCCATGCCTGAACCTGACCCATCAGATCCCGAGGCGTCTGAGGCCCACCGCCAGGTTTACGATCCGTATGCGGCCCCCGAACCGATCGATCCTTTTCCGAAGAATCCCTCTGTCACGCACCGCTCCAGGGATCATTCAGTCGCGGCGGAACCCTGGCTCAATCAAACGGAATTTGCTCCAGATGCAAACGACGTTTTCGGAGCCTACGAATGCCCCCCCGCGCTGAGCCCACGCCTCCCCGCTCTTTCGCCACATGAACTGGCTGAGCATTCGGTGTGGGATGAACCGGCGACATCGTCACGGCTTGCGGGCGCTCCCGATCCTCAGGCGATGACCTGGTTTCGGTACTACCTGCTTCAAGGGTCCCGCACGCCGCCGTTGCTGACGTGGATGATCACGGGAGTGATCGTCATGCTTGCCGGTCCCTTGGCCATCGTGGGCACTCTCCTCAATGGCCTGGGAGGCGATGCCATGGTCATGATGGTGATCCTGGGTCCGACCATCGAGGAGATGCTGAAGATTGCATTGCCGCTGTGGATCGTGGAAAAACGGCCGTGGTTGTTTTCCAATGGTCTTCAGATTCTGGTCTGTGCCTTGGCTGGGGGCGTGGCCTTTGCTGCCATCGAGAACTGGGTGTATCTGAATGTCTACATCCCGGATCCATCGCCTGCGCTCGTGGCGTGGCGATGGTCGGTGTGCGTTGCCTTGCATGTCAGTTGCTCGGCGATCGCGGCGTGCGGGCTGATCCGCGTCCGCAACGGAATGCTCCGCCGCGGCAGCCAGCCGCAGCTCAATGACGGTGGCCCCTGGATTGTCGCCGCGATCGTGGTTCATGGTCTCTACAACCTGCTGGCGATCTCCCTGAACGATTGGTTCTGAGCCTGCGCTGCCCTGGTGGCCAGCCGACCAGGCTGATTCCAAGGCGCCGATCGGCGGGTTTGTCGACAGCCTTCGGAAATAGTCGCACGGCGGCATGCTCATGGCGGTCATGGCCTGGCAGCGCCGGGTTGAACCTCTTCGTCGAGCGTGAAGGAGTCGACGCAGGCCTTGAGTGTGGCCGAAACGTCCTTCCACTGGGCCTCGGTGGCCGTGGCCGTCACGAGTAAAATGCGATCCTTTCGCTTCACTGCCTTTGCATACCAATGCAGTGGATTGCCCTCGACTTCGCCCTTGAACTCGAACGTCAACTGCCCATCCACGATCTTCTCGCTCACGATCTCGAACCCGGCATTCTTGAACTGGCCACGCGAGATGTCGGCATAGCCTTCCATCGTTCCGTCGAAGGGCTGGATCTCTACGTTGACGTTCGCCGAGAAGCCGTCCTTCGGGGGCAGTCGCATGAAGAGCGGGCCATGAGGCTCGTTGCTCGATTCGTTCTCGAGCGGCGCGATCGAAAACCCTACACGGGGGAAGTGAAGCCGCGTGCCGGGCTCGGCCGACGCCACACCCCCGAGAGCAAGAATCGCGATGGCAAGGCTCGCTAGCACTTTCATAAAAAATCTCCAGGATCAGGGATGGAGGGAGGGCACGTGCGCCCCTTTTCGCAGTCCATTATTATGCCGCTTCCGGGCGGAGTACCGTACGCATCCCTGGGAAACCGTCCCCCGACCTCATGCCCTCCGACATCACGGGCTACGAACTGCTCGGTCGCAACGGCGATGGTGCCGCGCCCTCGATGGTGTTTCGCCGCGGGCCCGTCTTCGCCAACCTCGTGGTCGCCACGCAGAACCCGATCGAGCAGGAGGGCACCTATCCGCTGCCCGAGGCGCAGCTCGACCGGTTCATGATGGAGATCCACATCGGCTATCCATCGCCCGACCAGGAAGAGGAGATCGTGCTCAAGACGAC
>JBGTKO010000319.1:0-2848 GCA_041744595.1 Pirellulales bacterium
GTCGTCTTGAGCACGATCTCCTCTTCCTGGTCGGGCGATGGATAGCCGATGTGGATCTCCATCATGAACCGGTCGAGCTGCGCCTCGGGCAGCGGATAGGTGCCCTCCTGCTCGATCGGGTTCTGCGTGGCGACCACGAGGAACGGTCGCTCGAGCGCGTGGGTCTGGCCGCCGACGGTGACATGCTTCTCCGCCATCGCCTCGAGGAGCGCCGACTGTGTCTTCGGCGCGGCCCGGTTGATCTCGTCGGCGAGCACGAGGTTGGCGAAGACGGGCCCGCGGCGAAACACCATCGAGGGCGCGGCACCATCGCTGTTGCGACCGAGCAGTTCGTAGCCGGTGATGTCGGAGGGCATGAGGTCTGGGGTGAACGGGATCCGTGAAAAGTTCCAGTCGAATGCGGCAGCGAGCGCCTTGACCATGAGCGTCTTGGCGAGGCCCGGCACGCCGACAAGCAGGGCGTGCGAGCCGGTCAGGGCGCAGGCGAGCAGCCGATCGATCGTGACATCCTGGCCGATGACCGTCTGGTGGAGTCGGTCGCGGATCGCCTGGACCCGGTTCGTAAAATCGTCGAGCCGTTCAGCGGCTGGCGCGAGTGCAGTTTCCATGGAACCTCAGACAAGGTGATGCGGGGGCATCGGACGGGGGACCGCTTCCCAAGGATGCGTATGGTACTCCGCCCGGAAGCGACATAAAAATGGACTGTGAAAAGGGGGGCGTGCGAAAATATCCATCCGTCATCCGGCCGAACCTCTCGCTCTGGCAAGAAGGCGTCAAAGCCGTGGATGGTGACGGGTTTGATCGTGTGTCCGACGCGAAGATGACCAAGCGAGCCCGAGCGCCGGGCTGCCTCGAAGCCCTGACCGGCCCCGCTACGCCAAGTCCACGTCCTCTCTCATGCGCGGGGATTTTCAGATTTTTGCCGGTTTCGGCTCCCGCGCTCGTTTCTAGAGATAGCGGGGTCGTGTGCGGCCCCGCGGTCGAGCGAGACCGATCGTGGTCGCTTTTCTGCCACCAGCCGGCACGTTCTCCGGTACGGCCATGCACGCCGCACCGGCATCCAGAGCGGTACACCCGTCGCCGTGCTAGCTTTCCGTGGCCGAAGCCCTCCCTGGCCTTTGGCCACTTGGCCGACCGATGGCAAAGCCAAGGTTTGCCATGGTCGGCAGCCGCCGCGTCGTGCGGCGGCTGAATTGACCGATTGCTGGTGAGCCCGCCACTTCGAAACCTGGCTTGCCGAGCGGAGCCTTGGGGAACATCACGTGGCGGCGCATGTCGAAGACGAGGTTCGGGCGTACCTCCGCTCACGTCTCTTCAGCTTCGGGTTTGCCAGGGCTCGCTGCGGCACCTGCGGCCACGATTTCCTGATCGCCTTCTCGTGCAAGGGACGTGGAATCTGTCCGTCATGCAACGGCCGACGCATGGCGCAGACGGCCGCCCATCTGGTCGATCATGTCATCCCACCGGTGCCCATGCGGCAGTGGGTGATCTCCGGACCGAAGCGGCTGCGGTGGCACTTGGCCGAACGACCCGAAGCTGTCTCCGCGCTCACGAAGATGCGAGTGAGAGCGGCGAGGGCCTCCGCCCGCTCTGCCAAGAAATACCGCAGCCGCTTGGGGACGGAGATCCCCCACTGGCGGACGGATCGCGAGATGTCGCCGGGCTCAAGCCCGGCCTCCTGGCGACTGCCCTGAAAGGCCCGGCGCCCCTTCCGGAACGCGGCACCAGGAGTAAACGCGATTAGCTGCGCCGACGCAAAGCAGCGATGAGCAGGCCGCCAAGGCCCAGCAGTACGAGCGAGCCGGGCTCGGGGACAGCCGTCAGCGAGAAGCTTTGGAGCGTGCCATCGGTGGTAGCTGCGGAAAATGCGAAGCCGACGGAGGTGAAGTTCGCTTCGGTGGCCTGAGCCACGCCAGTGGTCGCTCGCACCGTGGTGTAGTCAATGTCGGTGGTGAGTTTCGCAAGCCACGTTGCGGTCCAGGTGCCTGTTCCGCCGGTGGTGTCAAGCAGGATGCGCATGTCGATGTCGCCGCCGTTGGTATTGAGCGCGGGCCAATCCGAGGGGCTGGCCGTTCCTCCGTTACCGGCGCCAATCGCACCCGTTCCGTTTTGCGCTACGTTGGCGTTGGTGCCGTTATTGCCACGGAACAACATCCACGCGGTGCCGACGACATTCTCGGTGATGAAGCGGTCGGTGTTGGCGGCGACAGTGCTTTGGCCGTTGGCGAAGCCGAGCGCGACCCAGTTTGCATCGCCGGTGACGTTGAGGATGCGGGCATCCAGCGTGTATTCGAAGCCGTTGGACGGGGTGAAGGCCAGGGTCGCGCTGCCCGGATTGGTGGCGAATACGCCGTTCGCGTTGACGACGTTGGCAGCGACCCAGCTACCCGTTCCGGTATCGACCGGCGTGCCGTCGAGGCTACCGGCGCCTCCGTCGAAGGTGTGGGAGAAAATCGTAACCGGCGTGGCTTGTACCGAGCCGGCAAACAAACCGAGCGCGGCGGAGGCCACAAGTGCGGCAAGGGTTTTCGTGTGAAGCTTCACTGCACATCCCCCGAGAAAGTAGCGGTCAAAAATTTGATAGGCGTGCCATCTGCGAAACACGTGCGCACGGCAAAAATGTGTCGTAATCTGCAGATCTTTGGAAGAAGTATAGGACGGTCAACGGCCCTTCTTCAACTGGTGGTTGGCTGCTGACCATCGCTTGATCGAAAGCCAAACCGGTCCAGGGCCGTCTTTCGGGATGGGAAAGAAAAAGAAAAGGAAAAGGGGAAAAGAGAGGGAAAAGAGGAAAAGACGCGGAAAAGAAGAAAAGGAAAAAGAAAGAAAAAAGGGAAAGAAAAAAGAA
>JBGTKO010000320.1:0-6024 GCA_041744595.1 Pirellulales bacterium
ACACGACCCCCGCCCCGGCATCCTCGGCGAGGCCGACTCCCGCGCGGAGCGCCTGCGTGAGCCAGACGGTCACGAGCGCGGCCACCACAGCACCGGCGATGACGAGCGGACCGCCGAGACTCCCTCCGGCGAGGACACCCACGACGATGCCTGGGAGCACGGCATGGGCGATTGCGTCGCCCAAGAGACTCATCCGTCGCACGACGAGGAACGTACCAACGAGGGCACACGACGCTGACACCGCCGCGGCGGTGGCCATCGACCAAGCGTGCAGGGTGAGCATGTCACCGGACATGGGCGTGGGCCTCGCGATCGGACGTGACACTAGCGGCACATGCGGCCGTTCGCCAACGGCGACCGAGCCAACCCCGCTCGGGCGCCACGATGAATGACACGAAGCAGATTGTGGCCGCCGCGAGAACGACCAGCGGTCCTGTGGCAAGCCCTGGCGACACGGCGCTCAGGAGCACGCCTGTGACCGCGGCGACCAATCCGAAGAGCCCGGCGAGAATGAGCATCGTGCCGACTCGCTCGGTCCACTGCCGTGCCGCCACCGGTGGAATCACCACAAGCGCGGTCACGAGCACCGCGCCAGCCGCAGGAAGCCCGACGACCACCATCACCGCGACAAGTGAGACAAGCATGATGTCGATCCATGCCACGGGCCATCCGGTCGCGGCCGCGAAATCGGCATCAAAGGCGACGACCACCATCTCCTTGAACATGGTGAGCACCACGACGACGGCGACGAGTGAAACGGTCGCCAGGAGGATCGCATCACTGGCGGTGAGCGCCGCGGTGTGGCCGAGGAGAAACGTTTCGAGCCCGGCGGCGCCGGGAAGACCGCGGGCTGTAGCCCCGGCCAAAAGCGCGACCCCGACACCGAAAGAGACACCGATCACGATGGCCGTGGCCGCGTCTTCGCGGGTTCGCGTGAACCGGCGGACAAGCACGAGCGAGACGAGGCCCGCAACCGCCGAGAGAAACGCCCCGACAAACAGCGTGGGTAGGTCACGGCGGCCGGTGACGAGAAAGGCCATCACGACACCGGCGAGTGTCGCGTGGGCCGCGGCGTCGCCGATCAGCGGCCGCTTGCGAAGCACCGAAAGACTCCCGACAACACCCGAAGCAAAGCCGACGGCTGCCACACCGGCGAGCACGACGAGCGTGTTGTAGGAGAGGCCGCCGGTCATGGCGTGCGTGCCCCGGCGGCGACCGCCTGGCCCAGTTCGTCAAGCAGTTCGAGGTGGCCCGAATAGGTCCTACGGAGATTCTCAGGCGTCAACACATCCGCGGTGGGCCCGGACGCCACGAGCCTCATGTCGATGAGGGCGACTCGGTCGAACCACTCGGCCGCCGTCCGAAGATCATGGTGAACCACGATGACGAGTTTTCCAGCGTCACGCAATTCTGAGAGCACGCCGAAGATTTTTTCCTGCGACCGGACATCGACGCCAGCCAGCGGCTCATCGAGGAGGTAGACATCGGCCTGCTGCGCCAGCGCCCGCGCGAGAAACACCCGCTGCTGCTGTCCACCGGAAAGCCTGCCGATCTGACGGTCGGCAAAGTCGGTCATTCCGACGCGGTCGAGGCACTCGGCGGCGAGCGTCCGTTCCTTGCGGCCCGGCCGGCGGAACCAACCGAGTCGCGGGTATGTTCCCATGAGCACGACATCCATCACGCTCACGGGAAAATCCCAATCGACCGTTTCTCGCTGTGGCACATAGCCCACCTGGCCCCGCACGCGATCGAGTGACGCGCCAAAAAAACGAACATGGCCCCCGACCACCGGCACGAGGCCGAGCGCGGCCTTGAGGAGCGTACTCTTGCCGGCGCCGTTGGGGCCGATGACACCAAACAGGCAGGGCTCGTCAATTGCGAGATCGACGTTCCAGAGCACAGGCCGACCGCCGTAGGCCACAGTCAGGTCATGAAACTCGACGATCGGCGTGGGTGCCGGCCTTGTCACGGCCTGGCCTCCGCGGCAAGCGCCTCGAGAATCGTCTCAACGTTTGCCATGAGCGCCGCTTCGAGCGTGTCGTGGCCGCTTGCTGGATCGCCGAGGGAATCGGAGTAGAGACGGCCACCGAGCCGCAACTCATGACCCTGCGCGGCAGCCCCTTCGATCACGGCCTGCACATTACGGTCTGCCACGCTCGTCTCGACGAACACGGCCGGGATGCCGCGCGAGACAACGAGATTGACGAGCCGGTTGACGTCCGCAAGCCCAGCCTCGGCGGTCGTGTTCGTGCCCTGCACGCCGACGACTTCGATGCCATACGCACGTCCGAAGTAACGAAAGGCGTCGTGGGCCGTCACGAGCACGCGACGGCTCTCGGGAATCGTCGCGATCTTTTCACGGATCCCGTCGTCGAGTGACCGTAGCCGCTTGGCATAGGCCTCGGCCCGAGCGTGGTAGTCGTCAGTATGAACGGGATCAATCGTTGACAGCCCGGCCGCGACTTCGAGAGGTAAAAAACTCCAGAGCCCGGCATCGAACCAGACATGGGGGTCGGACATTCCGGCATCTGCCTCGAGAAGACGTTCAGCGGGAAGGAGGTCGCCGACGGCAATTACCGGCACACGATTGCCGAGTTTGGTGAGCAGATCGGCCAGCCGCCCTTCGAGGTGAAGCCCCGCCGACACGACGAGGTCGGCCGAGAGCAGCCGTTCGGCATCGCGAGGCGTGGCCTTGTATGAGTGTGGATCAACGCCGACGCCGAGGAGGCAATCGACCGGCACATGATCCCCTGCAACCTGCCGGACGAGATCCGCCACCATCGTCGTTGTGGCAACGACGCGGAGCGGCTTTTTGAGATTGGTAGATGGCGTAGCCTTCGAATCAGCCGAACCGCGGCTACAGCCAACGAGACACCCAAGAAACAGGAGTCCCCAGAGCGACAGGTAGTGGGCCATGCAGAGGGCTCTCCGACGGCTCGGCCTGACTGGCCCCCGATGTTTTTGGAATTCAAAAAATGTTTTTTGATTCATCAAAAATGAGGATACCTGCGCATCTGGTGCGACGGCAAGGGTGGCACAGCCTCATCCCACAATCACCGGCGCGTTGACCAAATCGTGAGGCAGACTTACGTTCGGTGGTGTGGCGAGCGGAGGCCTTGGACACCGCGGGCGGAGCGACCCCGTGCAATCGACCTATTTCAAGCGATTCCGGATGGAGGCCGACTTGGCCGTCCTGCCAGGCTCTGTCTCTCTACCGTCTGGTTACCGGTTCGTTCCCTGGAACGAGGCGGTCCTCGACGTCCACGCCCGCACAAAATTCCGGGCCTTCCGCGACGAGCTCGACGCGATTGTGTTCCCTTGTCTCGGCGAACTCGACGGCTGCCGGCGTCTCATGCGGGAAATCCGTGGAAAGTCGGGCTTTCTTCCGGCGGCCACGTGGCTCATCGCCTGCGGCTCAACACCCGAATCGCTCCAGTGGTGCGGCACGATCCAGGGGGTCGCCGAACGGGGCGGGTCCGGGATGATCCAAAACGTGGGCGTGGTGCCTGGGCACCGAGGTCTGGGGCTGGGCCGCTGCCTGGTCGAGCGAGCCCTCGCCGGCTTTCGAATGCATGGCCTCGCCCGGGGGGCCCTCGAGGTGACGGTCGATAACACCCGTGCCGTACGGCTCTACCAGCGGCTGGGTTTCCGGCGGCGGCGAACCGTGTACAAAGTGGTCGAGTCGGCATCCGCAGAGCCGGCCCTCGAAGCAGCGATGCACTGATCGCACCATCCCGGTCACAAGACGGCACGTTGAAGCAGCAGCTTTATACCGCGACGCTCGACAACGGGATCACCGTCCTCGGCGAGGAGATGCCGGGCGTGGAATCGGTGGCCGTGGCCTTTCATGTGCCTGCCGGTGGAATTCATGACCCACCGGGCCGCTGTGGCCTGGCGACGCTCGCCGGTGAGATGAGCCTCCGCGGCGCGGGAGGCCGCACGAGCCGTGAGATCGTCGATACGCTCGACGGCGCGGGAGCCGTCTGGTCGAACGGCGTCACCACCACCCACACGACGGTCGCTGCCGCGATGATTCCGAGGCAGTTGCCCGAAGTACTCTCGGTCTTCGCCGACTTGATCCGTCGCCCCGATCTTCCTCCCGATCAGTTCGAAGCCGCGCAGCAGATGGTGCTTCAAACCATCGCCGGCATCGAAGACGACCCGGCCCATCGGGCCATCGCGGCGCTCAAGCGGCTTCACATGCCATCGCCCTGGGGCATGCCCACCGAAGGCATCGCCGAAGACGTCGAGGACGCCACGCTCGATGACGTCAAGAATTTTCTCAGCCGCCGGATGGGTCCGGCCGGGATGATCGTGGCGATCGCTGGTCGGATCGTGTGGGCCGACATGCTCCGCCAGTTCGAGCAGCTCCTTGGCGACTGGACCGGCGGCCCCGCGATCACGATTCCGACGGGGCCGCGAGGACCTTTCGTTTGCCACATCCCACACGACTCAGAGCAGACCCATGTGGCCCTTGCCTGGTCGATGCCTCCGGCCCGCGACGATGAGTCAGCGAAGTGTCGGGCCGTGCTCTCCGTACTGGGCGGGGGAACCAGCTCGAGGCTCTTTACGGAGGTCCGTGAGAAGCGGGGCCTGTGTTATGGCGTGTCGGCCGGATATGCGAGCCAACGTGATTTTGGGATGGCACTCTGCCACGCCGGCACCACGGCGGCCCGCGCTCAGGAAACACTCAATGTCATGCTCGCTGAAATCGATCGGCTCCCGGGCTCGCTCGATGCCGACGAGCTCGAGCGGGTCAAGGCTCGGGTGACCGCGGGCCTCGTGATGCAGCAGGAATCGACGACGTCGCGAGCCGATTCGCTGGCAGGCCAGTGGTATCACCTCGGACGGCTTCGGACGATGGAGGAAGACCTCGCCCGCTACGATTCGCTCGACATCCGCCTGCTCGAGGATTGGCTCGCGTCACGTCCACCCCGCGACCTGTCGGTGGTATCACTCGGTCCCGAGCCCCTGGAGGTTTCCGGTGCCGTTTCTGCATGAGCGACTGCCCAACGGGCTCGATGTGGTTGCCGAGACGAGCGACGCCGCCGTCTCGACGAGCGTCGGCTTCTTCGTGGCCGCCGGCGCTCGCGACGAGCGACCGGGGATCGAGGGGGTGAGCCATTTTCTGGAGCACATGGTCTTCAAGGGCACGCCCGATCTCTCGGCAGACGACATCAACCGTGGCTTCGATCGGCTCGGGGCCTCGGCCAACGCGTTTACCAGCGAAGAAGAAACCGTCTACCACGCGGCCGTACTCCCGCGATACCAGCATGACGCGGTCGAGCTTCTTGCCCGCATGATGCGGCCGGCGCTACGGGAAGATGATTTCACCACCGAGAAGAAGGTGATCCTCGAGGAGATCAGGATGGTCTACGACCAGCCGCCCTTCGGTGCCGACGACCGCTGCCAGGCTGCTTTCTTCGGGACGCATCCGCTAGCCGGGAGCGTGCTCGGGAGCGTGGCCTCGATCGAGGGACTCGGCGTGACGGCGATGCGAGGCTATCACCACCATCGCTACACGCCCTGCAACATGGTGCTCGCGGCCTCGGGGGCCGTCGATTTTCCATCGCTGGTCGAGTCTGCCAAGCAACTCTGCGGCGAGTGGGAGCCGGCGGCAGACGAACCACGAATCAAGTCGGCTCTTCCGCGAGCAGCATCCTGCCCCGGAAATGATCGGATTATCCGGCCCGCCACACAGGAATATGCCGTGCGGATGACGGCTGCCCCGGACGAACATTCGCCTGACTTCTGGGCCGCCGGCCTCGTCGCCACGATCCTCGGAGATGGCTCAGGCAGCCGTCTCTTCTGGTCGCTCGTCGATCCGGGGCTCGCCGAACATGCCGCTCTCTCGCACGAAGACTACCTGGATGCGGGACTCTTCGTGACGCATCTGTCGTGCGAGCCCGAAGATGCCGACGACGTCTTGGAGCACATCCTCTCCATCTATAAAGAAGCGGCCCGCGATGGCATCGAGCCACGGGAGCTCGAGCGGGCGCGGAACAAGGCCGCCGGCCGGGTGGC
>JBGTKO010000321.1:0-1672 GCA_041744595.1 Pirellulales bacterium
TCGGAGCTCGGCCGCCGCATCCACAAGAAGCGATCGCACCGCCAGAAGTGCGTTGACTTGCACGGGCTGATGCATGCAATTCTGGACCGTCGCGCGGCGGGTGAATCGGTGGTGTTTACCAACGGCTGCTTTGACTTGCTGCATGCCGGCCATGTGCGGTGCCTGGAGGAAGCTGCCGGACTGGGCGACGTGCTGATCGTGGCCATCAACAGCGACGGCAGTGTGCGACGTCTGAAGGGAGCAGGCCGGCCGCTGGTGGAGCAGGATCGCCGGGCCGCCATGCTGGCTGGGCTGGAGTGTGTCGACTACGTGGTCGTCTTCGATGAGGCGACACCCCACCGACTACTCCAGACGTTGCGGCCAGACGTTCTGGTTAAGGGCGGGACCTACGGCACGGAAGAAGTCGTGGGCGCGGAAATCGTACTGGGGTACGGCGGAAGGGTACACGTGACTTCCGCAATCGACGGGCTCTCGACCACGGAGCTGGTCCGAACGATCCGCGATGCGGCACCTCGATCGGATGGGACCGCGCCGTCCATGAAGCTATTGGTCACCTAGAGGGGGGAATGCAATGGGGTCGAAGCTCACGACCAGCGGGCCCTGCGAGGTAACTGGGAGTCGATATCCGCTTTTCGATCGTGGACGCCTCAAGCTGCGACACCTGTGCGAACGCGGCAGCGATCTGCACTTCAGCAACGTCCTGCCCCTGGAGACGCCTCGCGTCCCGTTCGAGCATCCCGAATTCGGGGCGTTGATCGACGGGCTGTCAGCCGCCCGAGAATCCCTGCGTCCCATCGTGCTGTTTATGGGCGCACACCCGATCAAACTGGGTCTGTCGCGCTACCTGATCGACCTGATGGAGCGGGGATTCATCTCGCATATCGCCACCAACGGTGCCGGTCTCATCCACGACTTCGAGCTGGCCGTATCGGGCGAGACCAGCGAAAACGTCGCTCGCTGGCTCCGGCAGGGGCAATTCGGTCTTTGGTCCGAAAGCGGCGGACTCAACGATCTGGCCACGACCGCTGCCTGCCGCGGCATGGGCCTGGGTGAAGCCGTAGGGGAATGGATCGACTCCTCGGGGACTCCTCATCGTGACCTAAGCCTGGCGGCCGCGGCCTGGCGACTGGGGATTCCCTTTACGAGCCACGTCTCGATCGGGAGCGACATCCTGCACAGCCATCCCTCGTGTGACGGTGCCGCGTGGGGTGCGGCCTCGTTCACGGATTTCTTGATTTTCGCCCGCACCATCGAGGATCTCGAGGGCGGGGTTTTCATGAACGTCGGGTCGGCCATTACCGGGCCGGAGGTATTTCTTAAGGCGTTGTCCATGGCCCGCAACGTTGCACATCAGGACGGGCGTGATATTCGGCATTTCACGACAGCCGTCTTCGACTTGGTGACGTTGCCCGAGAATTGGCGTCGCGGAGAGCCAAGCGCCGATCAACCCCTATACTACTATCGACCCTGGAAGACACTGGTGGTACGTGGTGTCGCCGACGGCGGAAAGAGTTTTTACTTTTGCGGCAATCACCGTCAGACAGTTCCAAACCTTTGGAACGCACTCGTTTGCGGCAGCGCAACAGAATCAACGCCGCTTGAACAAGCCGACATAGCTGATCGAGCTATGAGTAGTGCCTTATAGAAGGGGCCGGTCGGATGACCGACTACT
>JBGTKO010000322.1:0-11290 GCA_041744595.1 Pirellulales bacterium
CCTTGCTGGATGGACGTGTGAATACGAACGATCAGTGAAAGACCACCGCATCGGCCCCGCGAGTCGCCGACCGCTCGAGCAGTCCTGTGAGTTTCGCCGGTGCCATGAACCCTTCGGCCGCATCGATGACCTGCCCCTGCGGGGTGAAGATCAGCGTGGTCGGAAACGCCCGCACCCGAAGCGACTCCACGAGCTTTGGCTCACGGTCGGCGTCGACCCGCAGCGGAACAAACGCCGCATTGACCTGCCGCACGACGGAATCGTCATCCCAGGTCTGAGCGTCCATCTTCTGGCAGAAGTGACAATTCGATGACGTGACGAACGCCAGGATCGGCGCATTGACCCGGCGGGCGACGGCCATCGCCTCGGCCGACGAGTGAATCCAGGGAATTCCCTTGGTAAGCCCAGCTTGGGCAAGGGCGGTCACGGCAGTAAGGAGCGTCAGGGCGGCGGTGGCAATCGTCTGGCGGCAGGGTTTCATGGTTGCATCCTTGGCGAGTGTTTGCGGGCGTCCATTGCCCAGAAAAACGTGGGGCCAACACGGCTCCACTCACTCTGACGGTCGTGCCGCCTGATCCTTACACGGAAGTTTTTTGGCGGCCGACGAGCTGGGGATCACTCGCCTGCCAGTCGCTGCTGCACCGTCTTCACGATCCGCGCCCGAGCCTCCCCCGAAAGCTTCACGGGTTGCCCTGCGACATCGAGCTCCAGGCGGTCTCGACCTTGCCGCACCGCCTGCCGCAAAGCTTTGAGCATCCTGGCAAAACCGCTGCAAAGCCGGCACATCGAAAGGTGGATCCAGACCTCGAGCCGCTGCCCGAATGAGAGCTTGCGATCCATCGACTCCGACAAGAGCCGGCCGATTTCCTCGCAGCTTCGCATCATGGCGGCAATTCCAGTGGATCGAGGAAACCTTTCAGGCACCGTGTCAGGCCAGCGCGAGCACGATGGAGCAGCACCCAAAGATTGGACGAAGAAATGTTCAAATCCTTACAGATCGTGTCGCTCGGAATCTTGTCCAGCTCCCGGAGCATGAAAACGGCCGCCTGCCGCTTGGGAAGCCGATCGAGGCAGCGTCGGAAAACTGCCCAGAACTCGGCACGCTCCGCAGGTGCCGACGGCTGACTCTCGACCATCTTCCGGTCATTTCGCCAGTTACCGCCGCCGTCGGCGATCGCGTCGGCCGGGTCGGTGGGTGGGGCAGTGTCGCTGGCAGCATCGGGCCGCTGCCAACGGCGAACACAATCGATCACCTTTCGTTTGCAGATGCCCATGAGCCAGGCACCCTCGGCGCCGGTGCCGGCGTATTGATGGGATGCCTGGAGCGCGGCGAGGAAGGTTTCCTGCACCACTTCTTCCGCAGCTTCGGCGCTCCGGAGACGGGTCACCGCATAGCGATAGAGCCTATCGCCGTGCCGTTCGACCCACACGGCAGGATCAATCACCGGGCGATCAGCATGGTCGTCGTCAGCCAATCTGCCTCCCTTCTGAAATGGCGATCAACGTGGCATGTCTCCGGCGCTGCGGGTAATGAGAGCTCGGTAGACCGCCACCGTCGTGTCATCGGTGAGAAACCGAGTCGAAGCGTCGCCCATGGTGACATGGGCCCCGCCGGGGTGGTGGCTGAACATCTCGTCGAACGGGCCACAGTTGTTCTTCGTCCATGGACAGTCGGGCGGACCTCCCGCCGGGTTCGCATTGTTGTTGATGACCTTCGAGACACCGAACGCGTTGTCCGGCTCGGCCCATCGCCAGAAACGTCGCTTCTGCCCGTCTGCTGGATCGACGTACACATGGCCGTCGTGCATCCGTTCGTCGCGCCCCGTGTCTTCACCAAACAAGATCGTGTTCGACATGCCATCGGTGATCTCCGAAATGCGGCTCCCTCCCTTCACTAAAGCACCGGCGGCGCGCAGCTGCTTGTTCACAAGACCTGTCGCAGGGTCGAGGTCGACGTAGTAGATCGCTCCGTAGTCGACGTACCCGTAGCCCTCGCTATCCACGGCGGCTGATCGCCACGAATTCGTGGGGCAAAGAAGCTCGGGGATCGCGACTCGCGTTGCGTCCATGTTCTGCTGGTTTTCGTTGTAGGCGTAAACGAGGTCTATTCGTGCATGGATATTCGACTGCTCCGCATAGGGCAAAAGCATCGTGAACACGGAGTGGAGGTCGAAGACCGTGGACGGGGGACTCGTGGAGAAATCGGTCCCCTGACCACCCGATGGCAACCGGCGTTTGGCTGATTCGTAGCCAAGCGATGCCAGCCCCAACTGCCGGGAATTGTTGGCGCAGAGCGTCCTCCGAGCCGCCTCTCGAGCAGACTGAACGGCAGGGAGCAACAGACCCGTAAGGACCCCGATGATGGCGATGACGACAAGAAGTTCGACGAGCGTAAAGCCGTCCCGTCCATCCATGGACGAAGGATGATGGCGCATGTGAAAACAGACTCCGTTGTTTCCCGGAAGAAGACGGCGAACGACGCCGACGTCACGATGAACCGACTGACGCCCGACATTCGAATTCCTTACACGGCATCCCTTCGCGCCGACGCGACACCGATCGTCATGCCCTCGTGCCCTGCCGACGGCTGATCGCGATAGGTGCCCATCAGGTAATCCCACCACGGGAGATTGAAGCCGAAGTTGCTGTCGGCCTCCTCGCGAATGGCCGAGTGGTGGACGCGGTGCATGTCTGGCGTGACCACGATCCACCGCAATAGCCGGTCAATCCACAGAGGGATCGCCAGGTTGCCGTGATTGAACATGGAGGTGGCATTGAGGAGCACCTCGAAGACAAGCACAGCCAGTGCCGGCGGGGCCAGGGCCGCGATCACCCCAAGTTTGAACACGGCCGAGAGAAGGATCTCGACAGTATGGAAGCGAACGCCGGTCGTGACGTCGAAATCGCGATCGGCATGATGCACGCGGTGCAGCATCCAAAGCGCTGGCACGGTATGAAAGAGCACATGCTGGAGGTAGATTGCCAAGTCGAGGGCGATCACGCCGACCACGACCTTCAGCCACATGGGACACGTGAGGCGAGTGAGCAACCCGATGCCGGCTGACTCGGTAAGAATCGCGGCAGAAACCGCTGTGACCGGCATGATGACCCGAACTGCGACGGAGTTGATGGCAACGAGACCGAGGTTCGTCGGCCATCGATGGCGGCGTCCGAGCGTGAGGACTCGGCGTGGAACTGCCCATTCAGCAAGCGCCATGATGAAGAGCACGCCTCCGAAGCAAACAAGCCGTACGGTCATTTCAGTCTGGGGTGTCATCTCGTGGAGGCTCATCTGAGCAAGCATACGGCCGGGCGTGTGTATTGATTTTCACAGTTTGAACGAGCGCTGATGCCGTACACTCCTCTTGACGTTCTGGTGCCCCCTCTCCCGTTGTCCCTATCTCACGTATGAGGTCCCTTATGACGCGCCTTCTTGGAATGCCGGTGTTTTGTCTGATCGCTCTGGCAATTCCTGTCTCGGGAGCCGACATGCCGAAAGTTGGCGACGCCATCCCGAACGCGATGGTTCGGGATGAAAAGGGAGGCGAGGTGTCAATCCACGACCTCGTCGAGGGCAAGCCGACGGTGCTCGTGTTCTATCGCGGCGGCTGGTGCCCGTTTTGCACGAAGCACCTTGCAGAGCTTTCGGGAATCGTCAAACCGCTCGACGACGCCGGGGTTCAACTTCTCGCCGTCAGCATGGACCGGCCTGAGAAGATCGCAGCCACGCCCGATCGCGACAAGCTTCCCTACCGGCTTCTCTCAGACAGCGACGCCGCGGCCGCCAAGGCTTTCGGGATCGCCTTCACCGTGGATGATGCCACGATCACAAAATACAAGGGGTTCGGGATCGACCTCGAGGACGCATCTGGCCGAGACCACCACATCCTTCCGCATCCGGCTGTCTTTGTATGCGATGCCTCAGGCAAACTCTGCTTGGTTGACGTGAACCCGGACTACAAGGTTCGGGTGCCCGCCGACACCATCCTGAAGGCGGCACTCGATGCGACAAAACGATCGGGTGACTAACGGCACCGCGTGCGTCGATAACCGTCACGACTGCTCTACGACGAACGTGCCATCCAGCCCCCCGAAAACCCACCCCCATGCGCCCCCTATATATAGACACGCCGGGAACGCCAAAAATGGCGCGTCCGGCGGGGATTCTCACTTTCTCACTTTCGCAAATTCAGGGTGACGACCGAGCCTTTTTCCCAATTTTCCCGTCCTTTTTGCGGGTACGTGGTGTCAAAACCCAGCCCACGACCCTCTCAATCTGCAAAAGTGAGAAAGTGAGAATTTGCGAAAAACAGGCCCATTCGACCCACACACGCCCGACACTGCCTTCGGCGACCTGGGCGACACCGAACCCACCCCTGCCTCAATCCGCCCCCATGAAAAAGCCCCGACCATCAGCCAACCAGGAAGCCGTCTACGTCTGTGATTCGTGCGGGGAAGAGATCGTCGTACCCGTGGACGTTTCAGCCGGGGCACATCAGGACTACACCGAAGATTGCCCGGTCTGTTGTCACCCGATGAATCTGCACGTCGACATAGACCCAGACGGCGAAGCCCATGTTGACGGTGAGCACGAGTAGGCCGGCGCTCGATGATGCCCGAGGCGCCAAGAGCCTACCCATTTCAAGAGCCGGCGAGGTGGTCCGGATCGTCATGTCGTGGGCCATTTTCTTCCCACCATTCCGGAAGGCGAGGATTAATGCGCTGCCAGAGAACGCCGTGATAGGAAGGTCGGCGCATTTCGGCCACCACAATGACGGCCGAGACACAAGCTGCCACGAATACCGTCACGAACCACCCAGGAATGCCCGCAACAAGAGTCGAGGTAGCCAGGACGAGAAAGATTGCCGCCCAGATGAGTTCAGGCAGGCGGGAAACTCGAAACACGTTGCAGAAAAGAAAAAGGTGGCCAGGGGGATGAGCGTGACGAGCCCCCATGACCAGTCGAGGGAAGCAAGAGCCGCCGAGAGAAGTGCCCCGAGGATGAGCACGGCGAGATCCAGGGCCGAGAGGCGAAAGCCGGGGGAGAATGAGGAGCTGGTCACATGCTTTATTGGGGAAAGGCTGGTGGCGGGTATGGAAGCCAGTATGCCCGCGAGAGAGTGAGTGGGAAAAGGTGGCCGTGGTGTGAAGCGGTCGCGGATTCGTCATTGATATCTATGCCGCGGTGGAACTGGTCTCGGTGAACGCCCGTGATGACGCGATTTTTTACGACCACACTGCGGGTACACGGGTTGGTCGGGTGCGTGAGGCCGTGCAAAAAGCCCCAGGAAACTGCACCAAGGTCGGGGTCACGGGTATTCAGAATTGCCCGGTGATGGTCGAGACGTTCACCTTCGCCATCCAGATCCACGAAAACCCCGCCCTCCTCTTTCAGAACGCCGGGAACTCCATGTGTGCCGGCTAATGGCCAGAACCACCACGACCGCCATACAACACTGATACAGAGCCAGGGCGCCATTTTCTCGCTGTACGGGCTTCAGGAACGGCCAGAGAAGAAAGGTGCCGGCGTATCTGGTGTGTATGGCCAGCTATCGGCAGCACAGGAGGGTACGGCGGCTGGCTCCTGTCCTGACGATGTATTGGCGTCCTGGCTTCGCGATGTTGCTGCTGGTGAAAGGAGCGGCGAACACAGGTAGTCGGGAGCGTGGTCGTGGTAGCCGAGGGTGCGTTGTTGCCGGTGCTGATGAATCCTGCCCTCGTGAAAACCTGGAGCACGACCGTCAGGGGGTCTTCATCAGGCGTCTTTCAAGGTGATGGGGTGAAGGCCAGCTCATGAGCACGCAAGAGCAGGACAGCGCACGCCAGGAGCCAGAACACTCGCCGGAAGAAGCGTCGCGGTGGTTTGCCCGATGGGAATTTTATCGCTTGATCGTTGACGCCAAGTGAATGTGCCACCGAGAATTTTTTTGGATTGTCCGGTCGTGGGTGCGCTTGCGCTTTTGGCGCGGACTCGTAAAATTTCGAGTCATGAAACGCACCGATGCACTAAAATCCGTCAAGCAGCTCTTCCGGAAACACAAACTGGACAAGCGCAGATGGAGCTTCGCGTTTGATCGCGCTGTGGAACGACACGGGGAATGCGACGACCGCAATAAGAAGATCACCATTTCCGGGGTACTCACCGACCTGAACGACGCAGCCTGGTTTCGCGGGATCTTGCTTCACGAAATTGCCCACGCGATTGCAGGCTGGGCAGCGGCGCATGGGCCCGAATGGAAAGCAGTTTGCCGCCAGATCGGTGCTGACCCTCGACCGTACCGCGACAAGCCACCATTCGAGCCACCGCCAAAATACATCCTCACGTGTCCAGGGTGTGACAAAGTGTTCTACGGCCGCCGGTTAGACAAGGGTTCGTATTGCATCGCCTGTGGCCCCGAAAAGGGGCTACTTCACGTGGCCTTGAATCCCGAGCTCAAAGAGCCGGCCCGTTCACCTCGCGTTGCTTGAGCGGCCAGGGCATTGTTGTCAAAGAAGCCGTGGCCGAGGTTTCCGTGAACAGCCCTGGCGATGCGACCTTCGTTTGACGGAACCGCGCAGGCGACAGGTCGGGCACGCGGGTGGTCAGGCGTTCTTCGAGCCGTCCACACCCACGAGAAACGCCGCGGTGCCAAGCCTCATTCGCGTTCTGGCCGGCGTGAATTCTGGTTCTCGATTGATGACCCGCGCGTTTTGCAGGCTGATCTGAAATGCCTCACGGCGACAAGATCGACCTGCCATACGCGGAACATGCTGCACGAGAAGCCGGCTATCGCCTTCGGTATGCCGGTAACTCCACGTGTGCCGAACGAAGGCCGGGAACACCACACCCGCCATACAAAGCAGACACGGGGGTTGATCTCCAGTCCTTCGTGACGCTGGTTTCAAGAACGGCCAGAAGAAGGGGCAGGCGTATATGGTGTGAACGGCCAGCTATCGGCATCACAGGAGGGTACGGCGGCTTTGGTTCTCGTGTATCCGGTACTGGTGGGTTGGTTGCTCGGGTTGGTGGTGTTGGTGATGAAAGTGTTCGGGAGCGTGGTTGTGAGAGCCGAGAGCGCGTTGATGTCGGTCATGGGCACGTACGCAGAAGAGATCGCGTTTTGCCAGGGCGATTCGGGTGCAGGAGAGAACTGTGGCGGGCGTGGATGTTGATGGCCGGAGTTTCGTGATTGCCGATGAAACTCGTGTGGCTCTCTTACTCGTAGCCGGTATGGTCATGGGCGTGTATTCAGTCGGGCGTGTAGGTTGTCGAGGTCATGTGTTGGTGCAGGTCTCGAAGGTGGGCGTGGGTAGTCGGTAAAAGCAGACCGGCGACTTATCGAGGCAGCACGTGATGGGGTTTTGCTCGCGATTGGGTACCGGCGTTCCAGATATCATTGGCCGGCCGTGGACTTATTTCACAACTCTGTACGCGCGTTATTTAACACGTGTTGCCGTCTTGTTATTTAATACATTTTAGCGCATGTATCTGGCCGGGGTGCGTTTGTTATGTATGTTTTGCACCCCTTCCATTGCTATCATTGGACGGGAGCTACTTGATATCATTGGCGCAGCAGACAGAATGCGTGTTTTCTGGCTGTTTTCGCATGTTTTTGGCATGCCGTGTTTTTTGCTGGTGAGTTGGCGTGAGCCGTGGGGGAAGTTATGCGCCTGTCTCGTGTTAATACCTTTCGCGCACTGGTGTGGCTCTTAATAAGCCTCGCGGTGCTGTCATGGGCGCGGATGGCTTTGTGATGGGGCGCGGGTTTCACAGGTACCGGCGAAGACGAGAAGGCGCGTTGCCGTGCGTGTATAGCCGCAGAACGTCGCCAGGGCTCGCTACAGGGCTGATGCAGGGCCAAGGTTGCCCGGTGCCCCTCGCGTTCGCCGTAGGCGCGTGCGAGCTTACCAGGGGGCCTCTATGGAGATGTCGCGGAGCCAAAGGGGTCGCTGAGAGCACGTGATTCGAGAGTGCGCGTGGACGCCGTTTACCCACCCGTCCAACCACTCGCCCATTTGCGACGCTCCAGGTCGGCCTTGGCGTCTTCAATTCCTTCGAGCGACCGTTGGCATTCGAAGATGATCTCGTTCAGGATGCGCTCTCCGGCGGCTAGATCGGCAAACTTGATGCCGTCGATGTGCTGAACGTCGAACTCGTAAACGTTTGGCATCCTTCGAGCGGTGTTGGTGATCCTGTCGAGAAACTCAAGGCAGGGCGACTCATACACCTTCTTCTTGCGGCCTGAGTGATACTTCGGGTCGCCAGACGTATTGCGTCGAGCCTGTGCGAGCATGGCGAGCAAATGTTTCGTGAGCGGGTCGGCGGGTTTGTCGTTTGCGGGCATGGCTTTCCTCCTTGAAAAATCCGTACTTTTTGGCACTTCGTCGTTCACAAGGCGACAGGTTTTGAGCGTTTCTGGAGCCGAGCGAGTCGACTTCCATCACTCATTTTAGCGCCTACCTACCCCCATCACGGCATGGTTTCCGCAAAAAACCCGTGCTGCACGCCTCGAATGAACCAACGATCACCATGTTGCCGATCGTCCAGAATCAAAAACCTGTACCCAAAATCCGGAAGGGTGGCTGAGGGCGCAGAAACAGGTCAGCGATTCACTTCGGGGGTTTGTCCTCACACAGGCTTAAGACGGTGCGCCTGTGGCTTCCTTCGTTGGTATTGGCTGTTCTTCTTTCTTCGGTGGTGGTTCGTGCAATTTCGACTCTGGCACCTGACACACGGACATGCTCGGAACCTGCGAATCCATGTAGCCCAAGATGCCGTCGCGCAATCCCTCGGGAAGCATGTTGAACCACTCCAACCACCCATAGGCCGTCGATCGCGCCACCTTGAAGAAACTGGCGAGCTCAGGCCCGTTGTAGTCCGACCGGATGTGAAGATAGGCCGCCAATACCCGCGAATGGTTTTTTCGGATCGTATCGCCAACCAACTCGTTCGTCGGCGTGGCGTATCTCTCCACCCGATGTTTGAGTTGAAAGTCCAACGCCTGAACCTCGCTCGCCACACGTTTCCGGCCGGCGCCATAGATTTCTAAGATTGGCCGGAGAGTCTTGGCACACGGCTGTTTTCCAAAGTTGAGGATGATCGACAGAAACTTGTTGTGGTATTCGACGATCTCCAACCAATAGCCCACCTCTGCTAACTCCAGGGCCTCTTCAACCAGAATCCCTCGGGTCTCAGCATCCAGAAGAAGTGTGACCAGTTTGTAGGTGCGTTTGGCAATGTACTCGTGGTATTTGATGAACTCCTCTTTGATTTCCTTGATGGCGGAGACGTCCTCAAGTGCCTTGCGGAGGTTCTCGTCGAGGCCGAGGCCGAGGTCGAGGCCGAGGCAGAAGTCGTTGTCGTTTTGTTGAGTTGTGTCCATGCCCCCAAGGATAGCGCGTCAAGTCGATTCGCGCTACTCACATTTTTAGGCGTTGGCACCGGGGCACTACGAGATGGATTCGTGTGCCTTCGGCCTCGTCATAGCGCGGTGTCGGTGGCCATTAGGAATCAGCTTGCGCGACTGGACAAACGCGCTAGACTGGCCACATGAGTCAGCACACGACAAAGCCCCGCCCGCCAATCATCTGCCGCTACCGCTCGGAGGCTTTGGTACTCGGCGCGGACATCCTCACGCCTACCCCGAGCACCACGCGCGTCCAGTCTTTCCATGACCGCTCCGACTGGCATCTGTTTCCGCGGATTCTCTCCGGCCTGCGCGTACTTTGCCCTCCCGCACAACCCGTCATCGTCCGCGCTTCCAGGCTTCCCGACGACACCCTTGGCCAGTGCCTACGTCGCCGGCACAAGTTCGTCATCCAGCTCAGCCATCGACTCCGGGAGCATGACGCAATCGAAGTTCTCGTGCATGAATGGGCACACGCTCTTGCCTGGAATTACCTGCTGGATGAGCTCGGAAAACGCTCCAACATGACCGACGACGAGTTCGAGCGCCATAGCCACGATGCCGCCTGGGGCTGTGCGTACTCGCGGACGTATCGTGCGTACCGAGAGGCATGTAGGTGGTAGGTGGATGGATGGTGGGGGTGAAAATGGTGCGTGTGGTGGCTGCTTATCGCCATCATTGGCCCCGGCAGCCTCATCACGACCGGCTCTTACGCGGCTTAACCCTCGTGATCCTGTATGGCCGCCGAGCGGATCCCGGCATCAGCGCCGAGCCACCTCTGTCGTCGCTGCTGATACGAAGTGCCGCAAACCCGGATTTGCCACATGCCTCGATCCAGCGAGTGTTTTCAAGCTCGCAATACGCACTGAACGTCATCACTCCTCGCGGTTTGTTATTTAACACGTCGTTGCTTGTTTTTAGGGTTGTTGGGTGCTTGTTATGCCGGTTTGTTATGTAAGTTTTGCACCCGCTTCATTGATATCATCGGACTCGCGCCCATTGATATCATAGCCGTCGACACCGGAATGCGTGTTTTCCGGCTGTTTTCGCATGTTGTGGGCGTGCTGGGTATTTCGCTGGTGAGTTGTTTAAGCGGTCGCGGGAATTATGTATGGAATTTGAGCCCACCTGGAGCGTTAACCGTAAGCGTGTGTTATTTACCGTCGCGCTGTTGTCGTGGTCGTGCGTGGATTGGTGATGGTCGTGGTAAGTCAGGGCGGGTTTCACAGGTGGCGGCAGAATCGACGAAGGCGCGTTGCCGTGTGAGTGGATGGTCGCAGGACAGCACGATCCTAGAAAACATGGCTCCGGACACTCTCCAGAGCGTTTTCACGAGGGGCATCTGTTTGTGGCAAGGCGAGAGCCCTCAGTTCCTAAGCGCTAATCCCGTGCCAAAGCCGGTCGCGCAAGCAGTGTGTGCGAAGAACAACTCCTAAACACTCCGCCGACGATCGAAATGGGTTTAAGGGGTACAGGTTGGTGAGCGGACGGTTTGAGCGGGTCAGGTGTAGACATGTAGACGCGTAGACGGGTGTGGTGTGTAGACGGGTGTAGACATGTTGACGCGTAGACACGTAGACGGCATGAGGAGTAGGGATGAGAGAGCGTAGACGTAGACGGTTTATAAAGGGTTTTTTTAACTACTACTTTTATATCCTTTCTACTCACCACTCTCTCCGTCTACGCGTCTACGCGTCTACGCCGCCCCGACACTGGTCGCTCCCCGGAGGACGAATCGCCGACTGCTGTTCCCGGACGATCCTCCCTCCCCGACCATCCAGCAACCAATGCCAGCGTCCACGAGGGCACTGAGCGCGGCATCAGCTTGCCCCGGAGCCTTGAGCCGGCGATACCCCTGCTGAACCTCCCGGACGGTCGCAGTACCCCCCCGTTTCTTCAGCCAC
>JBGTKO010000323.1:0-27651 GCA_041744595.1 Pirellulales bacterium
CCGGCCGGCTGTCTCTTCGAGCTTGCTCCACGCGGCCGCCAAGTCGCCGGAATACTGAACCGCCTCGGCGTCGTGCTCGTGGAAGAACTTCACGAAGAGCGTCTCGGCGTCTCGGCTGAGCCTGACGAAACGTGATCGCTCACGGCCATCCACGAGCTCGTGCTTGAGGCCGTAGAGGTTGTCGAGCACGCCACGCCACTCGTCAGCCGTGCTCCACGAGACTGTATCGGTGTTCCACCTCTTCGGCTTGCGTGGCGGAGCCGCCGGGAGGAGCCGAGCGAGGAAACCGCTTTCGCGACGTTCGATGCCGATCGAGCGAGCGAACACGCCAGGCTGGATCGTTCCGGTGAGCCATACCGCGGCCTGGCGAACGTGAATCGTCTTCCGTCCGGTTCGACGTGAGACGTTGTGAGATCGTCCGCTGTAGGCCTTGAGGAAGAAAGCCTCGTCGCTGCCGGCCGAGCCGTTGTATCGGCCAAAGGAATCGAGAAGGCTACTGAGCTCATCAGTTGCCATAAGGAGGCCTCGTGGGTTGTCGGCCAGTGCCGACACGAGAGCCTCTACCGTGGCATCCTCGACGAGCACGCGACGCTGGAGAGGCTCACGAGGCCGAGCCGGTGCCTCCGCTCCAGCTTGCTTCGAGTGTCGCCAGGAGGCTCGCTCTTTCTCGTAGCCTTCGAGCTCGTGCTCGTAGGCCGAGACTTCTTCGAGATATGCCTCGTGGAGTCGATCCTCCCGTTCGCGAACGTGATCGAGGCTGACGTCGGCGGCCGGTGACTTGTGAGAGCCACTCTCGGCGACGGTGACAGGCCAGACGATCGGCAAGGCCGTCCACCCTGGCTTGAGCTCCACGCGTCGCGTCGTGCCGATCGCCGAGCCGAGCACGGCCAGGAGCGGCAGTGCCACGAAGGCCTCGTCACAACCGATCGCACGAGCGGCCTCCTCCACGAGCGACGCTGGAGAGGCCGGCAGTGCTGACGTAGGGAATGGCCGCCAGGCTGGAATCGGCGAGCTTGTGGCTCGTGAGCTCGCGCTCCTAGCCGGCGGCGTGGATGCCTCCTCGACGGCCTCTAGTTTGAGAGGCTCGGCTTCGGCGGCCAGCCGCTCGATCCTCTCGCGAAGAGCCTTGAGCTCGTCGGCGTCGCGACATCCCTCGACGAGATCGGCCACGTCGGAACCGTCGTCACGATCAGGAGCGAGATCGACGATCCGCACAACCGCCGGCGGATCGAGCCTCGTGAGGATCGAGGCCACTTCGCGAGCGTACTTGCGGCCTGGCTCGTCAGCGTCAGGAAAGATCACAACCTCACGGCCGGCGAGCGGCGTCCAGTCCGTTTTGCTGGCCGCGTTGCTGCCGCCGGAGCTCGTAGTGGCGAGGAGGCCGAGATCGTTCGCCAACGCGTTGACGCACTTCTCACCTTCGGCGACGTACAAGGCCGAGCCTAGCGTGGCCGTGATCGCGTCGAGGAGGTAGAGCGGCCTCGGCTCCGGCATATGCTCCAGCCGCCATCCATCAGCGTGGAGGCTGAGCGGCCGTACTTCCTTCTTGCCGTCAGGTTTCGGCCAAAAGAGCACGCGGCCAACCTCGCGGCCGGCGACGCGATACGGTGCCACGAGCGACGGTTGGCTGAGCGAACGCTCGTAGACTTTCTGAGCCTCGTCGGCTGACGCGTAGGCCTTGCTCGCCTTCTTCGAGGCCGGCGGCGTGGAGGCCTTCCTCGTCGAGGCCGTACTCGTGCTCGGGAAGAGATCAGCCTTCGTGAGGTTGAGCGACGCGAGCACGTCATCGGGTGAACAGCCGGAGTAGCAATGCACGAGAGCACGGCCATCGTCGCCAATGCTGACGCGGAGGCTCTTGTCTCCCTGGCCTTCGTGGCTCGGACAGCGGCAGTGCCAGCCGTTGCCATGCTGTCGAGGCTCTTGGCCTCGATCGCGGAGTCGCGATAGCACGAGTTGAACGGGATCATTCATGAGGCACCTTGCATCGGAGGAGTTTTTTGACGGCCAACTCGCCGAAGGTTGCCGAGAGTTGCGGCCACAATTGCTGCCGGAGCCTCACGAGCCTTCGGCCGTATCGGGCGACGACAGCCGCCATGCCAGACATGCCGGCCTTGAGATAGAGCCAACGGGCTCGGCGTAGGTTCGCGTCGATGCGATCGACGAGGAGCGGCTTGCCTTCGAGAGCACGGCGGCGAGCCACGCGAACCATGAGATCGGCCTCGAAAATCACTTGCCGGCGGTAGTCGCTCACGACAGGCCTCCTCTCGCCGATTCCCGCCGGCTCTGGAGGTAGGCCTTGAGAGCCTCGGTTTCGTAGACGCGACAGCGGCCGATCAGCACGCTATCGAGCTCGCCGGTTCTCGTGAGTCGCTCCAACGTCGAGAGACTGACTCCGAGCGTGGCGGCCGCCTCACGAGGCCTGAGAGCCAGCGGCTCTGGGAATTGCTTTGTGCCACCGTCTGGCGGCCTGTAGAATGCGGCCATCGTGAATCCTTTCGCGAGAGGGAGAATCGATCACTGACGGCCGCTCGGGTTGCCCCCCTTGCGGCCGTCGCCGTTTCAGCGGCCATGCACCGACGTGGATGAATCCGATGAGGCCGCGGCCGGCTTCACCACTTGAAGGCTCCTCGGGATTCGAGGCTCGCGAGTGAGGCGGCCTTTGCGTTCCAAGACGTAGACGAGGCCGTGGCCGCGGCTTGCGTTCACGCCTATGGCGGCTGCCGCTTCTTTGACCGTCGGCGGAAACCCGCGGCTCGTAGTCAGGCGATCGATGGCGTCGCAAAACTCTTGCTGCCGCGGCGTCAGCGTCAGCGGATCGTAGGGGTTCGGCATGGTGGCATTCCTCGTGGCTTCCACGCCTCCTGAGAAGTCCACGCGGACTCTTCCTCACGGGCGTGTGGCCACGTTAGAAAACGCTCACCGAATGGCACTAACGGTGCCCGCAGAAAAAAATCTGTGGAATCCCGTTCCCGCAAAAACGGCGGCCACCCGGCACAAGCGCCCGTTGCGAGAACCTGGGATCCGCGAAAACGCACCCCATTTTTTTACGGGCCTAGCCCGGGGGTTTTTTTTCTCGGGTGAAACGACATGCCTCGTGTCAGCACAACCTCGTGGCGCTCGGCGTTTTTCGAGTTGTGCTGACGCTGACAGTTGCCAGCGGCCGGAACGGAGAGGCCGGCTCGATCACGCCACTGGCTGGCGAACGGCTCGTGCCAGCTCAAGAAGAGCCACTCGCTCCTCCGCTGTCATGCCGCCAAGAATCCGCACGAGCTCGGCGAGATCGCCTGGCTCTTTTGTGCCGTCTTTTGTGCCGGGTAGGATTGCTTCACTCGTGTTTCCCGAAGGAAACCCGCTTTGTTCAGTTCCTGTATCGCCCATGGAACAACCTGTGAGACGTGCGACTGTCCGATGCTGCGGCATCCGGTTTCACGGGCTCGCCTACGCCATCGAGTGAACGCCAATCCGGTTGCCGTCCGGATCGCGAATCCATGCGATGAAGCCAAAGGGCGGTATCGGAGTCTTGGGCATGATGCTCTCGCCGCCCGCCTCAATGGCCAAGCCGTGCTCACGGTCGCAGTCGTCCGAGCCGAAGTAGATGATCACCGAGTTTCCGCCACTTTCGAATCCGTCCATTTTCGCCAGCGCCCCAGGAGCACCGGAGCCGTCGGGACTTCCTGAGAACGCCCAAACCTCTGGCTGACCATCCCCTCCGGTCGTGAGCTGCTGTAACGTGCGGCCAAACACACGCTCGTAGAACGCCTTCGCTCTCGGCATGTCCTGAACGTAGATCTCGAACCATCTCACGGCATTTGCTGGCACGCTCATCTTGTAACCCTCGGGGGACCTGTTCCTGCACGACGTCTTCCTTCGCGCCCTCGTTGCTCCGCCACCGAACGGAAGAACTCAACCGCGGCAGGCCGTTCTATCGTCCGCACTACAGGACACGCAAGCCGCCGCACTGTGGCGGTTCTGCGAGCCCGGAGGTGCGAACAGCCCGCGAGGAGAGTGGCACGTTAGCCGCCCCTCCGCCTCGCCAAGGCTTCGCGGGCCATGGATGGCCGCGAAGCCGTAAAACTAGATCGCGGCAGCGGCAGTTTCACCGGTGCGGATTCGTACGACCTCGGCAAGGTTCGTGACAAAGATCTTGCCGTCACCCACCTGTCCGGTGCGGGCCGTGGCCATGATCTTGCTGATCACGTTCTGGGCCTCGTCGTCACTGACAACCACTTCAATCTTCACCTTTGGGAGAAAGTCGACGGAGTACTCGGCGCCACGGTACGTCTCGGTGTGACCCTTCTGACGCCCGAAACCGCGGACCTCCGTCACCGTCATGCCCTTGACACCCAGCGAGTTGAGGGCGTCCTTGACCTCTTCGAGCTTGAAGTGCCGGATGATCGCTTCGATCTTCTTCATCGATTCACTCTCCTTTTGATTCGCCCTGACAGGGCCCCGACTCAGTTTCGCCGATCGCGGTGACCGGCGTTGTCCGCCGACAAGAAGATGAGCATTTTGCGTGCCATTGTGCGACAGGCAGAAATCACCCTTGAAAACCGGGTGTTATGGCCAGGGGGAATCGCGCCGCTGCGGCGCTCTCAGGCCAGCCTCACGCGGGGACTGCTCAAAAACCCTGCAACACTCGGAGAATAACGTGTCGCGCCGATGAGGCGCGGCAGTGATCGAGGTCGCATCGCCATGACGCTCAAAGCCCCGCAGCGCCAGTGGTTTCCTTCTCACGCTGCTCGCGGCGGGCGGCAAACTCGACCACGACAATGCCACCGTTCTCGGGGTCGAACGCGTATTCCTGGTAGTACGGCAGCATCGGGAGCTGAAGGCCGTCGGGCTTTCCGGGCTGCATGATCTTTTCCATGAACACGGCGTATGTCTTTGGTCGCGAGCCGTGTTCCGCGGCGTACATGCGGACGGCCTGTTCGACCGGCAATTCGGCAATCTGAGCCGAGGCCGATCGATGGGCACCTGTCACAATATCAAGCCCCGCTCGCGTTGCCCCGGGGTCCACGACCACCCCGCCATCGGCAATCGCTGCCTCGAGTTCGAGGACGTTCTGGGTTGTCTTGCCGAGAGTCTGGCGGGTCTCGATCGGGGGCTTGGCCGGCGGCTTGGCCTCGGGCTCGCTGCATCCGACGCCACCAAAAAGCAAGGCGACACCGCAGAAAGCAAGTGCAAGGCGGGCTGCGGGGCGTGTCATTGTGAGTCTCCGTGACGGAGTGGGCAGTGTACCGAAGTCTGGCTCGCCGCCGTGGTATTCTCTCGTGCGTTTTCCGGACACCGCGGAGCCGAGCATCGGAGAGAGTAATGAGACAAATGATTTTCCGCCGCCTGGTTGCGTTTGCCACTGTGATCATGGCGTGTGGATCAGGCCTGATGTCTTTCGCTGCCGACGCCGACTTTCGGCCGTCGCAAGACGAACTTCCTGCGAAGCCGCCTGAGGGTGCGATCGTTTTGTTTGGAAACGGCTCCGAGGGGCCGCCGAAGTTCACCGCGATGTCGGGCGGGCCGATCGATTGGAAGGTCGAAGATGGCGCACTCTTCATGACCCAGTCCAAGGGGCATGCAAACCATATTCTCTCCACCGAGATGTTCCGTGATGCCGACATCCACGCCGAGTTCATGGTGGAGAAGAAGGCCAAAGGAAACAGCGGTCTCTATATCCACGGCCTCTATGAAATGCAGATTCTCGATTCGTTCGGCGTCGAACCACCGACGATCGAGGATCAAGGGAGCCTCTACCGGTTTGCCAAGCCGCTTGTGAACGCCTCGAGACCAGTCGGCGAGTGGCAGGTGTACGACATCCGCTACACGGCCCCGCGTCGTGGCGAAGACGGCAAGGTGTCAACGCCGGGCCGTATCACTGCCTGGCTCAACGGCCAGCTCGTCCAGGATGGCGTCGAGTTCACCGAGCCGCGGTCGCCGTATATCCCGTATCGCCACGGTGTCACCGACCACCTTCGTGCGATCAAGAAGCGGATCGATGAAACGGGCGAAGGGCCGCTCTTTCTCCAGGACCACGGCAGCCCCACGAAGTTTCGCAACGTCTGGATTGTGCCGCGGTAGGTGGCCCGCAAGCTGGAAGGCTCTCGCTGGCTACCGTATCGCTTCGGCGAGGATCGCGGCAAGCGTGTTGTCGGAGAGGGTGACGGGATTGCCTTTCATGCTGGATGCAATTTTTGATTTTGCGACCAGTTCCGGAACGTCGGCGGCTGTAATGCCGTAGGTAGAAAGTGGCGGGATCGCGAGATACGCCACAAGTGACCGCACCCACGCGACGCCTTCTTTAGAACTCGCCACGGCCTCACCCGTAAGGATGCGAGCAATCTCTGCGTAGCGGGTGAGGAGGTCGTCATCGCCGACGAGCCTTGCAGCCGCGATGTTGGCTTCCATCACGCCTGGTAGGAGCACGGCACACACAGCCCCATGCGGCGCGGGAAACATTCCGCCGATCGGGCCGGCAAATCCGTGAACCGCGCCGAGCCCCGCATTGGCAAGCGCCATGCCGCCACAGAGGCTCGCAAAGCTCATCGCCTCCCGAGCGGCGAGGTCAACGGGCTCGTCACACGCCCGCCGGAGGGCCGTTCGGATGCGGGAAAGGCCTTCGCGACACACGCCGTCAGTCAACGGCTGTCGCTTCGCCGACACAAACGGCTCGATGAGCTGTGAGAGCGCGTCGAGGCCGGTGGCGGCGGTCACGTCTCTCGGAAGCGAGAGCGTGAGCTCGGGATCAATGATGGCCACGCGTGGCAACATTGCCGGGCTTCGCAGGCTCACCTTCACGCGGTGTTCAGGGCTCCCGAGGACGGCGTTCTTCGTGACCTCACTGCCGGTGCCAGCGGTCGTCGGCACGGCCACGCAGGGAATCGGCATCGCCGCAAGTGATCGGCCACCACCGATCACCTCGAGATAGTCGAGAATATCGCCCGGCTGGGTTGCGAGTGCTGCAATGGCCTTTGCAGCGTCGAGGGCGCTTCCACCACCGAGACCGAGTACAACGTCGCAGTCGGCATCCTTGGCCTTCGCGGCACCGGCCCGCGCCGTGTCGAGAGTCGGCTCGCCGCTGACGGCAAAATTCGCACGCGAAAGTCCCGCGTCGGCAAGCAGTGGTTCGAGCCATGCATCATGCCGACGGCTCGGGCCGCTGACGACCAGCACCCGCCGCCCGAGGCTCCTGAGAATCGTGTCGAGCCCGCGGCGAGTGCCCGCGCCAAAGACGATGCGGCCGGCCGTGGCGAACTCAAACGGCATGGGCGTCACCATGCCGCATCGCTCGGGTGGACGTTCACATACTTCACGCTGGACCGCGGCTCGGCCATCATGTCGGCGACGGTGTCTCGCCACGTGGCGTAGTGGGGCGTCTCCTTGTGGGCGAGCGCCGCCTCGGGGGAGCGGTAGACCTCGACCAACACGAACAGCGAGGGATCGTTTTGCTGACGGACGACATCGAACCTCGCCACGCCCGGCTCCGTGAGACTCGCGCGGGCATTGGCAAGCGTGGCTGCTTCAAACGCTGCCTCGCAGCCCGGCTTCACGTGGACAAGTACATGGACAATATGCATCGGGTGGCCTCCACGGAGTTCATTCATCTGGCTTTTATCAACTCATACAAACCCACGGCGCCCGAACCGTGGGATCGCGAAACGTTCGGCGTTCAAACCTTATCCAGCATGAACCATCAAGCGTTTCACGATCCCCACGCTGGCGCGAGGGGCTTTTATGGGCGTTCACAAACTACTTCGCTGCCGGGGCCTCGATGGCCACGCCGAGGCCTTCGAGCATGCGGTCCGCGACAAAGCGGTTGCCGTCGGGATTCAAGTGAACGCCATCACTGGTGAGCGTGCCTTTTTCCTTGCCATCGGGGTTCGCCTTGGCGAGGTGATCCACAAAGGCCATTCTCAGGTCAACCAGGCCGGTCTTCATGTCGGTTGCGACTTCGCGTGTGACATCCGAGTATTCGTCGAGCATCGCATCGAGCGGGTTCTCACCCGTTGCCTTCTCACCGATCACACTCGGCGTGCAGAGGATCACGCGGCTACCCACGGCGCGAATGCGATCGACGAGACTTCGAAGCCCGGTCTCGTAGGCATTCTTCGGCGTACCCTGGCCTCGTTTCGAGTGCCAGACATCGTTGATGCCGATGTAGATCACGACGGTCGTGGGTTTTTTCTCGATGACGTCACGGTCCAGCCGTTTCTCCAAGTCAGGCACCTTGTGGCCGCTGATGCCAGCGCCGATCACCTCGATCCCGGCGTCGGGCATTGCTTCTGCGATCGCTTCCCTCACAAGCACGACATAGCCGCGACCCTTGTTGCCAGCCTCGGTGATCGAGTCACCAAGGAACACGATCCGCTCGTTGACGGCCGGCGGCCGGATCTCGGTGTCGTCAGCGACCGTCATTGCACCGACCAAAAAAAGGGCAGCCGCACGCGGCCATGGAATGCGAGACATGATCTGAAGCAGCGGCACGGTAAGGTTGCCTCCGGCTGAGTGGGATCGTAGGGCGGCGCCCGGCAACGACCGGGCATTGCGACAGGAGCCGAGTATACGATTCCGACGGGACGTTGCCTTGCCCGGCCGCTTGGTGCGGTTATCCGGGATCGGATCACCGTCGTGCAGGCAGCGTCATTGAAACCGGACGTACGTCTTGAATTCTCCGCCTTTGTCGATGACCTCGATCGTGTTCTCGTCGATGATCTTAAAGTTCTCGTCTTCGATCACCTTCGTCGGGCTGAGCCACTCGATTTCCGTGGAACTCCGTGGGGTACAAAGCCAGATCGAGTAGTGTTCATCACTCGCTTTTTTGATCACCAAACCAAAATCGTCGCTGGCATCCAGCTTCCAGAACCCAACAAGCGGATAGTCCTCGTCGTAGCTGAGATGCTGAGCAACGTTGGCACTGTTCATCCCGGAGTCGATGCCGGAACCAGACTCACACCCGACGATCGAGACACACGCAACGATCGCGACGACGCGTAACCATCGAGCAAAGCGAACGCTACGGGATGAACACGTGAAGCAAGTCATGGGCGCGTTCTCTGCGGCATCGAAATTTTCATCCACCATGCCTCTTGGCCTGAGAGCCTATGATTGTATTTGGGTTTGAAAAAGCGGCTTCAGAAATCTTGCCAAACCCCCTGGGTGTCAGGTGGGGAGGAGCATTGAAACATGGCAGACCTCCGGGAGATGACGTCTGCGATCCTCGCCGAGGAGAACCTCCTGCGAGCAGGTGGCGGCGGCGATGGACACACGCGGCAGCGGACGCTGGGCCGGCTCCCCGTGCGGGAACGGCTGGAGTTGCTTCTCGATCCCGGCATGCCATTCTTCGAACTCGGTCTCTGGGCTGGCTGGAAGATGTATCCCGAATGGGGCGACGTGCCTGCCGCGGGGCTCGTTGCCGGCATCGGCACGATCAGCGGCCAGCCGTGCGTGGTCGCGGCCAATGATGCGACCGTGAAGGCGGGGGCAATGTTCCCGCAGTCAGTCAAGAAGCTCATCCGTGCTCAGAAGCTTGCCCACCGGCTGCGGCTGCCCGTCATTTACCTGGTCGACTCCGCGGGCGTTTTTCTGCCGCTTCAAGATGAGATCTTTCCGGATGAAGATGACTTCGGCCGGATCTTTCGGAACAACGCGGTGCTCTCGGCCGAAGGCATCCCGCAGTTTGCCGCCGTGATGGGCAACTGCATCGCCGGCGGGGCATACCTTCCGGTGCTCTGCGACAAGCTCCTGATGACTGACAACAGCCAGCTCTGTCTGGCTGGTGCAGCGCTGGTGAAGGCGGCGGTGGGCCAGGTTGTCGATCCGGCGGAGCTCGGCGGGGCGGCGATGCATGCCGGCGTGAGCGGCACGGTCGACTTTCGCGAGAAGGATGACGCGGCTTGCCTATCGCGCCTGCGGACACTCGTGGGACTTCTTCCACCTCGCGGCGGGCAGGTGGCCGTGGACGCCCAGCCAACGGCCACGCGACACGACCCGGACCATATCTATAGCCTCGTGCCCGCAGACGGCCGGGGTGAGTACGACGTGCGGGATGTTCTCGATTGCATCGTCGATATCGATAGCTTTGTGGAGTTTCGGGCTGAGTACGGCAGAACGCTCGTCACGGGTTACGCCCGCATCGGCGGCTGCCCCGTGGGAATCGTGGCAAATGTCCGCCGGCGGACCACCGACGCGAAGGGGGAGTTGCAGATCGGTGGCGTGCTCTATGGCGACGCCGCCGAGAAGGCTGCCCGCTTCGTTGACGACTGCGAGCAGACCCGGGTGCCGCTCGTGTTCCTGCAAGATGTGCAGGGCTTCATGGTCGGGAAGCAGGCGGAGCAGTCGGGCATTATTCGGTCGGGTGCCAAGCTCGTGCGATCGATGAGTACGGCCACCGTTCCAAAATTCACCGTTATCATCGGCAGTTCGTATGGTGCCGGGCATTATGCGATGTGCGGGCGGGCCTATGATCCGTCACTCATTCTGGCCTGGCCAAACGCGCGGTATGCCGTGATGGGGGGCAGTCAGGCGGCCGACACGCTGCTTGCTCTTCGGCTTCGCGATGCTGAGCGTGCTGGCAAGAAGCTCTCTGACGATGAGGTGGCCGACCTTCGCGAGTCGATCCGGCAGACCTATCAGGATCAGACCGACATCCGATACGCCGCCGCACGCGGCTGGGTCGATGCCATCATCCCGCCGCACGAAACGCGGGGCTGGCTTGCGGCCGCGCTTGCGGTGATTCGCCCGTCAGATCTCGTACGCCATCCTTGCATGGAGCGAGAGGTATGAACGCCGTTATCCGCATCGGCAACGCGCAGGCCTTCTGGGGCGACCGTCCGTCAGCGGCCCGCGACCTTTTGTCACAGGTGCCCGACCTCGACTTTCTCACGATGGACTACCTCGCTGAGGTGTCGATGTCGATCCTCGCCGTGCAGCGGGAGCGAGATCCGACCCTTGGCTACCCCCGCGACTTTGTCGAGGTGGTGCGGCAGCTTGCCGACTACTGGGCCGCTGGTGGCCGATGCCGCCTGATCGCCAACGCTGGCGGTCTTGATCCAACTGCCTGCGCGGTGGCCTGCCGCGCGGTGATCGAGGCCACTGGGTGTAGGCCGCTCACGATCGGTGTAGTCACGGGCGACGATTGTCTTGAGTTGCTGCGGGCTTCCAACCAGCCCGACGCCTTCGCCAATCTGGATTCGGGTGAGTCTCTTGAAGTGGTCCGCGATCGGCTCGTCACGGCGAATGCGTACCTCGGCTGTCGTGGCATTGTCGAAGCACTCGATGCCGGTGCCGACATCGTGATTACCGGGCGCGTGGCTGATCCATCGCTCGTGGTGGCCGCTTGTGTCCACGCCTTCGGCTGGACGCTCGAAGACTGGCAGCGACTGGCCGGGGCGACCGTGGCAGGTCATCTCATCGAATGCGGTACACAGGTGACCGGTGGCATCTCCACCGACTGGCTCGACATTCCCGATCCGGCCCACATCGGGTTTCCGATTGCCGAGGTCGACCGCGAGGGACGGTGTGTGATCACGAAGCCGCCGGGTACCGGGGGCGTCGTGAACGTCCGGACGGTGAAAGAGCAGCTTGTCTACGAGATCGGCGATCCGGGGCGGTACATGAGCCCTGATGTGTGCGTCTCATTTCTCGACCTTTCGCTGGAGGCATGTGGAGACGACCGCGTGGCTGTTCGTGGGGCGCGGGGCGAGCCGCGGCCCACGACGCTCAAGGTGAGTGCAACCCATCGCGACGGGTTTCGTGCGGCCAGCATGCTGACGATCGTCGGGAGCAGGTCACACGAGAGGGCGCGGCGGTGCGGTGAGATTGTGCTCCAGCGTTTGCACGATGCTGGACACACCTACCGCGACAGCATCATCGAATGCCTGGGGGCAGGGGCAAGCGTGCCTGTCCTGGGGGATAGCTCGCGTCTCTCGCTCGGTGATACGGTCTTACGCATTGCGGTCGAATCCGAGTCGCGTTCTGCCGTCGAGGCGTTTACTCGGGAAGTCATGCCGATGGTGACCGCTGGCCCCCCCGGCACGACGGGCTACGCCGAGGGGCGGCCTCGCATTCATCCGGTGTTTCGCTACTGGCCATGCCTCATCGACGCCGCAAGCATCACGCCACACGTCGCGGCTTTTGTGACCGACGACACATCGGCATCGCGGTCCGCGCCAGCATTGTGGCCGGCCGCGACCCATGCAAGTGCGGCCTTCCCGTCAAAGCCTCCGGCGCAAGCCGGGGGACGGCGGGTCGAAGGCCACCCCATTGGCAATCACGAGCGGGCTCGCCCAACGACCCGCAGTCCCCACGCTGGCGCGAGGGGCTTTGATGAAGAGCCAAGACGCACGCTCTCCCGCGAACACGCCCTCACCCTCGGTGACCTTGCCCATGGCCGCAGTGGCGACAAGGGCACGTCTGCGAATGTCGGCATCCTCGCACGCTCCTCCGACGACTACCCCTGGCTTGTCGAATGGCTCACCGCCGAACGGATGGCCCGTTATTTCGAGCCGCTTGGCGTCACGCGGGTCGAGCGGTTTCCGATTCCTTGTCTCACGGCCTTGAACTTCGTGTTGCATGGCGTGCTGCGTCGTAGCCTACGGACCGACGCCCAAGGAAAGGCGCTCGCCGAAGCGACGCTCGCCATGCCACTCCGCAAGGAGTCCCTCCTCGAGCCCGTTTCCGAGGATACGCCCCCCTGGGTCGATGGTCTCACGATCGGTCAGGTGCTTCGTGAAACAGCCGTGCGAGTCCCTGACCGGCCCGCCGCAGTGTTCGCTGCACGCAAATGGCGGATGACGTGGGCCGAGCTCGACCGCGAAGTCGACCGTGTGGCCCGCGGGCTTCTCGGCCTCGGCTTGCGTCGCGGAGACCATTTTGGCGTGTGGGCCACCAACGTGCCTGAGTGGCTCCTGCTTCAGTTCGCGACCGCACGCATCGGCGTCGTACTCGTGACGGTGAACCCGTCGTACCGACCATCCGAGCTGGCCTACACGCTCGAGCAGGCTGACATCAAAGCTCTTGCGTTGATCGATCAGTTCAAGACCACGGATTATCTCGCCTCGCTCGTCGAAGCCGTCCCCGAGCTGGCAACGGCAACAAGCCGGCACATCGAAAGCTCCCGGTTTCCGCACCTCAAAACCGTCGTGCAACTGCGTGGGGAAACTCGGCCCTGGGCCGTCGCATGGGAGTCGCTACTCGCTGCTGCCGAGGGCGTGACCGCGATCGATCTCGCGCGGGCGGTGCTCGCGGTCGATTGTCTCGATCCGGTAAATATCCAGTTCACCTCCGGAACGACCGGCGCCCCGAAGGGGGCCACGCTCTCGCATCGCAACATCCTCATGAACGGTTTCTATGCGGGTACGAGCCAGCGTATCTCCGCTCTTGATTCGATCTGTGTGCCTGTGCCGCTCTATCACTGCTTTGGCTGCGTGCTCGGTTCGCTCTGTGGACTGGTGCATGGGGCAGCACTCGTCTTTCCAGGCGAGGTGTTTCATGCCGATACGACGCTCGCGGCAATCCATACAGAGCGGTGTACGGCGGTGTATGGCGTGCCCACGATGTTTATCGCGATGCTCGAACATGCCGACTTCACGAAGCGGGACCTGTCATCGCTTCGCACGGGGATCATGGCGGGCAGTCCGTGCCCGATCGAGCTCATGCGGCGGGTGACGACGGAAATGCACGCGACGGAGATGACGATCGGCTATGGGCAGACCGAAGCATCGCCGCTTGCCACCCAGACCCGTTTCGACGATAGCGTCGAACTGCGGGTGGGCACGGTGGGGCGAGTGCTTCCTGGGTGTGAAGCAAAGATCGTCGACACGCAGACAGAACAGTCGCTACCCGACGGACAGTCGGGCGAGTTTTGTTGTCGGGGCCACGGGCTCATGCTCGGCTACTACCGGATGCCCGAGATGACGGCCCAGGCGATCGATGCGGAGGGCTGGCTTCACACCGGCGACCTTGCGCTGCGTGAGCCGAATGGCTACTACCGGATCACCGGCCGGCTCAAAGACCTTGTGATCCGTGGCGGCGAGAACATTTTCCCACGGGAGATCGAGGAGGTGCTCTACGAGCATCCGGCCGTGAAAGACGTGCAGGTGATTGGCGTGCCCGATCGCAAGTTCGGGGAGCAGGTGATGGCCTGGGTCTGCCTGCGAGACGGCCACGAGGCGACGGCTGAGGAGCTCAAAGAGTTTTGTCGAGCGCGGCTGGCGTATTTCAAGGTGCCGCACTACTGGAAGTTCGTCGAGGCCTTCCCCACGACGGTCACCGGCAAGATTCAAAAGTTTCGCATGCGCGAGATCAGTATCGTGGAGCTGGGCCTCGAAGACGTCGCCCGCATCGAAACGGCATAGGCGCCTGGTCGTCTTGCATGCTGCCTTGCCCGAAAGTCACAATCCGGAGTGAGGAAGTCCTTCATGACTGTGAATTCGCGGGCGTCAAACGACGACGAGCCCGTCCATTCGGAATCCACGCTCCGTCGCTTGTGGTCGAGCGGCTTCCTGGCCGCCCTTGGCCTCTTTGTGGTGATGGGCGGGATCGCAGTCCCAGTGGCGTTGAATGCACACCGTGCGAGAACGCAGGCCGCGATTGTTGCTGAGCTGAGAAACAATGAGGCCCTGCCCGTCTATTCTTGCGATGTATTCGACGACCAGCGAGCTCAACGCCCGTGGTCTACTCGCCTGCCGTCCTCGGTGCGGGAACGTCTCGGGGTGGACTTCATCGACGAAGTGCTTGAAGTCATCGCCTCACGCTTTGACTTCGATGCCAACAAAGAGGAGCCGCTTACCGAGGAGCAAACCCGACGCGTCTGTGAGCTTTGCCGCCGCCTGCCAAGCCTCAGACGATTCTCAATCAAGAGTGAGTCGTTTGAATTCGAGCAGATCGCATCGTGGCCGCATTTTTCCGAGCTGACGGAACTGGGAATCGACTGCAACAACCTCAGCGATCGCGACTTGGAATCGATCGGCACGCTGAAGCATCTTTGGAGCCTGGAACTGCGATCAGACCAGATCACTGACGCAGGGCTCCGGCACCTGGCGGGACTGACGAATATTCGTGATCTTCGGCTGAATTGTCCCGGTGTCACTGACGCTGGCCTCAAGCACCTTGCTCGATTCGACCAGCTCCGAAAAATCAAGCTGACACTGCCCGGTGTTGGCGATGAAGGGATTTTGAACCTGCGGCCGACTCAGTTGGAGGAGGTTTTTCTCTTCGGAGTCAAAACGAGCGACCGCGGAGCAGACCATCTGGTTTCCGGTGGACGCATTCGATATTTGAACCTGGAGGATTCAGCCGTGACCGGGGCCTCTTTGGAGGCAATTGCCCGATGCAAGTCCCTCACAGTACTCCACATCCCAGGCGCCAAAATCACTAGTGAGTCGCTTGCAGCCCTGGCTGGCCTCAGGATCAGCTCGGTCACTCTCGACAACAATCCGATTACGGACGAGGGGCTCGAGCACCTGGCCACGTGGGGCTACACCGAAAGTGCGGGTTCCAGACACCTCGGCAGCATTTCGCTGGCGGATACGCTCGTCACCGGCGTCGGTGCGAAGCACCTCGAGACCTACTCGCGGATCCATAGGTTGGACCTGTCCGGCGCTCCGCTCACTCGGGAAGGCATTGCCCAGATCGCCAAGCTGAACGTGCATAAGCTCAACCTATCCCGCACGCCTTTGAGTGACGAGGACTTGCTGCACTTTGTCGCCAACAACGAGATGCGCGAACTCGACGTGCGTCAAACGCAGGTGACCCCCCAGGGAGTCCGCAGGTTCAAGGACGCACGCGTCAAGAACCCCGGTGTAACCAAAGGGGTCAATCTGATATCAGATTTTCGTGAGGAAGACCTTCCTGATTCGGAACTGACACCAGAAGATTTCATGCCCCACGAGGAATTTTCTGCCCACACGCCCGATTCGGGGGATTCTGCCGAGGCCCTTGAGAACCAGCCGTAGTCGCCGCCGGCGTGGTAAAGACCCCGATGTGGTCGTCACAACAGTGGAGGCTTGCCGAGTGACCGGCGGACACTCGAGAGCTGGGCGAGATGGAACCCAAAGTGATTCGTGAGAAGCAGCGCGACCGCGTGGCCCACGGTCATGATCGGCGTGTTGCGAAAAAACGGGATGCCGTGAGGCCTCTCGAGGACATCCGGCGTGGCCGTATCGTATGCATCGCGAAGACCTGCGTAGCCCGCCTGAATCGCCTCTACGAGCATGGCCTTGGACACGCCCGGCGGCTCCGCTGCGACGGGGTCCGGAGTGCCCGGGCTGAATGCCTCGACCCACCCCTGTGGAGGCTCGACGCTGGCTCCGAGGAGTTGGCGACCCAAGCCGCCTGTCAGGGCAAGGTGGCCGAGAATCCAAATCGGTGTGTGGCCGTGTCCCTGAGCCGGTGTTCGTAGATCAGACTCAGGAATATCCGCGACGATCTTGTCGAAAACGGCCACCTGAAAAGCGTTGATCGCACACTCGGCTTTCATGATTAACGTTGCTCCTCTTCATATGGTCCGGATCGTGCGCCGGTTGACAGAATAGCCCGTGCCCCGGAAGGAGTGCGCGCGCATGTCATGAGTGCCAGCGTGGGGGTCGCTTTTCGAGGAAAGCACGGAGGCCCTCGGCAGCCTCAGGAGACTGCCGTGCCGCGAGGTGCTCGGCGACGGCGGCTGATGCGTCGCCAGCCGGTGCTGCGTAGGTGCGACGGAGAAGGGCTTTTGTTTGTTCAATTGTCTGTGGGCCGCCAGCGAGGATGCCATTGGCCATCGCGATCGACTCGTCGAGAAGTTTTTCAGCAGGCACAACCCGCTGAGCAAGTCCGATCGCCTGAGCACGAGCCGCGTCAATCGGCTCGCCCACCAGGAAAAGGTCTGCGAGGTCTCCCGCACGAACCTTCTCACGGAGCACTTCGCACACAAGCGCAGGAAGAAGCCCGCGGCGGGCCTCAGGAAATCCGATTCGCGCGTCGGACGCGAGCACGGTCATGTCGCAGGCCGCCGCAAGACCGGCGCCACCGGCGTAGGCACCGCCATGCACAGCAGCAAGAAACACCAGCCGCGAGTGTCGGATCACGTGGAGCGTTGCCGCGACGTGCTGGGCCGATGTCTCGACGAGGGTCGTATCCGCAGCCTCCGCGAGGTCGAGGCCGGCGGAAAACACGGGGCCTGCACCGCGGAGGATCACCACGCGGGTTGGCCCCGGGGCCTCGAGAGCCGCGATCTCCCGAAGCAGTGCGGCGAGGAGATCAATCGAGAGCGCGTTTCGTCGTTCCGGACGGTCGAGCGTCAGGATGGCCACGCCGGGTCGAGGGGATTCAACGCGGATAAGGTCGGTCACGTCATAGACTCCTGGGTCAGTGTGGATCGACGCGGGCCCACCCGAACGCACGACGGCTCAGATAAAACTGTCAATCGAGCGGGGGTCGAGGGGGATCTGGCTCACCTGGATATCGGCAATCAGGTCGCGATAGAGCGACGTTGAAGGGTCCATCACGCGGCGGCCAATCTCGGCCCAGAGTCGCTGGAGTTGTGGCGAGGCTTGGCGGCCACGCATGAGAAGCTCTGCTTCAAGGTCGAGGGCGTCGGCCACGAGCGACTCATCCGGCGTCTCGCTCCGAAGCGCCACCGCATGCACGAGCGCCGCGGTCGATGCACAGAGCTGATCAAAGATGCCCCCCTCATCCCCCAACAAAAAACTCTCGTCGATGAACGCCTTTTGGTAGCGGGCGATCACAAAGAGAATCCGCCGGCCAAGGATACGGTTGCGGCGGAACCCGCGGCGGATCCACCGCTGCCGCGCGGACGACACCTCTCCGATGCCCGCCGTTGAGCCAGACCACGGCAGCCATGAGCTGAGCACGGTCGTAGCAATAAAAGCACCAAAACGTGCCTTGGCGGCCCAGCCGAACGAACCCTTTGCCTCTGCGAGGCCGATCGGCTCGAGATACTTCGTGCGGATGTCGCGGGTCATTGCGTTGGGGCCGCCCACATCAGCGAGCACGGGATTCGGACCCTCGTAGACCGTCGCAATCGCGAACTCGTGGATGTTCTCGCCGATGTAGTTCTCGATCGGCGTGCGGAGCGGCTGCCGCGAATCGTGATACCTTGCGGCGTCGCGGCGCTCGTCGACATGGACCGAACGGCCCCCCTGTGCCTGGTACGCACGGATCGCCGTCTCGAGGAGTGACTTGGTTGCGTACACCTTGGCGATCATCCCCATCGTCTCGTCCCGCACGCCGCGAGCCGCGAGCCGAAAGCAGATGTCGCCGAGGGCGCGGCTCGCAAGCGCATGGGCAACCGCCTTGCCCATCCACGTGCGGATCCGTGGCGACGCCCCGATCGGACGACCGAACGTGGTGCGAAACGATATCCAGCCCCCCGCGGCTTCGGTCGGGTTTTCTGCCGTCACCGCCTCGCGGCTTTGTACCGTCGGATCCTGAATGAGCTGCGCGAGCAATCTGAAAATCTTGACGGCACTGTTTACGCAGATGCCGCCACGTCCCTTGGCCAGTGAACTGAAGGCTTGGGCAAGTCCTTTGCCAGGAGGCCCAAGCAGGTTGTCGAATGGCACCGGGCAGTCGATGAGGCGAAAGCGAGCATTCCACAGTGAATCAAAAGCGTGGAGCCGATTGCGGATCATGCGGAAGTGATCGGTGTCGTGGGGTGGCACCTCGAAGAGGAGCATCGCGGAGTCGCGGCCGGCCGGCAGCCCCTCGCCATGAAGTTTGAGCACGAGGACGCAGAGGCCGCCGTATACGACATTCGTGATCGGCCACTTCACGCCGCTCACAAGCCAGCGGTCACCATCGCGATGGGCTGCCATGGAAAGCCGGCTCGGGTCGGCGCCGGCGCCTGGCTCCGTGAGCGCGAACGATCCGAGCAATTCTCCTCTGGCCATTCGCGGCAAGAAGTTTTGCTTCTGAGCGTCTGTGCCAAAATCGAGGAGAGGTGTGACCGGCCCCAAAAAGTTGTGGACCTCGAACAACACGGCCAGGTCGGGGTGGACGAGTGTGAGGGCCCGCAAGAGCGGCCCGAGATCGCCGAGCTTCGCGCCGCTGCCGCCATACGCCTTCGGGATCGCGAGGCCAAAAAAACCACGCGAGGCCAGGCCGCCGATCGTGTCAGCATGAAACAGCATTCGCTCACGGTCGATGAGCGTGCCGTCCTTCGCGCGGGTGATCACGAACTCGAGGCAGGCCGCCATCGTGGCAGCGACATCGGGCTCGGGATTAAAACGGCCCGGATCAAAATCGGCGACGCGGGCTGTGCCGAAAAGCGACGTGATCGTCGGGGCCTCGCCTGCGAACTGGCTCTCCGCCATGCGGTCGGCGTCATCGAGTGTCGTGAGCGATGCGATCTCCTCTGGTCGGCGTCCCGCCTGCGCGAGAATCAGCGAGATCGCGTCTGAGCCACTCGATGGCGGCGGCGTGGCCGCTGTCGGCTCCGCGTCGGAAAGCATGCTGATGATGGCCTCGTTGAGAGTCGTAGAACGTCCCGTTGTCACGTCATAAAAGCCCACGGCGATAGCCGTGAGATCGCGGAACGCCTGGCGTCACAAAAACTTTCGGGGTGGCACGCCAACGGGTTCGCAATCCCCTCACTGATCGTGAGGGGCTTTTACCTGACCGTCTCACTACCATTACCTCTATTGTATAGGCGCGAGGGTTTTTGGGAGGCTCATAATGCACGAGTCTGGCGGGTCTGGTGGCGTTCGCTTCGACCTCGACACCGACCGTATCGCGACAGTGTGGATCGACTGCCCCGGCATGTCGGTGAACACGCTTTCTGTCGCCACGTGGGATGGCCTCGCCGAAGCTGTGCGGCAGATCGAGGCCCGCCCGCCAGCCGGCGTCGTGATCGCCTCGGCAAAGTCACGCACGTTTGTCGCGGGTGCAGACCTCTTCGAGCTCGATGCGATGACCGACGCGGGCCTCGAGGCCCACCTCGCGCGAGGCCAAGAAGTCCTCGACCGCATCGCCTCCTTGCCGATGCCAACCGTCGCCGCGATCAATGGCGACGCGCTCGGCGGCGGGCTCGAGGTGGCGCTTGCCTGCGACTATCGCATCGCGGTTGACGACCCACGGATCAAGATCGGTCTGCCGGAGACGACACTCGGCCTCGTACCCGGATGGGGCGGCACGTTTCGGCTCCCACGGCTCGTCGGCATCGAAGCGGCGCTGTCACTACTGGTTTCCGGAAAATGGATTCCGCCTGCCGAGGCAGCGACGCTCGGCCTCGTCGATCAGGTCGTTGCCCGCGACGATCTTTTGAGTGCGGCCAAGGAAAGTGTCCGCGGGTCGCTTCAGCCACGGGCCGCTGTGAACAATGACCTGGCACACGCCCGCGACGTGTGCGACCACTTCCGGCAAACCACACGCGACCGCTCGGGTGATCACCTTCCCGCGCCGCTGCGGGTGATCGACATCGTCGAGATGGGACTTCGTGACGGACACGACGCAGCGATGGCGGCCGAGCAATCTGGCCTTGTCGCCATGCGAGGCTCTTCCGCAGGAAAGCACCTCTTGCGAATGTTCTTCGTGCGAACAGCCGCCAAGAAGAAGGCCGTGGCCGAGGCAGCAGGTTTACCGCGGCCCGTGCAGTCAGCGGTCGTGATCGGCGGTGGCACGATGGGAGCGGGCATCGCCGCGGCTTTTGGTGTGGCTGGCATACCCGTGCAGGTCATCGAGGCCGACGAGCCGTCAGCCCGGGCGGCGGCATCGCGGCTGGCCACCATGCCCGGTGGTGGTAGCGTGGGCGTGACCTCGGACTGGGATGCCATCGCGTCGGCCGACCTCGTCATCGAGGCGGTGATCGAGAACCTCGATGCGAAACGAAAAGTCTTTCGGCGGCTCGACGAGCTGGCCAGGCCCCAAGCCATCCTTGCGACCAATACGAGCTCGCCTGGCGTATCACCACTTGCCGGAGTCACACGGCATCCATCCCGTGTGATCGGCCTTCACTTCTTCAATCCTGTCCCCCGCATGCCGCTGGTCGAGGTTGTGCGTGGCGTGGCCTCTGATGCCGACGCCGTGGCCACGGGCGTGGACGTAGCCACGATGCTCGGCAAGACACCGGTTGTGTGTCGCGACGCGCCGGGATTCATCGTCAACCGCGTGCTCTTTCCCTATCTTCGGGCGGCGATTGCACTGGTGGAGGACGGAGTCAACATCGGCAGCATCGATGCCGCCGCCCGCCATTGGGGAATGCCGATGGGGCCGTGCATCCTGATCGATGAGATTGGCCTCGATGTGACGCTCTCCATTTTCACGTCACTCGCCTCGGGGCTGGGCGAACGGTTCGCAGTCTCTGCCACGCTGGCGAGCGCTGTCGCACGAGGCTGGCTGGGAAAGAAGTCGGGCCGAGGGTTCTATGTTCACATTCCGGAGGGCCGACCTGAGCCGAACCCGCAGTGGCACGCACTCGGGCTCACGTCATCGCGCCGCGAGCTCGTGATTGACCAGCGCGCGATCGAGCACCAGGTCATCGCTCCGATGGCAGCCGAGGCCAGGCTGGTGCTTGACGAGCAAATCGTGTCGTCGCCCGACGCACTCGATCTCGCGAGCATCCTCGGCATGGGTTTTCCGGCATTCCGCGGCGGCCTCGCGACCTACGCCAGGGAGCTGCGCTGACGTGCCGACGCCTGAAGCTCACGTCCGTAACCAGTCCTCGACCGCGAGTCCCGGAATCCGCTCGTAGTGCTTCCGATTTCCGGTTACGAGCACAGCCCCACGACTCAACGAGATCGCAGCGATGAACAGGTCCGCGTCCGCGACAATCTGGCCGTGTGTCGCAAGTCGGGCCTTCAGCTCACCAAAGAGGCGAGCGCTGGAAAGATCCGGAACGAGTACCTGAATCGTGCTGAGGAACCGGACGACCAACCCAGCGTTCGCCTCGGGTTTCATCGACTTTGCAGCGCCGTAGAACAACTCCGCAGCGGTTATCCACGTGGTGGCCACCTCATCGGTTTCTGTCGCACGCCGTTCCAGAACCTCTTCGCGTCCTCGGAGGATACCGATGCACGTGTCGGAGTCGAGCACCTTCACAAGTGGACATCCCGTCCGGCAGTCCGCGCGGCGTAAAGTACCGCGACCTCATCCTCAAATGCCGCGTCACTTACCCACCCTCCAGCGAGCGAGCGCCAGTCCGTAATTTGCCGAAGCGCCTGCTCCTCAGCGGTCTCTCGCGCGATGAGCCCACCTTCGATCAGAACGAGAGCTTCCTGATCAAGGCTTCGATGCTCGCGGGCCGCAGCCATCCGAAGACGGACGAGCAAGTCCTCTGGAATATCGTTCAGCGTGATCGTTGGCATGCCTACCTCGTTGACTCCATTTTTGGTGCGGGATTCGAGATCGTCAATCAACCTGTTCGGAACCTCGGGTTCCGTTGCTGGATCGCGAGCAGGTCATCGAGGTACCTGTCCCTGAACGTGCCGCTACATATAGAAGCCGCCGTTGACGTGGAGGACTTGGCCGGTGATGTAGGCCGCCTCGGGCGTGCAGAGAAAGAGGATGGGGTGGACGACGTCGTCGACCTGGCCGAGCCGAGCCAGCGGGATCTGGGCAATGAATTTCTCGGTGATGTCGTCAGGCATGTCCTTGATGATGTCGGTCGCGACAAACCCCGGGGCGACACAGTTGACCGTCGTGCCGTGCCGGGCGAATTCGCGGGCGGCGACTTTTGTGAGCCCGACCAGCCCCGCCTTGCTCGCCGCGTAGTTGGCCTGGCCAAAGAAGCCGGTGAAGGCCGCGACCGATGCGATGTTTACGACGCGTCCATCCGGACGAAGCAGCGTGGCGGCATGCTGGAGCGTGTTGAAAGCGCCGCCGAGGTTCACCCGCACCACATCGTCGAAATCGGCAGGGGTCATGTTCTTGAGCGTGCGATCCCGCAGGATGCCGGCGTTGTTGACGAGGATGTCGATCCCACCGAGCCGCTCGACGACGGCGTTCATCGCGGTTCCGACGGCGGCATGGTCGGCCACATCGCATTCCACGGTCATGGCGGCTCCGATCTCGGCCGCGAGTGATTCGGCGTCGGCACGGTTGTGTCCCGTGGCATCGGCGACATAGTTGATGACGCACCGGCCGCCGCGAACTGAAAACGCCCGCACGAGCCCCGCGCCAATGCCGCGGGAACTGCCGGTGACGAAAACGACCTTGTCGGTAAAGCTCATGATTGAAGGTGATCGTACAATGGAGAAGGTGCAACGATGAACAGACGCGTTCACGTCATCGGCGCGGGGCGGACCGATTTCAAACGAAATCTTCGGAAGGAGGGGCTGTTCCTCCAGGACGTGATCGTCGAAGCCGGCCGGGCGGCCATCACTGACGCAGGGCTCGAGCCAGCCGCGATCGAGGCGGGAGTGGTCGGCAACTTTGCCGCTGGGCTCTACACCCGTCAGCTCCATCTCGGGGCTCTGCTCGTCGGCATCGATCCCGCGCTCGTCGGCATCCCGACGCTCCACACCGAAGCCGCCTGCGCGTCCGGCAGCGTTGCGGTGCTCACGGCCGCCCATTGGATCCGTGGCGGCATTTTTGATGTGGTGCTCGTCGTGGGCGCGGAACAACAAAAAACGATGGCGCCTGCCGACGGCGCGGAGGTACTCGCAGCCGCCGCTGACTGGCACACGGAAAGACCGACCTACGGCGAGCACATGATGCCCAAGATGTTTGCGAGCATCGCCGAGACCTATGCGGAAACGTGTGGGCTTGTCGATGAAGCCCTCGCAGCGGTCGTGCTCAAGAACTACGCCCATGCGCGTCACAATCCGCTGGCCCAGATGCGTGATGCGGCGATGACGCATGACAAGGCGCTGACGGCGTGTGATACGAACCCGCGGTTCGCGCCGCCACTCAAGATCACCGACTGCTCGCAGATCACCGATGGGGCCGCGGCGGTGGTGCTGGCATCAGACCGATTGGTGAAGCACGCCGGGCGTTCGATGCGGCTCGAAGGCTTTGGGCACACGACCGACGTGCTGCCACTTGCGGGAAAGCAGGTGCCAGAATTCCCAATCGTGCGACGGGCGGCGGAGCGAGCGTATGCGATGGCCGGGGTGTCACCTCACGACCTCGACGCCGCGGAAGTCCATGACTGCTTTTCGATCACCGAGCTTGTGGCCTACGAGGCGCTCGGGTGGGCGGAGCGTGGCAAAGCCGCGGAGCTCATGGCGTCGGGGGCAACGACGTTGCCGCAGGCCCGCGCGGAGGTAGGCGTGGGAACGAGCCCGGCCTTTTCGCTGCCGGTGAACACAGGAGGCGGCCTGATCGGCGATGGCCATCCGGTTGGTGCCACCGGCGTGCGACAGGTGGTCGAAATGTTTCGGCAGATTTGCGGCGAGGCGGGTGAGCGGCAGGTGGATGGGGCACGCACGGTGATGACCTTCAACATGGGTGGGTCACTGACAACGAACGTGGCAATGATCTGGCGTGGTGGGCGATGAAACCTCGCTGCGGCTTCGAGGCGACGTCTGATGACAAAAATTCCGGTGCGCATCCTGACGGCAGTGCCGATCTGCGATGGCCATGACAGCGCCATCAACACGATCAACCTCGAGCTTGTGAAGGCAGGCATCGAGGTCATCTATCTCGGTTACCATCGCACCGCCCGTGACATTGTCCGAGCAGCGATTCAGGAAGATGTCGCCGCGATCGGACTGTCGAGCTACAACGGCGGCCACGTCGAGTTTTTCAGTGAGGTGCTCGAGCTTCTCAAAACCCGCGGGGCCACCGACATCGGCCTCTTCGGTGGTGGCAGCGGCACGATCACCGCGGCCGACGCCAAGCAGATGGTGAGGCGGGGCGTGGACCGGATCTTTTTTGCGGGCACGCCACTCGACGAAATCGTGGCGTTTGTGCTTGGGTACGGGATGCGGAAACGCACCGTGCCGAAACCACCCGTAAAGACAGCGGGGAGTTTTCCATCGGACCGTGAGATCGCAGGAATGCTTTCGGCCGTTGTATCGCCCCCGCGACGCAGGGGGCCGAAGCCCCGCACGATCGGCATCGCCGGCCCTGGCGGCGCCGGAAAGACAACGCTCATCGACGAGCTGGTCCGCCGATATCTTGCCACTCATCCAAAGGCGCGTGTGGCCATCCTCGCCCACGATCCGAGCCTTCTCGGAGCAGGCGCGCTCCTCGGCGACCGAGCCACGATGATCTGGTCACAGGACGACCGGGTCTTCATGCGATCACTTGCGACACACGGCACCGCCGGCGGGGTGGCGGCATTGACCGAGCGGTGCCTGGCGATCCTACGGAGTCTGCGGTTTGACCTTGTGATCGTCGAGACAGTTGGCATCGGCCAGGAGTCTGTGCCGTTTGGTGTCGATCAGGGCATGGTCGATATGTCGGTGCTCGTGATGAGTCCTGACTACGGGGCACGGCTGCAACTCCAAAAGATCGTCATGCTCGATGTGGCCGACATCGTGGTCGTGAACAAGGGGGACCTTGCGGCCGCAAAGACGGCGGTGAGCGAGGTAAGCCAGCGACTTCGCGGGGCAGGTGGAGGCCGCCGAGTGATCGCGACGGTGGCCAAGGCACATCGCGACCCGGGTGTGGACGAACTGCTGCGTGCACTGACAGGCGGCTTCAGAAAAGCCGACGAGTGAGGAGGCATCCGATGGGCATGCTGGCTGACATCGCGAGGGCCTGTGCGGCATACGATGCCACCGTCGAGGCCGAAGTGTGCAACGCGAGATCAGACGCCGAGGCAGGTCGGGCCTGGCTCACGCGATGGCAGGCACTCCAGGCCGCGATCCCGCGTGTCAACACGCCAACGGGGCTCGAACTTCCGCGGCTGGCTCTGCCGGTGCTCGATGAGCCCGGAGCGATCGCGCGATTTCTGATGGGGGAAGGACTCCCCGGCACATTTCCATTTGTGAACGGGATTCATCCAGAGATCTACCTCGAGCCAGAGAGCGGCTCGGGCCAGCCACGACCCGAAGAACCGACCCGCTTATTCGCAGGGCTCGGCCTCGCGGAAGACACCAATGCTCGGTTCCACTACCTCACGCAGCACCAGCCGAGCGTGCGACTCTCGACGGCTTTCGACGGGCCGACGCTCTACGGCCTCGACTCCGATGCCGAGGCAGTCTTCGGCAAGATCGGCGAAGGGGGCGTGGCGATCGATACAGTCGAAGACATGGTGCGGCTCTACGAAGGCTTTGACCTGACCGATCCGGCATGCTCCGTGTCGATGACGATCAATGGCCCTGCGCCAATTTTGTTGGCCATGTATGTCGCGGCAGCGAAGCGGCGTTTCGGTGCCGATTGCGTGGCACGTCTTCGCGGGACGGTGCAGGCCGACGTGCTCAAGGAAGTGCAGGCCCAGAACGAGGTGATCTTTCCACTCGATGCGTCGCTCCGATTCCTGGGCGACATGGTCGAGCACTGTGTGCGGGCGGTGCCGCGGTGGTATCCGATCTCGATTAGCGGCTATCACATCGCCGAGGCTGGAGCCACACCGGTGCAGCAGGCGGCCTACACGCTCTCGAACGGTTTCTGTTACGTCGAGACCTTTGCCGCCCGAGGGCTCGACGTGAATGCGTTTGCACCCCGGTTATCGTTTTTCCTCGACTGCGGGCTCGATATCGAATACCTGGCACTGGCCCGCGCCTGCCGGCGGATTTGGGCGATCGGTATGCGTGATGTCTTTGGTGCCAACGAGCGAGGTCAACGGATGCGGCTCCATACGCAGACTTCCGGGCGGTCGCTCGTGGCCCCGGCGTTCAAGAACAACCTCACCCGCACGGCGGTCGAACTGCTGCTCGCCTACGCGAACGCGACGAACTCCTGCCACAGTAACAGTGCCGATGAACCATTCACGACGCCCGGTGAGGAGTATGTGAAGCTCGCAGCCAATGCCCAAGCGATTCTCCTCGAGGAGTCGGGCCTCTTTCGGCACATGATGAACGCGGTCGCAGGCTCACCCGGCATGGCGGTGGTTCAGGAGGCGGTCACATGCGGGATCCTCGCCGAACTGAAAACACTCGACGAGCTTGGCGGCGTGCTCGCCGCCATTGAGCACCGGTATCAGCGGAGTCAGATCCAGGATGCGGCGCTGCGGTATGAGCGACAGATCGGCTCCGGTGAACGACCGAGCGTGGGGGTGAACCGATACCGCGATGAGTCGGAACGACTGCCTGAGGTCGAAATGATGCGGACGAGCAAAGCGAAGAAAGAACGGCAGGTGTCCCGGGTGAAGGCGTTCAAGAAACGCAATCGCGTGGCGGCAGGTCGGGCACTCGATGCACTCAGCCGTGTCGTCGAGTCGGGGGGCAATGTCTTTGTTGAACTGCTCGATACCGTCGAAGTCTGCTCGCTTGGTCAGATTACCGCCCGGTTGCATGAGCTCGTGGGGCGGTTTCGGCCCTTGGTATAGAGCGTCCTGCGTGGCTCGAGGTTGCCCGTGCCACTTCGCCGGACGTGCGCTTCGGCCATCGCTCGGCCGCACGCGGCCTCGCTTCCATGGCCTTCGCTCACTCGGAGGAAACTGCGCTCCGCCCTCCAGGCTGCGCTTGTTTCCTACGCCGGCTCCATGACACGGCCAACCCCGAGCCGGAGACCGTATTCGCAAGCGGATGCGCCTTCCCGTAGCCCAGTTGCTCCGATCCGTAGCCCAGTTGCTCCGATCCGTAGCCCAGTTGCTCCGATCCGTAGCCCAGTTGCTCC